>JBEKQO010000234.1:0-12077 GCA_049519635.1 Terriglobia bacterium | reverse complement strand
TGCGAGCAGGAACTGCCGGGCTGACGTTATCCATGTTGATCCTCCTGCCGTATATAATACAGTAGGAGAAACAGAAAATCACGCCCTCTTTTCGAAAACGCCACTCTGCTGACGTGCGCCCCGGGGGGTCTAGCTAATTGCAATCGGAGGTGACATACTTAACGATGGTGAATTAACGTCGTGATAGACTCCATAACCAAGGGATGCTTTAGGACGCGTCAAAGGCATTCACGGAGCAAAGTATAAATAGACGGATGGCTGCGAATAGGCCTGCTCGCTATTCCTGTTGAACGGAGCACACTATGGAAGTGTTTGACAAGGTCAGTCAGAAGACACTCGACCGTCGAGATCGGCAGTTGTCCATTCTGGCATTGGTCATGGTCATAATCCTGGGAGGAGGCATGGCCCTGCTGATGTACCCGACGGTCTTCGGCAAAGCGGCCGTGATTCCGGTGGCGCCCTCGCGCACCCTCTTCTTCGGCTTTTGCGCGCTGTGCATCCTTGCGGTGGTGTATCTACTCAACCGGATGTTTGTGGTCCAGCGGCTCCGCGCCAGCCTCATCGCGGAACGCGAGCAATTGGCGCAGGTCCTGCAACAGTCAAGCGGGGAATTGCTGGGCACATTGATGGGATTCAGCCACTTTCAGGATCGTCTTGCCATGGACTTCCGCCGCGCGGCCCAGACGAATGAACCGCTCTCTCTCCTCGTGGTACGAGTAAACCCCGCGAAGATGTTCGCCCAGGGTCCGCAAGCTGAGGTGGCCTTGGGAGACGCCGCCAAAGTCCTCAGCCGCAAGCTGCGCGTGGAAGATTCGCTTTACCGATTGTCTACTAATGTCTTCGGAATTGTCTTGCCGTCCGTTACCGATGCGTTAGCCCGGCAAGCGGCCAGTCGTCTTTCGGAAGGATTGGCCGACGCCTCCGGCGCCAGCAACCGCTTTACCGCCGATATTCAGGTGGTAAACTACCCGGACCATGCCAATTCGGCTTCGGAAATGGAACGCCGCGCTTCCTCCGTGGTCGCCCAGGATTGAACTGCGCCAGAACTGTTTGTCCCCCCGCGACCTAGCCGCGCTACCTCCCACCGACCGACGCCTTAATTCCGCAACCAACCCTCAACTCGCTACTCGCGGCGGCAGAGCGGCGAATTCCTTCGGGCTTTGGAGGGCGGAATGGGGTTCAGGCTCGTGCTCTCCCTCTCTCAGGATCTCGATTTTGCCCTTAAAATACGCGCCATCTTCGATGGAGATTCCGGGAGCAATCAGGTCACCTACCACGTGCCCCGATTTGTAGATTTCCACGCGTTCCCTTACGGAAATATTCCCGTGGACGGAGCCGTGGATGACCACACGGGCTGCCTGGATTTCCGCTTTCACCTTGCCCTCCGGTCCGATCGTCAGGCAATGCCCCTGCAAGTTGATGGTGCCTTCGAACTGGCCAAAGATGGTGAGGTCCTCACTTCCCGACACATCCCCCTTGACCGTCAGAGAGCGGCCGAACTGGGTCCGGCCGGGGTCGATCGGAGAGATGACTGAGGATTTCGCGGGTTCCGCCATAGGCTTCTCCTCGATAGGTTTCACAGGCGGAACCGGGACCGGTGCCGGCGTTTGCCGGTCGGCGGTCGCGGGTTTCTTTTCCCACAGCATAACTTGTTCCGCCCTTTGCGCCCGAGCTCCGCCTTTTCGCAACTCTTTTGCCCCGACGCTGATGCGCTACCGCTTCCTCGCTACATTCTATCAGAAGCGTGACCTACGCCTGGGAGGGGATTTGTAGCACGTTCGTTGCCAGAGGCACACGGCCATAACTGTCAAGGCGTCTATGAGTTGAATCGTCAGGCCATCCTGCATGGCAATCTATGCCGGAAAAAGCTTCCCATGGCAAGCAGTTTTTTCAGGGCGCGGAGGGCAATCCGGAGGGAAATGAACTGACGTGTTGCGCTCGGTTGTTCCCGTTGAATTCAGAAACACTCAAATATATCGTAACTGCACTCGATGACACGTGAGCTATGAACGAAGATGATTGGAAGCTCCTCCTGGGCAGAATCAAAGACCGCAAGTGCACCCCCTTTTTGGGCGCAGGTGTGAATTACGACATACTGCCTCTGGGCGGGCAGATCGCCCAAGAGTGGGCGACCAACGAAGGGCTCCCGCTGCGCTCTTCCACGGTTCAAATCTACGTTATGGACATCCACGGCCTGATGGCGCTTGCCCGCCAGCGTGTTACCGCTCTTCCTTCCGAGGAGGGGTGCAAGAAGTATCTCGACGTGGAAAAGTGCCCGCCGGTTCCGGAAAATGTCTTTGTGGTAGATCACGCTTGCTCGATCGGATAAGGGGGGAGATCATGGCCGCAGAATCCGTCGATCAATCGCAGGCTGCCTCGAAGGCGTGGGTTCTTGCCTTCGGCGTCTATCTCATCATTCTGAACTTGCTGCTCTTGTATCTGCTTCTCAGGCTGTGGCCGGGACAGGTACCTCTGAGGGCCGACCATCTGACGGTAACGGTAATCCCCGGCCTCTGGACACCCGATGTCTGGACGGAAGTTCGCTTTCTGGCTCTGGTGGCGGGGGCGGGGGCGCTGGGGAGCTTTATCCACCTGGCAACGTCCTTCACCGATTACCTCGGCAACCGGCAGTTCGTAAAGAGTTGGGAATGGTGGTACGTGCTGCGGCCGTTCATCGGCTCCGCGCTGGCAGTGCTCGTCTATTTTGCCGCGCGCGGCGGCCTAATCTCAGGTGTCGCCGGCGCCGGAGACCTGAGCCCTTACGGAGTTACGGGCATCGCGGGACTCACCGGCATCTTCTCCAAGCAGGCCACGGACAAGCTTCGCGAGGTTTTTGAGAATCTCTTCAAGACGGAAAAGCCGCCGCGGGCCGACCCCATGAAACCCCAGCCGACCGATTCCGCCCAACCCCATCCGTGAGCGAAGGCCTCTTGCTAACGAAGGTAGCGTAGCGCGTACTTGTTTTGCCGGTCCGCGTCATACCCGCTTTCCCGCCGCGACATTTCATAGCCTCCGCCTCTGGCAATTTTACCTTGACATTAATAGCACGGGTTGATACAGTAAAGGGGTGTGACTGTGAGCTGCCGGAGGCTGAACGGAAGATTGAGGATGGGCAGTTGAGGATTGCGAGGCCAGAAGTCGGGAGACGGGAAGCAAAGGCGGGACGCAGGGAACGCCTTTTGCGATACCCGGCGACAGGCTTCGAAGGACAAACAATTGCTGCTGATGCAGAGGATGGAAGATTCCAGACTACACCAATTGTGGCGGCTGACAACAATGTTCTTGACGATCAAACGCCCACCCGGCGAAGGAGAAGTTGACGAAAGCGGCATCCAAAACGATTATGTGCATGAAAATAAAGCTAGTTAGTAGAGATCCGGGAGATACCCGATGCGGAGTGAAAAGAGTCAAGCTTTTGAAAATAAGGAAGTTAGGATCATACAGGTCAAAAGTGGGGAGCTGAATCAAAAAGATGTTAAAAATGAAGGATGGCCCGACTATATGCTTGAAAACACAGATGAGGTGGACAAAATGTCCCTCGATCAGCCCGCATGATTTGGACGAACCCGCAATGACGCGGGGCAAGATCGACCGCATCGGCGGCGCTGGGTAGCGGTGAATAGACTTGCGGCGTGTGTTTTGCCTGTGCTAGGCTCATCTAAAATACTATAAAGCTATACAAGGGGCAAACTTGTAATGAATTCAATACCTCAATTCCGTATCTTAGTGGTTGATGACGACCCGGCAATATGCGCCCTCTTATCCACCAAGCTCAATTTCTCTGGTTTTGCCTCCCAATCCTGCAACAGCGGGGAAGAGGCTCTCAAGCTCCTCTCGGAAGAGACGTTTGACGCGATCATTTCCGATTTGAACATGCCGGGGATTTCAGGCTTGGAACTGCTGGAAGCAACACGCCGTCTTGTGCCGCATACCGCTTTCCTGATGGCTACGGGGGTGGGCGACGTCGCGGTGGGAGTCACTGCGATGAAGCAGGGGGCGGCGGATTATCTTCTTAAACCCTTCCAATTGGAGGCCGTGGTAGTAAGTCTCCGCCGGGCGCTGGATATGAAGCGCATGGAGGCAGAACTGGCAGAGTACCGCCATCGTCTGGAAGAGATGGTCGAGCAGAGGACAAAACAGCTTAAGTTCGCGATGCGGAGAATTGAACTCACTTACGATGAAACGCTGGGAGCATTGGCGGGAGCGCTGGATCTTCGCGACAATGACACCGCCGGGCACTCCCGGCGGGTCACCCTCTATTCCCTGGAGATGGCCAAGAAGCTCAGTTTCTCCAGCGATGAGCTCAAGCAATTGGAAAGAGGCGCGAATTTGCACGATATCGGCAAGATAGGAATTCCGGATTCGATCCTCCTCAAGCCCTCCAAGCTGACACCCGAGGAAACGGCCATTATGCAGACACACGTGCAGATCGGGTATGAATTGCTGAGCCGGGTAGCCTTTCTCGCCTCTGCCGCCCAAATCGTTCTCACCCATCAGGAGTATTACGACGGCACAGGTTATCCCCAAGGCTTGGCAGGGGAAGAAATCCCATTGGGAGCAAGAATCTTCGCCATTTCCGACACTATGGATGCCATGATGTCTGACCGGCCGTACCGGCGTGGACGGCCCTTTGGCGTGGCGCGCGCTGAAATCACGAAAGAGTCGGGAAGGCAATTCGACCCTCGAATCGTCGACGTGTTCCTTTCGATCCCGGAAGAAACTTGGGCTAGAATCCGTACCGAGGCGGGTGAAAATCGGCTTGAACTAAGGCGCCCGCGGGGAGAGAATCAGACCTTGAAAGCAGATAATGCGGGACTGGACGATCCGCTCGACATTACCGCTCAGGCCCGATGAAGGATGGCGTGCGACCCCAAGATACGAAAGCTTCGCGACTAAGGGCCCTTTCCCCATAGTTAAGTGCTGATGGCAAGGGGAGGGAATACGTGAAACTCCGAGTTATGGCTGTGGACGATGAGCCTGCCGTTTTGGACTTGCTGAAGACGCAACTGGGATCCTTGGGGTGCGAAGTCATCGAGGTTGTGGATAGCCGTGAGGCGTTAGAGCGATTGAAGAAGGAAAAAGTCGATGGACTGTTCGTGGATGTAGTCATGCCCTATGTGGACGGCTTCCTCCTCACCCGGCAGACACGCCTTTCGAAACTGAACCGCCGCGTCCCGATCGTGATGCTCACCGCCTTGGACGACGCCGAAACCATGCGCAAGGGCTTTGAAGCAGGCGTCAACTTCTTTCTCGGCAAACCCTTCAGCCGCGACCGGGTTCACAAACTGCTGGGCGCAACGCGCGGACTCATGCTGAGAGAAAGGCTACGCTATGCGCGGCTCTCCTTTGGCACGGAGGTTGATTGCATTGGAGGACCCGTGCCGCAGAAGCGGTTTCGCTCCGGCAGCGTGAACATCAGTGAGGGCGGGATGTTGCTGGCTTCTTCCGGAGGTCTGGGCATCGGCCAGGAACTGGAAGTGGCCTTTAACCTCCCGAACGTCTCCCATATCTTCAAAACGCGCGCTATGGTGGTTCGTGAGACCTCGCCGACCGGGATTGGAATTCAGTTCCTGAAACTCAATGAGCGCGATGAAAGTGATCTGCAAGGGTATATCGGCGCACGCATCGATGAATGACGCACCCAGCCTGGGGCCTCGATACTATGGCCTCGTTCAGCGAAGAAGAATCCAATGTAGCGAAGCATTACAAGGACACGCAATGGCAACCTTAGGCCTGATTGAGTACCCGGACGCCGGCGCGGAAGTCCGCGCTATTTACGATGACATCATGGCGACGCGGAAGACGGATCGCGTCAACAATTTCTGGAAGGCGCTGGCCCACGATCCTGCCACCCTCCGCCGCACCTGGGAAAGCGTGAAGCAGATCATGGGAGCCGGCGCTTTGGACCCGCTCACCAAGGAGATGATTTACGTGGCGGTGAGCGCCACCAATCAGTGCGGGTATTGCATCGCCTCGCACACCGCAGCCGCCCGCAAAGCCGGTATGACCGGTTCGATGTTTGCGGAACTCATGGCGGTGGTCGGGATGGCCAACGAAACCAATCGCCTGGCCAGTGGCTACCAGGTGGAGGTTGACGAGCAGTTCAAGACCTGGCTTCCGGGAAGGTGAAGCGCTGCATTTTCGGTGGTGGGTCAATTGGAAATTGTAGCGGCGAGTTTACGTCGCCAAAGGGCGGCGTAAAACCGCCTCCAGATCAAGTTGAGCCACGACTGCATTTTTATCTCCCCGTCCCTCCGCAATTCCCCTAATATTAGTTTGTAGAAGCAGATCGTGCCGGAACTTGGTGTATAGGCTGCATCGGAATTTATGTTTAATTTATTGTTATTATCCACTTATGTATAATCCCGGGTAATGCACACGCACTCATCCCGTGGTAACCGGTGTAGGAAAGGCGCCCCATGAAACATGTCACCACCAAAAACGAACGCGATCGGCTGATGATCGAAGCTCTGATTCTAAAATACGGCCAGCTCTCGCGGGCGGAAATCCACGAATTGACCCACGTGCAACGCAGTGAAATTTCCCGGCTGGTCCGCGAGTTGCTCGTCGAGGGCCGCCTCTTGCCGGCAGGGCGCGCGGACAATCCTATGGGGCGAAAGCAAGTGCTGCTGCGGCTGAATGAGGAGTTCCGGTTTATCCTGGCGATCGGGTTCGACGATGAGAATGCCTTGGCGGCCATTCTGGATCTTCATCTGCTCATGCGGTCCAGCGTCCGGGAGCCCGCCTTACTGGGCGAGGGAAAGGACGGCCTGACTCGCCAACTTATTGCCCTCGCCCACCAGGCCATAGCGAAGGCGGGTGTGCACCCCCAATCGTTGGTCGGCATCGGGGTGGCCGGCTCGGGCTTGGTCAACAGTGGAGAGGGGGTCATGGTGATGTCTTCCACGGTGGAGTTCTGCCAGGACTTCCACCTGCAGGAAATTTTTGAAAAGGAATTTGGCGTTCCCATAGCGGTCGAGAATATCACGCGAGCTAAAACCGTGGCGGAAAGAGGACTGGGCCCGGGTGAATTGGCCCAGGACATGATCTATGTCGAATACGGACGGACGGGCATCGGAGCCGGAATCGTAATTAATGGCAAGCTTTTCTACGGAGCGGGATATGCGGCGGGCGAGTTCGGCCACACCCACATGATTGAGGATGGCCCCGCCTGCAAGTGCGGCAGCTTTGGCTGCCTGGAGGCCATTGCCGGCGCCGCAGCGCTGCAATCGCGTACCCGCAAAGCGATTGCCGAAGGAGGGACTTCTTCCGCCTTGGCTCTGGCGGAGGGCGACCCCGACAAGATTACCGGTTGGACGGTCCTCCAGGCCGC
Organism: Terriglobia bacterium; assembly: GCA_049519635.1. Classification (GTDB taxonomy): domain Bacteria; phylum Acidobacteriota; class Terriglobia; order UBA7540; family UBA7540; genus Bog-366. The sequence goes on along the minus strand of JBEKQO010000234.1, from coordinate 4,744 downwards.
CGGCCAGGGAGATAAGATCTGTGCGGCGATTGTCGAGCAGGCGGCTGGCTATCTGGGCGTGGGGCTGGCCAATCTTGTGAACCTTTTCAACCCCGCCGTGATTGTGATCGATCAACGACTCAGTTTGGCCGGGCCGGGCTTGCTGGATCAGCTCACGCGGGTCATCCGGCGGAAGGCGCTGAACCACTCGGCAAGGGGTGTGACCGTGCGATTTGGCAGCTTGGGAAACGAAGCAAGCCTTTTGGGAGCAGGCCGGGTGGCGCTGGAGAACCACTTTGAGATTCCCGCCCTGAAGCTTCCGCGCTTCATGATCGAGAAAGTCAAAGGCCCTCGGCGCAAAAACTCCGCAGCCCGCACCGCGGCCTGAGAGCAGTAGGCAGAAGGTTGCGAACGCAGGTTTTACGGCAGGTCCAAAACAGGAGGCCAGAGATGAAAGGTTTCACGGCAGGCATAATCGTAACTCTTGTCTGCATCATCGGGGGAGTATACGCCTACTTCTCAGGAGGCTACGCGCCAGTGGCTACCGCCTCAAGTCCCATGCCGTTCGAGGAGAAACTGGCGAATATGGCGCTGCATGCAAAATTGCAAAAGGAAATGCCAAAGATTGTCCCGATTGAGGCCAATGAAACCAATTACCTTGCCGGCGCGCATGATTATCTAAAACATTGCGCTGTTTGCCATGGGGTTCCGGGGAAGGAAAAGACCGCCATCGCCCGCGGAGAGTTTCCCCCACCGCCGGAGTTATTGCAGGGGAAGGGCGTCACCGACGACCCGCCCAACGAGACATTTTGGAAGGTGGCGAATGGAATTCGGCTGACGGGAATGCCCGCTTTCAACCCGAGCCTGTCGGAGACCCAGATGTGGCAGATCTCGCTGATGCTGGCGAATGCGGACAAACTTCCCGGTTCGGTTACTGCGGTGTTAGCGGGACAACCCGAGACGCCATCGCCGACACCACCGGCCGCCACCGACCACCCAACTGCATCGAAGTAGTTTCAAGGTCAAGGGCCGGGCGACACTGACGACCCCAAGGTCTCAATGGCATGGAGTAGCGGGTAGAAACCGCGGCCACGATGGCCCTGACCGCAGCAGCTTGCTCATTCCCTATTCGCCTGCTGCTTTCCTCATACGGGTCACTGCCTTCTGCCCCGAGGCATAGGCAGAAACCCACCCTCAGTCCGATGAGTTGGAAAGCAATTTGGTTTCTATCTTCCGGCGGAAGGGATTACCAAGGTAACGTCGCGATCCAGGCGCATACCCACCAGTGAGCCCGCGGCGAGAGAAGCCTGTTTGCCCTTGGGGAGGAAGAGGGCCGTCATGATGCCTGCGGCGCCCAGGACGATTGCCGTCCCGATGCCGCCCACCGCTCCCACCAAGGCGGGAGCCACGATGAGCAAAGCCTGCTCTTTACGATTGGGGCCTTTGCCTTTCAGTTCGCCTTCCGGCCCGACGTTAGGATCGCTGCCGCTTTCGCTGGAGAAGACTTCGGTCAATGAGCCCAAAATCGCCACTTTTTGGCCGTTGGGAAGTTCCACGGTGTCGAAAACAATGGTGAGTAAGCCGCCCTTGCCTTTGCGCCCCGAGGGCCGGGACTCGCCCACGTGGCCATCAATGCGGACGCCCTTCGAGAGCACGTCACGATCCTCGACGGCCACCGGGTCAATCAACGTACACATGATTCGATCACCCGCATGGGACGCGCTGGAATTAAGGGTGGTATGCAACTGGAGTTTGAACTCCGTACCTTCCGGGACGGTGATCTCGTCGACGTTGGGATTTTCCGGCTGCTGCGCGAAGAGAGGCGTTACCATGCCGCCGATGAGCGAGCAGGCTATGAGTAGTGCAAAGACTTTTACCTTCATTCCATTTCCCCCAAACATTGACCGGCCGCCCTGTCAAGATGGACGGCTAGAGCCGGACTGACCATTTCATCATTAAAAGGCCACCGCAGTCAAAGACAAAATCCCCTTGGGCCGGAAGGGGCGGGTTTATTTGATGCGGATTCCGCCTCAGAGTTTGGATGCGCCGATGCTATTAGCCCGCATTTCTCACCACGCTTGAACGGGGTTGCCGGAAGGGCGGGGCTTCACAGGCTGCGGAAAAATCTCGTAGGGGCTGTTTTTATCAACGCTACCCCTCAATCTCCGGGCCAGCACCACCCCGGCGCTCAGCGCGCCACCCCTCCTCATCTGAGGAGGGGAGCGTTTTATACAACTCCCCTCCTAGTTATGGAGAGGTGGCGCGCCGAGCACAGGGATAGTTGATTTACTCCCGGGCTTCGGCGTGGTGACGGACGTCAACACCTTCGACCAGGAAGAGAACATCTTCGGCGATATTGGTGGCGTGGTCGGCCAGGCGCTCCAGGTTGCGGGCCACAAACATCAGGTTGATTCCCTGCCGGACCGTCTTGGGGTCGCGTTCCATGTAAGTGATCAGTTCCTCGTAAATCGCGTCGCGCAACTCATCGACGGCGTCGTCAGAAACCAGCACGGTGCGGGCAAGCTCGGCGTCGCGTCTTACAAAGGCGTCCAGGCTTTTGCGAATCATCGACTGGACGCGGCTAGCCATGGCCGGGATGTCGATGAGAGGCTTCATCAGGGGCTCGTTGATCAAGGAAAGCGCCCGTTCAACGATGTTGACCGCCAAATCGCCCATCCGCTCGAGGTCGTTGTTAATCTTAATGGCCGACGTCAGAAGGCGCAGGTCGGTCGCCATCGGCTGCTGGAGAGCCAGCAGGCGGGTGGCAAGATCGTCAATCTCGATCTCCATGCGGTTGATCTCCGCCTCATTCTGGAGAACCCTTTGCGCCTGCTGGGGATCTTTGTCCGCAAGGGAGAGAACGCTACGGTAAACGGAGTCTTCCACCAACGCGCTCATCTCAAGAAGGCGGCTTCGCAAATAATCCAATTCCTCAACAAAGTGGCGCAAAGATCAATTCCCCCCTCTTGAAGGCTGAAAGCCGATAGCTGACAGCCAACAGTAAACTCCTGCCTTTCATGGTCATCTCCCGGCTGCCAGCTCTTCGCCATCAACTGTTAGCTGTCGGCTGTGAGCTGTCAGCATTTTGTCCACCCGCTCACCGGATTCTACCCTACCCAAACCTGCCGGTAATGTAATCTTCGGTCTCTTTCCGGGCGGGAGTCTTAAATATCACCGCGGTCTTATTGAATTCAATCAAGCGCCCCATCAGGAAGAAGCCCGTGTAGTCGGCCGCGCGCGCCGCCTGCTGCATATTATGGGTCACAATGACCATGGTGCAGATGTCCTTCAGGTGGAAGAGCAGATCCTCGATTTTCGCCGTGGCAATCGGATCCAGGGCTGAGCACGGCTCATCGAGCAGCAGGACTTCCGGCTCCACGGCCAAGGCGCGAGCGATGCACAGCCGCTGTTGCTGGCCACCCGAAAGCGCGTAGGCGGACTTATGGAGTTGGTCCTTAACTTCCTCCCAAAGCGCCGCCCGCCGCAAGCTCTTCTCCACGGCTTCGGCCAGGGTGCCCTTGCCGCCTATTCCATTAATGTGCAGGCCGTAGGCGATGTTTTCAAAAATGGACTTGGGGAACGGGTTGGGTTTTTGGAACACCATCCCCACTCTTCGCCGCAGGTTCACCACGTCCAGCGAAAAGATATCCTCTCCATCCAGCAGCACTTCGCCTTCAGGGCGCGCCCGCGGCACCGTCTCATACATCCGGTTGAGAATTCGCAGGAAGGTTGTCTTGCCGCAGCCGGAAGGACCGATCAGCGCGGTAATGCGCCCGGTGGGAACCTCTAAGTTAATGGAGTGCAGCGCCTGCCGTCCCCCATAATAGAAATCCACCCCGGCCGCGCGCAGCTTGATTTCAGCCGGCCAAGGAGTTGTAGCGCCTGCCGCACGCTCAGTGGGGCGGGATTCTTCAGACGTCTTCATAACCATAGTCGGAACACTCGAAGCAGAAGTCACGGCTCACACCTGGCGAAAAGAAATTCCCCGGGACACAACGAAGCGCGCCCCAATGTTGGCGACCAAGACCAACCCCAGAAGCACCAGTCCCGCCGCCCAAGCTTGCCGATGCCAATCGTCGTAAGGAGCAATCGCGTAGGTATAGATCATCACCGGCAAGGAGGCAATGGGTTGATTCCAACCCGAACTCCAGAAGCGATTGCTAAACGCGGTGAAGAGCAAGGGAGCGGTTTCGCCGGCCACCCGAGCGAGCGTCAGCATGATGCCGGTCACGATTCCGCGCATCGCCGCCGGCACCACCACCGTTGCCACGGTCTTCCACTTGCTTGCCCCCAGGGCCAAGGCGCCTTCCCGCAGCATGAGCGGAACCGCCCGCAGAGACTCCTCCGTGGTGCGGACGGCAATGGGGATCATCATCACGCCGAGCGCCATACCGCCCGCAAACGCCGAAAAGTGCTTCATAGGAAGAACGATGATCGTGTAGGCGAAGATTCCTATCACAATTGACGGCACGCCGTTCAGCAAGTCCGTGGTGTAGCGGACAAAGAAGGAAAAGGTCCTGCCGCCGAATTCCGCCAGATACACGCCCCCCAGAAAGCCAATGGGGACGCCCAGCAAGGAAGCTAGCAGCAGAAGCTTGCCGCTGCCCACGATGGCATTGGCCATCCCCCCGCCCGATTCGCCCACGGGCGCCGGGAGGTGGGTAAAGAATGCCCAGCTCAGCGACTTGCCGCCATACCACAGCAGATAACCGAGAATGAAAAAGAGGACGCAAACCGTAAAAAGGGCGCAAATGCCGGTGAGGCT
>JBEKQO010000233.1:0-12096 GCA_049519635.1 Terriglobia bacterium | reverse complement strand
GCCGCCCACGCCGATGTACTCTTCCACATCTTCGGGATTGATAAGCCCGCAATTGCGCAGAACGATCTTCTTCTGACCTTTGAAAAAAGGGATGTCGCGCCAGGCAGGAATGTTGGCGTAGCCGCTGCCATACTTGACTTGCGCCGTGATGTGGTCCCAATCCTCAATCTTGCAGAGTGCCAGGTCCGTGGGGATCTTTCCCATCATCACGTCATCAAGAATCTCATCGACGTGCTGGCTCTGCACACGGCGGAGAATCACCAGGGGGCGGCCGGGAAGCCAAACATTCACCAGCGGCTCCTGGGCGCAGAATCCAAAGCAGCCCACGCGGGCCAGATGGATATCCAGGCCGCGCTTGTCGATGGAATCGGCAAAGGCGTGAAAGACGCCTTCCGAACCATTGCCGGCGCCGCAGGTCCCCATCCCTACGGCGATGCGAGGCCGGAAAGGCAGAAGCTTGGCCATCCCCGCCCCTCGAACGGTACTGAACGTGCTCAAATCCCGGATGCGCGTCATTTCTTTGCCGTCTCCCTTCCCAAGTGCTCTAGCTCGCGTTGCAACGTCTGCTCGTTCATATGGCCGTAGACTTCGTGATTCACTTCCACTACGGGAGCTAGCGCGCATTGGCCAAAGCATGCCACCGTGCGAATCGTGTACTTGCCATCACTGGTATTGAGCGCGATCTTGTCCGCCGGCTCTTCGTCCGGGTTGTGGAACCCCAGCTTGAACATCAGGCTCTCCAGAAGATCGCGCGAGCCGCGGGTGTGGCAAGCCGTCCCGCGGCAGATGCAGATGGTATTTTTTCCCTGGGGCTCGAGGTTGAAGAGGGCGTAAAACGTGACCACGCTGTAAATCCGCGCCAGGGGTGTGTCCGTTTTGGCGGCGATGTATTCAAGGGCCTCGCGGGAGAGAAACTTTCGCGGTTCGTGCTCTTGGGCCTTTTCCAGGATGCCCAGGAGAGCCCCCGGGTGACCGTGCTGTCCGGCGATGGCTTTATCGAGGAATTGCTGGTCGGATTCCGCCAGCGGGAGGGAGGTCAGCGTGGCCATGGAAAGCTCCTTCGCGGGTTTAGAAGCTAGAATCTAGGAGTTAGAAGCCAGGAGACAGAATACTTTCCACTATCTATTGCGTACTGCCTTCCGTCTTCTGCCTACTGACTCTTTTCTCCTGCCTTCTAGCTTCTAGATTCCAGATTCTAACTTCTAGCTTCTAACTCCTCACTCCGTGTTTATCGTCTCAACTCATCCAATACTTCCCCATCCGCGGCTAAAAGCCGTACTTGCAAGGCCATGTGCCCCAGGGCGTGGGTTGAGCAACTCAGGCAAGGGTCGAAAGCGCGCACCACGGCTTCCACACGGTTGAGCATACCTTCCGAAAGCTTCTCGCCATTGACGAAATGCTTCGCCACTTGCAGAACGCCGCGATTCAGCGCCAGATTGTTATGGCCGGTGGCGATAATGAGATTGGCCCAGGTGATTAGCCCATTGTCGTCCACTTTGTAGTGGTGGATCAGGGTTCCGCGCGGGGCTTCGGTCACCCCGATGCCCTCCGGGTTGTTGGTCCCGGCAAAGGCGCGGACGTGTTTGGAAAGGATATCCGGGGCCTGGAGCAACTGCTCCATGCGCTCGAGGCCGTAAATGATTTCGATAAGCCGCGCGTAATGATAATAGAAAGAACTCAGCACCGCGCCACGGTCGAGTTCGCGAAACTCGGCCCACTCCTGGTCGGCGCGCGGGGTGCCGCAGCGGTCGGCAATGTTCAGGCGGGCCAGCGGCCCGACCCGGTAAATCCCATCAGGATAACCCCGCGGTTTGTAGTACGGAGACTTCAGATAACTATCGGGTTCGCAAGCTTCGCCGATGAAGTCCGCGTATTGGGTGGGGTCCAGCTTATCGGCCACAATATTGCCGCGCGAATCCACCATGCGGACAAACCCATTGTAGTGTTCAAGCTCTCCGGTCGGGCTCACCAAGCCCATAAAGTAAGTGGGAAAATTGGCGAAAGTCCGGATTTCCTCGCGGAATTGGTCGAGAGCTTTCTTAAACCAGTCGAGAGTCTTCTGCGCGATTTGCATCGCTTCCGGCAGCACGGCCAGGATCTGGTCGCGAATCGCCTCTGGTAGGGGCGCACTAACTCCACCGGCTACTACCCAAGCAGGGTGAATCCGCTTCCCTGCCATTTTCTCGATAATCTGCTGGCCGATTTGCCGCAAGCGCACGCCATCGCGGGCCATTTGGGGATGGGCTTCTGCCAAGCCAAAAATATTTCGGCGCGCGGGGTCGGAGTCCATTCCCAACAAGAGATCGGGTGAAGAGAGATGGAAAAAACTGAGCGCGTGGGACTGTACAATCTGCGCCAGGTTCAGAATGGTGCGCAGTTTGACAGCGGCGGAGGGAATTCGCGTCCCCAAAATTGCGTCACCGGCTTTCGCCGAGGCAATCAGGTGGCTCACTGGGCAAATGCCGCACGTCCGAGCCATCAGAGACGGCATTTCGTAGAACGGCCGCCCTTCGCAGAGTTTTTCAAAGCCGCGAAGTTGGGTCACATGAAAGCGCGCGTCTGTAACCTGCCCCTGCTCATCGAGATGAATCGAAATTTTAGCGTGCCCTTCGATGCGGCTCACCGGATTGATCATCAACGTCTGCTTGCTCATGGTTTATCGCTTTCCCATCCCTCTCCGTCGCTGGAAACTCGTCGCTCACAGCTAACAGCTCACAGCCGACAGCCAAACCATCATTTACCTGACGGCCGACATTCGAACCTTCCCTTACGTCACCGCCGTCATCAACTTTCGACTATCGACATTCACCCGCTTGCTGAGCAGATGACTGTCATCTGTCGGCTGTGAGCTGTGGACTGCCTTTACGCACCAAACCGCGTCTTTGCGCTCAACTCCGGGCAGCGCCCCTCCAAAATGTCCGTGAGCACCATGTAAATGGTGTCCGCGGAGGGCGGGCATCCCGGCACGTATACGTCCACGTTCACATACTCATGAACCGGCCGGGCTTGCGGCAGCAGCGTGGGAACGCCCTCGGTAGGCGCTCCCGGGTTAAGCGTAGCGTTCTCAACATACGCCCGGTGCAGGACTTCCTCGACTTTGAAGGGATTCCGCATGGACGGGATGTTTGCGGTCACCGCGCAGTCCCCCAAGGAGACCAGCAGGCGGGAGCGGGCGCGAACCTTGAGAACCTTCTCCAGGTCTTCATCGCTGCAGACGGCGCCTTCCACCAACGCCACGTCCACGTTTTCAGGGAACTCCTTCTGATCCACCAAAGGACTGAAAACGACGTCGATCTTCCCGGCCAGTTCCAACAGGCGCTCGTCCATGTCCAAGAGCGACATGTGGCAGCCGGAGCAGCCGCCATCCAGCCATAATGTTGCAACCCGTGCTTTGCTCACCAGCGTCTCTCCCGCATTAATGTAAGATAGGGCAGAAATTGCCGTTGTTTGGTCATTTCCTGCACCGACTTGCCTTTTGTTACCAGCGCCCCAGTGGGGCAAACATTGATGCACTTTCCACAACTCGTGCAGGTTTCCGAATCGCCCCAGGGCTGATTAAGGTCGGTGATCACCTGGGCATTTACTCCCCTGCCCAGGACATCCCACGTGTGCGCCCCTTCGATTTCGTCGCACACCCGCACGCAGCGCGTGCACAGGATGCAGCGATTGTGATCCAACACAAAGCGCTCATGCGACGCATCCACGGGCAGGCGCGGATACCGGTAAGCGAAGTGTACGTGAGTCATTTGCAGGGTTTGCGAAAGGTTCTGCAATTCGCAATGCCCGTTGGAGACGCATACCGAACACACATGATTGCGCTCGGAAAAAAGCAGCTCCAGGATCTGTCTCCGGTACTTGCTGAGCCGCTCGCTGCTCAGTGTAACCTCCATGCCTTCTTCGACGCGCGTTACGCAGGCAGGAAGCAGTTTGTTGATGCCTTTCACCTCCACCAGGCAGAGGCGGCAGGCGCCGACGCGGGAAAGGCCCGTCAAATGGCAGAGCGTGGGAATGTACAGATTGTTTTCCCGCGCCACCTGGAGGATGGTTTGATCGCCCCGCGCGCTGATGTCGCGCCCATCCATGTTCAGAGTGATTACGCGAACCGCTTGGCTCAAGCCTCTACCTCCATTAAATTAGCCGACAGCTGACAGCTCACAGCCGACAGCCGGTCGTGTTTTCGTTTTTGGGTCATGCCGCCTTTTCAACTATCCTCGCCCGAAGCGAGTTCAGCATCCGGGCGATTTCAGAGATTTCCTCGAACAAGCATTTAGCTCGGGTACTGGCGAGATATCCCAAGTCTGTGCTCAGTACGATCAAGTACTCGGTCTCCGCTAAAGATCCTTCGGCTATGTTAAGAAAACGGGCAAAATCCTGTTGTCCTAAGCGCTTGGCGCCCTCAGCAATATTTGTCGGGACTGAGGCGGCACTGCGCCGCAATTGCGAGATCAAACCCAATCTCTCATCCTTCGGGAATCCCAAGGTCAGCTTGTATAAATCCAGAACCAGTTGGTGGCTCCGCTGCCAGACCTTCAGGTTCCTGAAATGCTGCATCCGTGACTCTCCCTCTGTTAGCTGTCAGCTGTTAGCTGTTGGCTTGCAACGCACACACTCCCGATGGGCATTTCTTTTCCTCCACGTGCGCCAGATATTCATTGCGGAAATACCGCAAGGTGCTGAGCACGGGATTGGGGGCCGACTGCCCCAGACCGCACAAGCTTGTATTCATGACCAGGTCGCACAATTCCTCGAGCACCAGCACATGCTGCGGCGTGGCCTTCCCTTCCGTAATGCGCGTCAGCAGTTCGTGCATCTGGTAAGTTCCCGCCCGGCAGGGAACACACTTGCCGCAGGACTCCGACATGCAGAACTCCATGAAGTACTTGGCGACATCCACCATGCACGAGGTATCGTCCATCACGATCATGCCGCCGGAGCCCATGATGGAACCGAGCTTCTTGAGCGACTCATAATCCACCGGCATATCCAGGAATTCCGCCGGAATGCAGCCCCCGGAAGGTCCCCCGGTCTGCACCGCCTTGAAGCTGCGCCCGTCGGGCACGCCGCCGCCGATATCAAAAATGATCTCGCGCAAGGTGATGCCCATCGGGACTTCGATCAGGCCGGTGTTCAGGACGCGGCCGGCAAGGGCAAAGACCTTCGTGCCCTTGCTCTTCTCTGTCCCGATACGGGCAAACCAGTCGCCGCCATTCCGCAAGATGGGGGGAATGTTGGCGAACGTCTCAACGTTATTGATTAACGTGGGATAACCCCAAAGCCCCTGGGCGGCCGGAAATGGCGGCCGGGGCCGGGGCGTTCCGCGCTTGCCTTCGATGGAGGCGATCAGCGCCGTTTCCTCACCGCACACAAAGGCCCCGGCGCCGAGGCGCAATTCCACATGAAAGCTGTGCGTGGTGCCGAAAATGTTGTTCCCCAGCAGTCCCAGTTTTTCCGCCTGGCGGATGGCGGTTTTTAAGTTTTTGATGGCCAGCGGATACTCGGCGCGTACGTAAATGTAACCCTGCGTCGCGTCTACGGCGTAACCGGCAATGGCCATGCCCTCGAGCACGCGGTGGGGATCGCTTTCCAGCACACTGCGGTCCATGAAAGCCCCGGGGTCGCCCTCGTCGGCGTTGCACACGACGTACTTTTTGTCGGCATCGGTTTTCGCCACCGTGCCCCATTTCAGCCCGGTGGGGTAACCGGCCCCGCCGCGCCCGCGCAAGCCACTGCGTAGAACCTGCTCCACCACTTCCCCGGGTGAGTATTCCGTCAGCGCTTTAACCAGCGCCTCGTAACCGCTCGCCGCGATGTAGTCCTCAATCTGCTCGGGATCAACGCGGCCGCAATTCTCCAGCACAATCTTCACCTGGCGGCGAAAGAAAGGCATCTCCGTGGGACACTCGAGGCGTGCCACCGGCTCCGCATCCAAACTCTTGACGATGTCCGCCGCGTCGTCCACGGTCACGTTCTGATACATAATGTTACGCGGCTTATCGGCCACCAGCGGACCGTTGGCGCACAGGCCCATGCAACCCACGCCCTTCACCTTACAATGGTGCTCGAGGCCCTGGTCTTTCACTTCCTTCTCCAGCGCGGCCTTGACCTTATCGCTCCCGGAAGAGAGGCAACCCGCCGCCGTGCAAACGTGCAGGCGGTGCTTGAATTGCCGTTCTGCTTCCTCTTGTTTGGCGGTTATTTCGCCAAGTTCTTCCGGCGTCATTGCCCCCACCTCCCAGCTCTTGCCAGCATCTCCTCCGAATTCACTTTCCCCGCCACCTGGCCGTCATAGACCACGCAGGGCGCCAGGCCGCACGCCCCCAGGCAGCGGGCGGTGAGTAAGGAAACGTTACCGTCCGGAGTGGTCTCTCCGGGCTTGATTCCGTACTTGTTTTCCATATCGGTCAGCAACTTCCCCGCCCCCTTGATGTAACAAGCCGTCCCGGTGCAGACCACGCAGGTATGCTTGCCGGGGGGCTTCAGGGTGAAGTAATGATAAAAAGTCGCTACTCCAAATGCCTGACTCAGTGGGACCCGCAAGCTCGTAGCCACAAACCGCAGCGAATCCGTGTCCAGGAAACCGAACGACTCCTGTACGGTATGCAACGCTTCAATCAGCGCGTTCGATTGGTTGCCCAGCCGGCGCATGGTGGCTTCCACGATCTTCCAGCGCTTATCCGCCGACGGCGCAACCGGCTTCCGAAAACTCGTACCCATTTCACACTCCTCCTGCACATTTCCCGCGAGGCTTCCGGGAAGAGAACGGATCCCTGCTGCCCCGCTCCGGCGCTATGGAACCGATGGTGATCGTGGACTTAGACTGCTCGCGAACCTTTTGGAAACGCTCGATTTCGTGCGCAGAGATCCGCGACGCCCGGAAAGCCATCATTCCTCTCCCTATACCCTTTCGACATTGCTTCTGCACGACTTTAGCCAAATGGGGTGTTAACAAATACATCATGGGTGCTAATAAAGTGAATAGGTTGGGACCGGTGTAGAGGACAAGAAGGCGCGAAAAAGGCGAGTGAGTGACATTTAGTCAATGTGACCGCCAAACTCTGCGACGAATCCCCCAATTCGGAATTGCTGCCTGCGGCATTTCCAAGCACAGAATACCATTTGCCACAACGCACAAATCGGGGCTTTGCTGCTTCACCTTGGGAAAAAAACGGCATCGGGGCGGCAAAGAGCGGTCAGTCATCCTACGGCCCCGGCAATTGGCCTTTATGCCCTTGTCAGCACCACCCCGGCGCTCGGCGCGCCACCCCTCCTCATCTGAGGAGGGGAGTTCCTTAGTAGCTCCCCTCCTGATTCAGGACGGGTGGCGCGCTGCGCGCCGGGGTGGTTATCTGCGTTGGGGCGTTTTTACGCAGCCCGTCTAGCCCCCTTTCCAACCCGTGGTGAGAAACTCATGCTAACCCGGAATTCTCACCACGTTTGGAGGACACGGTAAGGGCGGGGCTAAACAGACTGCGGGAAAGCCCCTCAAACTGTCATCCTGAGCCCATTCGCGTCATTCTGAGCGCAGCGAAGAATCTCGCTCTGCCGCTCAGGGTAAACTGCGCGAAGGATCTCGCTCTGAGCGGTTTCAAGACAATGCGAGATTTTTCCTTCGCAAGGCTCGGGACCGCCGCTGCTCCTCTGCCGAAACTCGACACGTAAGTCCTTCAGATTCAGCACGTGTAGCGCGGACCTGTTTTTTAGGTCCGCGGCTCGTCCCCGATGGACAAGGAAAAGCCGCAGACCTAAAAAACAGGTCCGCGCTACCCTTCTTCGGCCCGAGTTTCCGCCTATCATGGACAGCCACAAGGCGGTCAATGCTCAGAATGACAGCACTTTCGAGTTTATCGCAGGCTCTAAAGCCCCGCGCTTCCAGAGTTTTGGTAAGAAATCCGGGCTGAGGACTATACTGTTCACTTAAGCTGACCGTTCCCAAGATTCGCCCCTCTCACCCTTCGCCTTGCGGTCCCCCAAGGCCGCAGCGCTCTCTCGGCTGCTTCTGTAGGTTTCATTCCCACACAGCGAGCCAATAATAGCCTCGGGGTACAAACGCCAGTCCGCTTCGAGGGAGTAACCTTGGCCCCGTTCCCAGGGCATTAAACTCAAGCCTCCCCTCCGCCTGTGCAATTTTGACCACTTACCCGTGCACTTTTGAACTGACGCGCGGATCGCCTGGGCGTACAAAGACCCTAGGAGGCTAATTTGGAATTTCGGGAACGGGCAGCCTAACATGCCTCCCTCGACCCAGGAGTGAAACGTCATGCCGAAAGGCGCAAAACGCTCCATTATTGATTCGGGTCACGCACAACGGCCCGATTTTTCGATTCCCGCGCCAGGGGCAGAACACCACGACGCAGCAGCGGAACATTATGAAGAGGCGGCTCGCCAGCATCGGCAGGCAGCCAGATTTTACCAGGCGGGCCACTACGAGAGGGCCAGCCATCACGCTCAACTGGCGTACGCCCACCACCTTCAGGCGGTGCAGCATGCCGAGGAAGCCGCCAAGGCTCATATGAAATCATCGCGACGAATCTCGCTGCATGTGCTTTAAAAATCCGGGAAGGAATAAGGGGAGAAAACAGATGAAATCGAGCACGGAGGATCAAGTTAAAGGCAAGCTGCATGAAATTAAAGGTGACGTTAAGGAGAAAGCGGGACAGGTCACGAACAATCCCAACCTGGAGGCGGAAGGCCAGAACGAAAAGTTCGCCGGCATCGTGCAAAAGAAAGTGGGCCAGATCGAAAAAGTATTCGAGAAGTAATCGGCCGCCGACGGAGAAGCCGTGAACAAAACGCTGGGGATAATCCTGATTGCGCTGGGTCTGTTGGGGCTTGCGTGGGGAGGTTTTACGTATACAACCAGCAAAAAGGTGGTTGACATCGGACCGATCCACGCTACCCGCGACGTAAAGCATTATGTTGCCCTGCCTCCCATCGCTGGCGCAGCGGCGGTCATAGGCGGAATTGTCCTCCTGGTGGCGCGCGGGAAGGATTAACCTTCGGCCAGCCAGCCGCGAGCTGACCCTTCGAGGAAAGGAAGATTCACCATGTTGATCCTCATCATCGTTTGGTTGTTGGCTTTGGGTGTGGGCGGGGCCTACTACGGCCATAGCCGCTGGGGTTACGGTGGCGGCGCCGGCATCGGGGTAGGCACCGTCTTACTAATTCTCCTCGCCGTTAATTTGTTGGGAGTGTACCACTGAGGCTCCGCCTGCAGATGTGGGGAAGAAGGCAGCAGGCCGCCGCGTAGCGAGCGGATATCCGCTTGCGCCCGGCCGGCGCCGAGCCAACGTTCAGAAGAAAGGAAGATCCACAATGTTGATCCTCATTATCATTTTGTTGTTAGTTTTGGGCGGCGGCGGGGGGTATTACGGCCATAGCCGCTGGGGTTACGGCGGCGGCGCCGGCATCGGGCTGGGCACCATCCTGCTGATCCTCCTCGTTGCCTATCTCTTGGGCGCCTTTAACTAAGGGGATGCCTGCGCCTCACCGCCCGGCTGAATTCGTCGAAGCGACATGCTGAGTTTCCATCCCCGGGAGTGAGGAGGAAAGCGGGTTGGCGGCAGTGGAGGTTGCTTGCCCGCAGGGCCACGGAACTCGCCAGCCTGCTGCATACAGAACAGTAGCCTACAGTGCTTAGAGGGATCATCAAATGGTCCGTGAGAATCCCGGCATGAAGATACACCCCATTATGCTCTGGCTTTGGGTGATCGCGAGCCTTGCCGCCCGGCCCGGCCCGGCTAAGGCGCAATCACTGGTCGAGTCTGGAGATCCCCCCGGCACTCGCGCTGCCACCACTCCGGCGCCACTGCACCTGGCGTACACGCGTCCGACGCAGAAGACGAAGGTCCACAACTACCTCTTCGACGCCTTCGGCCCGTATCCCATCACCGGCGGCGCACTCACGGCGTGGTATGGCCAAGCCAGGAACTTACCTCCGGAGTGGGGGCAAGGCGCCGAGGGTTACAGCCGGCGATTCGTGTCCGACTTGGGCATTGCCGCCGCAAGTACCACGACGCGTTATGCGTTGTCGGAAGTCTTCCGGGAAGACACGTTGTATTATCGCTGTGAGTGCACAGGAGTGATGCCGCGGCTGCGCCATGCGGTACTTTCAACCTTGACCGCACGCCGCGGCGAAGACGGCCATCGCGTCTTCTCTTTCCCCGCACTCATCGCGCCCTATGCAGGCACCATGACGGCCGTCTACGGTTGGTACCCCAGCCGCTATGGCGCCATGAATGCATTCCGTATGGGCAATTACAGCCTGCTGGAATATATGGCCGGCAACATCGCCCTGGAGTTCATCTACAGCGGCCCCCACTCCTTGCGCAATCGCATGCATTTAAACAATGGGCACGGAGCGCCCAATCCGGGCTTGCAACCGGAATTGACCGGAAAATGACAGCGATTCGCCCGCATGGCCCTTCCCCTTCTGCGCCCCGGGATCGTGTCCCCTTCCGTCCGTCCCTCTCATCCACCCCCCAGCCTCCACAAGTCCTTTCGGGAGATCGCTGATCCCAACCGACAGGGGTCTGCGCCCGCCAGCCCTAGCCCGAACTTCTCACCACGGTTGGAGGGAGGCTGCCGGAAGGGCGGGGCTAACCCGAACTTCTCACCAGCCCGTGGGCAGCGATGCTGAGAAGCCCCAAAGGGGCGTGAAAGCTCCACCGCCCAACGAGAACCGCCGAAACGGGTGAGAAATGCGGGCTAAAGCCCCGCCTTCCAGACCCGTGGTGAGAAACCCAGGCCAGGGCCCGGCCGGGGAGAAGAGGTGCAGGCTTGAAAAACCGGCCGGCGCTACATCGCTCGGTGCTACGCGGGTTCGAACCCGGCGGGAAATTGGCGGGCGCAGGGGATTCCGCGCCACCCCTTCCTACCGGCAGGAAATGGGTTGGCAATTTGCTGCCCTTCTCGCCAATTCTTCCTACGGACAGGAAATCGGAAGGCCTAATTATAGACTATGGCATGGTTAATGCTAGGCTATAACATGGAGAACGGCGCCGGCGTGGAATCGCGCACCACCGGCCCTCCCCGAAGGGGAGGAATATCTTTAACCGTAGGTGAAACCTAATGATGGCAAGGGCAATGATAAAAATCTTTCCGACCCCGCTGGAGTCGTGCCATTCGACCTCTCCCGGGCCGGAGCCAATTTTCGGATTTCTCTTCCGTAAGTTTCACCTAGGGCTAATGAGGTTATTCCCCCTCGGGAAACAGCCTACCGACAGAAATATCGAAAATGAAGGTCGACCCCGAGGACTTTATGAAAACAAAGGGCAAATAAAGCGACAAAATGTCACTAGCCGATGAGTTACTGAAAACAATTGACTTAATAAAAATGCCGATGATTTGATGAAAACACAGGAGATAGCAACAGTTTACGGACGCAAAAATGCAAAAACCCCCTCAAATTTCCTCTAGGCCGATAACTTACACAAAGGAAGCAACTTATATTTCGCATTCCAACATATTTACGAAGTAGGCCGATAAGTTGATGAAAAGGTGTGAGATAGCCGCGTGATGGGGTTGGCCGGTGGCAGGGGTCGGGCGCTCAATGATGATGAGGCCAAGGATCACTCAGAGTCACGGTCCGCATCGCTCCGCGAAGAGACCCCTCAGCTCGACTACTTGCAAAACGTGGGGCCCCCTCCGCCTGGCGGACTCCCCCTCTCCCAAGGGAGTGGGGATAGAAATCAAATCCCTCCCCCAGGGGAGAGGGTGGGTGAGGGGTCCTTTTCGACCCTATTGGCCGTTGGCAGAGCACTGGCTAGGTACCTGAATGTGGGGCTTGGGGGCAGATGCCGGGTTCTAGATCGAGCATCTGTCCGGTGCCAACACCCAGCCCTTAGCACCCAGCACCTAGCCCTGGCACCGGGCGCCTAGCCCGAACTTCCCACCAGCCCGTGGGTAGCAACGCTGGGAAGCCCCCAAGGGGCGCGCCAACGCCCGTCGAAATTGTTTTGCGCTTAGCGATCCGTCTTAAGCAGTTGGTCTGAAGGATCGTTTCGTGGATCGCCCCTTCAGGGCTCGGCCGCGTGACAATCTGGAAACCCAGGCCGTCGGCCTGGGCTAAGTTATCACGCCCCTTTGGGGCTTGAAAGC
>JBEKQO010000232.1:0-12100 GCA_049519635.1 Terriglobia bacterium | reverse complement strand
CTTTTCTCCCCAAAGCGCGGTAATTTCTCGTTGCACTGTTCTGTTCCTCCTCAGATTTTGTCTAACCAACTTCAATCTAACGGATTAGAACGGAACTGTGCTCCCTAATTTCGGAATTCGAGGAAAAGCAACTTCAGAACCCAGCGGCCTTGTTGGCGGTGCAGGAAAAGTATGCTTTGGGGGTTGGTGAACTCAGCACCATTCTCCTGGGGAAGGAAATCCAGGCGAATGCCCTGCTGCTGGATGATTACCATGCCCGCAAACTGGCAAGGGCGGAAGGCTTCCAAGTTCGCGGCAGCGTGGGTTTGCTCGAAACGATTTACCTGAGAGGCCACTTAACCGACCTTCGTGCCGCTTTTCGGCAGCTCCTGACGCACAGTTATATCGACCAGCGGCTGTTAGACCTCCGGCTACGAGCTTGGGGGCTTCCTCCGCTCTAAGCAAGCGCAAAGCGGGCCTGCCTCATGGGTATACGCCCCTCGCACCCGCCGATTTAGTGATTTTCAAAATGGCCCGATGACCCAATAACCTCATTCCATCAACATCCCGCCGTTCACTTCCACCGTCTCGCCCAGGATGTAGCGCGCGGCGGGGGAGGCCAGAAACAGGATGACGTCGGCGATTTCCTCCGACGTTCCGGGGCGGCCCTGGGGAATAGTCGCCACCATTTTCGCCATCAGCTCGGGGGGGCTGAAACGTTCGTGATACGGAGTCGCGATCACGCCCGGCGCGATTCCATTGACGCGAATTCCATGCGCGGCAAGTTCCTTGGCCAAACCTTTGGTGTAAGTCAGCACGCCGGCCTTGGCCGCGGCATAAGCTGCGGCGCCCATGCCTCCGCCGTTCCGGGCGGCGATGGACGTGACGTTGATGATGCAACCGCTTTTGCGCGCCGCCATCTCTTCCCACACGGCTTGGGTGCAGAGGAAGACGCTCTTCAAGTTCAAGTCCATGACCTGATCCCAATACTCCTCGGTCATGTCGGCCAGAGTGCGCCGGGCGATCAAGTCGCCGGCGTTGTTCACCAGGATGTCAATGCGCCCCCATTTTTGGCGTACCGCGGCCACGAGAGCATGAACCTCCTGCCGGCGCGTAACGTCGGCGCGAATCGCCAAAGCTTCGCCGCCTGCTTTACGGATGGCTTCCACCGCCTGCTCCGCGCCTTTTTGATTCTTGAGATAGTTCACACCCACGCGGGCGCCTGCGCGCGCCATGGCTTCCGCCGTCGCCCGGCCAATGCCGCTTGACGCTCCGGTAATCAACGCTACTTGCCCATTCAGTATCATTTCAACCTCCCTTTAGATCAATGATGCGTGCCAGTCAGTTTCCAAGTTATGGAGCTCGATAAAACTGAAAGCAGCATGGTAACCCATCCGGCATTGTGCGCCAACTACCATTGCGCACGCGGCCGGGTTCCGTCAAGGTCACGGCTGCCGCATGCCACTATGGCCATGAACGCATCAGCCGCGAAGAAACCCCTCACCCCCCGCCTTGCTGTCCCCCCTCTCCCCACGGGAGAGGGAGAGAAATCAAAATACCTGCCCTCTCCCGGGGAAGATAATACCCCACGGAGGAGGGCAGGTGAGGGGTCCCTTTCAACCCCATTGGACTTTGACGGCGCCCTGGCGCACTCCGCCCGGATTTCTCACTAGGGTTTTGGAAGGGCGGGGCTTTACAGGCTGCGGAGAAACTCGAGGCGCTGTCATTCTCAACGCCTTCCCTTTATCCCCTTGTCAGCACCACCCCGGCGCTCGGCGCGCCACCCCTCCTCATCTGAGGAGGGGTGGCGCCTTGGGCGCCGGGGTGGTTATCCCCGGTGGGACGTTTTTCCGCAGCCTCTTTGGCCACACCCTTCCGGCAGCGCACAACCGCGGTGAGAAGTCCATGCTGCCTGGATGCCCGGGCCTGTGGCCACATCACAGCGTTGGATGGAAGAGGCAGAACCACCTTGGGACAATCTCATGAGTCTTTCCCAATTTGGAACGCCCACGGGCCGCCGGGGCCCGGCCGAGAGCGTTGAGTGGCGCTCATCCACATCGCGGAACCCCAGCAAAGATAATGGTTTCTCTTCCTTTCTCTAATCCTTAGGGGCTTCTGGGGCGTTTCCCTTCCTTGTGGGCCGCGACGTGCTTTTTCTGGAGTTGCACATATGGCTAACATCACCCAATTAGGATGGAAAAAAAGCAAGCCCGGGTCCTGGCGTGCACTGTTCTTGCCGTGGGGATTGGCGTTGTTTACCGCCGTGGCCAGCCCCGGGTGCAAGAGAGCTTCGAGCGACCCTGGCAAAAACTCGCATACCCCACAGGTCAAGGGCGTCTTGCATGTGGACCCTTTTGTGGTGAACTTGGCGGACCCCGAGGAGAACCGCTTCCTCCGTGTCGGAATTGATTTGGGGTTGGAAAACCCGTTTCCCGCCAAGGAGAGTAAGGAAGTAGAAGTCCCCACCCCGCGCATCCGGGATTCCATTCTGGCTGTGCTGTCAACCTGGCACTCTGACGCGCTGCTTGCCCCCGAGGGTAAGCAAAAACTCAAGGATGAACTCGTACACGCGCTGCGGGAGCGGGTTCCCGAGTTGGGAGTGAAAGAAGTCTATTTCACCGATTTCCTGGTGCAACGCTGAGTCATGGGAAATGAGGCCAAAACCCGCGTGGTGGAACCAGTTCCCTCACCCCGGGAAATCTGGCCGGAGGCACTGGAATTGCCCTGCCAACTGTCCGTCGCCTTAGAAGTTCCTCATTTCACCATTCGTGACCTGCTTTCTCTCGGCGTCAACTCGCTGGTGGATACGCAACGCCGCGAAGGAGCGCATGTGCCGGTACTGGTGAACGGCGTCATGGTGGCGTGGGCAGAATTTGATGTGATTGACGGCCGGTTAGCGGTCCGGATGACGGAAATGGTTTGACCCAGTAATCGGGCTTGACCGGGAGGAAGGAACAAAAGTTATGGAAGTTAATGCCGCAAGCCAAACAACATCCCCGCCGGGGGCGGCCTGGGAGGTCGCCCTTAAAAACATATGGCAATGGGCCCGGCGCGCCATAAAGGCCCGCAAGGTCCGTCGCCTTCGTGTGTGCGAGACGTTATCGCTTGGCGAGCGGCGTTTTTTGGCGGTCATTGAATTCGACCGCCAGGAATTCTTGGTGGGAGGTAGCGGAAGTTCTCTCGTGCTCCTGGCACGGCTGCACGAGGGGATGGTGATTTCCGAACCTTCCCTGCCGCGGGAGTCGCGCCTCTTGGAGGGCCGGTGACTTTATCGATGAAGCAATCTTGGCCTCGGCGTTTGGTGAGGTGGTTGGCCATGGGAATTGCCGCCGTGGTGTTTCCCGCGGGGGTATGTGCCGCGCCGCCGGCCGCGCAGAACGTCCTGACGATTCCGGGGCTGACGCAGGGAAGTTCGTCGGTGCCCTGGAACATTGTCATCATGCTCACCATCCTGACCCTGCTGCCCGCCCTGCTTCTCGCCATGACGCCGTTCGTAAGGATACTTGTCGTCTTCCACTTTCTGCGGCAGGCGCTGGGAACACAAGGCACGCCGACCAATCAAACTCTTATCGGGCTGGCCGTCTTTTTGACCTACTTCATTATGCAACCCGTCGGCGCGGATGTTTATCAAGTTGCCGTCGTTCCTCTCCAAAACAATCAGATCACGGCCATCGTAGCGCTGGAGCGGGGCTCGGAACCATTGCGGCGCTTCATGCTGAAATACACGCGGCAGAAGGATTTGGCGCTGTTTGTGGAGTTGGCCAAGGAACCTCGCCCGCATCGTCCGGAAGACCTTTCCATGCGGGTGGTTATTCCCGCCTACATCCTTTCGGAATTGAAAACAGGGTTTCAAATCGGGACGGTTTTGTTCTTCCCCTTTTTAGTGATCGATCTGGTGGTGGCGTCAATCACCACTTCGGTGGGAATGATGCAATTGCCTCCTGTGGTGATTTCCACTCCGCTGAAGCTTTTGCTTTTCGTCATGGTGGACGGCTGGAATCTGGTCATCGGTTCCCTGATGAAAAGCTTCTATTGAGGCTGTGCTATGACCCCGGAACTCGTTGTGCAGTTGGCTCGCGAAACTCTCCTGACCGCCCTGTTGCTGGCTACGCCCATTCTGGCGGTTGCTACCGTGGTGAGCCTGCTGATCAACATTGCCCAAGTGATGACCTCCATTCAGGAGCATACGGTGGCCACCGTTCCGAGAATTGCGGTCGTGGCCCTTACCACCTTCGTCATGTTGCCGTGGATGTTGCGAAAATTGATGGGCTTTACCGTGCAGATGCTTGGCGACTTCCATCATTTTCTAGGGTAAGGCACGAGGAGTGAATAGTGGGTACGGGACTGGAAACGTTGGTCGGGCGCGTCCTGATAGTAGGCGCGCGGGTGAGCGCGCTGATGGTGTTTGCGCCCTTTTTGGCGAGCGCGACGATTTCTCCCCGCATCAAGGCCGGCTTCAGCGTGGCGCTTACGGCGCTGCTTTACCCCGTCGTGGCGCCCGGCTTACCCCACTTCTCCGGGGCCAGAGAGTGGCAGGCCGCCGGCGGTGAGTTGGTAGTGGGTCTGATTATGGGGATCACGCTTCAATTCGTTTTTGAGGGAGTGGAGCTGGCAGGGCAGATCGTGGGTTTCCAGGTTGGGCATTCGCTGGCGAACCTGATCAACCCTCAGTCCGATGCGGAAACGCCGATCCTCGCCAATTTCTACCAAATGGTGGCGCTGCTGATCTTTCTCCAGTTGGACGTTCATCATTGGATGCTGCGGGGGCTGGTTAAAAGCTTCCAGTATTGTCCGCCAGGAATGGTGGTGGCGAACCCCTTGGTGGCGGAGCAGATCTGGCGAGCCGCCGGGGGCATGCTGGTCATGGCTGTGCAGGTTGCCATCCCTACCCTCCTGGCGACGATTCTCATCGATATCTCCCTGGGTTTTCTGGGGCGGGCTTCTCCCCAGCTCCCGGTGTTGTTTGTGGGGATCTCTGTCAAGACCGTCGTGGCGTTTCTGGTGGTGACGGGGACATTGCGGTATTGGCCGGGTTTGCTCGAAAGGTATTTTGGGGAAGCGCTGGCAACGAGTGAGCAACTGATGCATTTAGCGCGATAGGGAGCAGAACGAGTGGCGGACGAAGGGCGCACAGAGCAAGCAACTCCGAGGCGGCGGCAACGAGCGCGCAGCGAGGGCGATGTCCCGCGCAGCCGGGAGTTCCCCGCCGCGCTCGCGCTAATGGCTCTGGTGCTGATTCTGTGGTGGTACCCCCAGAACTGGAAGGATGATTGGCGCAATCTCCTGGAACGTAGTCTCGCCTCCGCCACCCACAGCGATATGGCGGCGGGCACGCCGGTGCTCAATTGGGCGGCGTGGAGAGTCTGTGTTTGGGCGGCGCCCGGCGTGGCGCTAGCTTGGCTGGTGGCCCTCGCCGGCAGTTTCGCCCTGGGAGGATTTGTGCTGGCCCCGGAGGCTCTCACCCCCAAACCGCAGCGGCTGAATCCTGCCAGCAATTTCGGGAAGCTGTTTTCGCTCAACGGGCTGCAAGGACTTTTGAAGTCATTGATTCCTTCTTCTTTTGTGGTCTACATCACCCTGGCGATGGTGGTTCGAGACTGGGGTCAGATTCTGCAAATGTGTCGAGTGGGAGTCCGATCATCAGTGGGTTGGATGCTGTCGCGGTTGTTTGAAATTTCCTGGAAAGGCGGCATGGTTTTCATCCTCTGGGCGGGATTCGATGTGCTGATTTCGCGCCTCAAGTTCGAGCGCCAACTCCGCATGACTCGCCAGGAAGTGCGGCAGGACTTCAGGGAAATGGAGGGCCACCCGGCAATCCGTGGGCGCATTCGGCGGCTTCAGAGGGAGATGCGGCGGCGCCGGATGGTACGAGATGTGGCGCGCGCCACGGTGGTGGTGACCAACCCCAACGAATATGCCGTGGCGCTCGAGTACACTCCGGCAACCATGGCCGCTCCGGTGGTGGTTGCCAAGGGCCGCAACCTGTTCGCGCAAAAAATCAAGCGCGAGGCGCGCTGGCACGGAATACCGGTGGTGGAAAACCCGCCCCTGGCTCAAGCGCTTTACCGTGCCGCGGAAGTCGGTCAGGCGATCCCGGCAAAACTGTACACGGCGGTTGCGGAAATCCTGGCCTTCATCTACCGCACCCAGCGGTTGGTGAATCCGGCCACGGGCCAACCGGGAAGCCGGACGGGCGCCCGCTAGGCGTTTGGAACACGAAGACCGGCGGTGAACGCACTCGTCTTTCAACCTCGGGGAGGGAAATGCGAGTCCATCCCCGTGGCGGTACCATGCGCCAGATCCGCCGGCCGCTGGCACATTTTTAGGTATTGATGATGAAACCCGCACCCCCCAATTCGGCTCCAGCAAACAAGGCCAGCTCCCTGGACTGGATAATTCCCTTAATCGCCGTGGCTCTGGTCTTTGTGATGTTGGTTCCCTTGCCGCCCTTCTTACTGGACCTTCTTCTGTCGGCCAGCCTCACGGCCTCGGTCCTGGTGCTCTTGGTGGCGATGTACATCACCCGCCCGGTGCAATTCTCCGTGTTCCCCTCCCTCCTCCTTCTCTTGACATTGTTCCGCCTGTCGCTGGGGCTCGCGAGCAGCCGGCGCATTTTGCTGCACGGCAATGAGGGCGCTGCCGCCGCCGGGCATGTGATTGGAGCCTTCGGGCAGTATGTGGTGGGGGGCAATTACATTGTCGGTTTCGTCCTGTTTGTGGCTTTGATCGCGATTCAGTACCTGGTGATCAACCATGGCGCGGTGCGCATTGCGGAAGTGACGGCGCGCTTCACCTTGGATGCTTTACCCGGAAAGCAGATGGCCATTGATGCCGACCTCGGGGCGGGGCTGATTGATGAAGCCCAGGCGCGAGCGCGCCGCGAACTGGTGGGCCGCGAAGCGGAGTTCTATGGCGCCATGGATGGCGCGGCGCGCTTCAGCCAACGCGATTCCATGGCCACCGTGCTCATTACCGCCATCAACATTGTCGCCGGGTTTTTGATAGGAGTTTTCTACCACGGCGTCCCGCTCAGCGAAGCCCTGAAAACCTACACCATCCTCACCGTCGGCGACGGCCTGATCACCATGATTCCTTCGCTCCTGGTTTCTGTGGCCGGAGCGATGGTGGCCACGCGGGCTTCTTCCGAAGCGAGTTTGGGATCTGACCTCACCCGTCAACTGCTTCCGCGCAGCGAGCCTTTATGGATTGTTTCCGGCGTGATGGGCACACTCGGCCTGATTCCGGGCCTGCCGAAAATTCCCTTCTTTCTCATGTCCGGGCTTCTCGCCTGGGTGGCCAGCCGCGCCAAAAAGGCGAGCACGGCCAAAAAAACTGAAGCCGTAACTCCCGCCACCACCCTGCCGCCGGAAAAGGCGCAGGAGCAATTGGAGACCCTCCTGCGGTTGGATGATTTGAGTTTGGAAGTGGGCTACGGGCTTGTAAATTTGGTCGACCAGGGGCAAGGCGGCCAGTTATTGACGCGCATTCGCGCCCTGCGGAGGCACCTCGCGCTGCAATTGGGTTTCATTATTCCCCCTGTTCATATTACCGACAACGTACAGCTTAACCCGCGCGAGTATGTCATCCGCCTCCGGGGGGTGGAAATCGCGCGTTGGGAAATGGCCCAGGAGAGCTTGCTGGCCATCAGTTCGGAAGCGACGGCGCAGCCGCTGGATGGGCGTGAAACCCGTGAGCCGGCTTTCGGCGTGCCCGCCAAATGGATCGCGCCCAACCTTCGCGACCGGGCCTTGGCGGCCGGGTATGCGGTGGTGGATCAGACCTCCGCTCTGGCCACCCACTTGGCGGAAATTATCAAGCAACACGCTCACGAGCTGCTGACCCGGCAGGAAACCAAGCGGTTGCTCGACGCCCTGGCGGAATCGCAACCCAAATTATTGGAGGAGCTCGTTCCCAAACTGCTCAGCTTGGGCGAGGTTCAGAAGGTGCTGCAACAACTGTTGCGCGAGCAGGTCTCGATTCGCGACCTGGTGACGATTCTGGAAACGCTCCTCGACACGGCGAGCTTGAACAAAAACGCGGTTTTGTTGGTGGAAACCACTCGACAGGCTTTGGGCCGCGCCCTCGTTCAGCCCTTGCTCGGTGACGATGGAAAGCTCACCGTCATTCAGCTTGACTCGGCGGTGGAAGAGCAACTCGCGCAGGTTCTGGATCCGCAAACGGCCAACCGCTCACCCAACGCTTTGCAACCCTCGCTGATTCGCCGGGTGCTTGAGGGCATGAAGAAACTTCTGGGTGAACCGATGTCGGTTCCTTCACCCATTGTTCTTTGCAACAGTCCGACGCGTTTCCACCTGCGACGCCTGATGGAGCCCTTCCTCCCTCGAGTGGTGGTTCTCTCGCCGGCGGAGATTCCTGCGGCGGTATCCATTCAATCCCTGGGGGTCGTGCAGTGAGGGAGTGCGGGGATCCCTCTACGAAAGGAAAAGGATAAGAATTATGAACGACGCCAAAAAAGCCTATGAGTCCGTTTCGCACCTGGAAGCTGGTGATCAGGAGCGCTTGCTCTTGGAGCAACTCCCGCAGGTGCGGTATATCGCCCGGCGGATTCATGACCGCCTGCCTTCTCACATTCAGTTTGACGACCTGGTGCAAGCGGGCATTCTGGGTCTCATGGAAGCGCTCCACAAGTACGATCCCAGCAAGAATGTGGAGCTCAAGACGTACGCGAAACATCGGATTCAGGGGGCGATCCTCGACAGCTTGCGCGACCTTGACTGGAGCCCGCGTCCCTTGCGCAAGAAAGCTCGCCAGGTTGAGCAGGCGCACCAGCGGCTTCGAGCCCAGTTTGGGCGGCCGGCGACGGAACCCGAACTGGCAATCGAATTGGGGATGGATCTGAAGGAATTGCAGCACTTGCTGGGTGACTTGCGCGGCCTCGACCTCGGGAGTTTGCAGGATGAATTCACGGAGTCGGGCCAGGAACGCGAGAGTCTAGCCGCGCCCACGCAAGGGCAGGACCCGGACCCCTTCACGCAGTGTCTGCAAGGGGAACAACGCGATCTCCTAACCCGGGCGGTGGGCGAACTCCAACCTCGCGAACGGCAGGTTCTCTCGCTTTATTACTTCGAAGAGCTCACGATGAAAGAGGTCGGGGCAGTGCTGGGGGTAGGGGAAGCGCGGGTGTCGCAGATCCATTCCGCGGCCCTCGTTCGCCTGCGAGCAAGAATGCGGACTTTGCTTGAGCCAACTGCCCCTCGCATGGATAGTCCGCCCCCCAACCTGACCGCCGAGCTGGAGACGTCATGGAGAAGATTCTAAGCCAAGAGGAAATTGACGCCCTTTTTCGAGCCGCGCAAGGGCGAGCTGCCGAGGCGCCAAAAGCCTCCACCGCAACGCGCACCTTGACAGCCTGCAATTTTCGGCAGTCCGCCCGAATCTCGAAGGAACAGCTTCGCTCGGTAAGCCAGTTGCACGAGCTGTTCGCACGGAATCTTACCCATTCCCTTGGCGCCTACCTACGGCTTGCTTTTGAAGTCAATCTGGTGTCGGCAGAGCAACTCAATTACGGCGAGTTCCTGCAACGCATCCCCGAGGTGACGTACCTGGTATCCATGAGTCTTCGCCCCATGGGGGTTTCGGCGGCGATCGAAATCGATCTGCCTCTGGCGTTTCCGATCATTGATGTGTTGCTGGGAGGCCCGGGCCGAGCGGAAGCTGCCGTGCGGGAGATCACTGAAATTGAGGATCAGATACTTGAAAGTGTGGTGAAAATCATCGGGCGAGAGTTGGAGAACACCTGGCATCCGGTGCTGGAAGTGGAGTTTGCTTTTGATCAGCGGCTACGACAGGCCGATATTTCCCGTCTCATGCCACCGAGTGAGAAGATCCTCTCCCTCAGCTTCGAAATCCGCATGCCCGAAGCCCGCGGGATGCTGAATGTAGCCCTTCCTGCCGCCGTCGCCAACGCCCTGTTGCGGAAGCTCACTCAGCAGGCTTCTTACCGAAAGCAGCGGGGCACCGCAGACAGCACTTCCCAAATGCGCAGACGCATTGACCATTGTGCTTTCCCCCTCCAGTTGGTCCTGCCTGAGCAGCGCGTCCGTGTCTCCCAAATTCTATCGTTAAAGCAAGGAGACGTCCTGAAACTGGATTGTTCGCTTGGGGAAGCGGCCAATCTGCTGGTCAGTGGCAAAGCGTTGTTCAACGCTCACCCGGTTCGCGCGGGAGGCCGTCGCGCCGCGCAGGTGGATGGACGCGTCCGATCCTTGGACTCGGTTCAAAAGGAGAATGCATGAGCACCGAAAAACCTGCCTCCAAGAGCCCGAGAATCCAGGAGTACCTGCAAGCCTGGGGTGCAAGCATTGGTCGCGTTCTTCAGGAAGTCGCGGGTGCGCCGCACACCTGGCAGGAACTTTCCCCCGAGGCGACGCAGGCGCTTCTCGTCTCGCCGAAGGAGAACTCGATTGGCATCCAATTCGAAGCGTCTCAGCACCTGGCGGGCAACCAGGGTTTTTTATTGTCGAAAAAAGATGCCGTACGCCTGTCCCAGTTATTACTGGCGGAGCCTGAGGACGGCAGCTCGGTGATGAGCGATGACCATCGGGATGCCGTCGGGGAGTTGTTCCGGCAATTTGCCGGCGCCACCGCCTCCGCCCTCAAGGGTTTGGCGGGCGGAGAGGTGAGTTTTAAATGGGTGGGGCTGGATCCGTTTCCGGGCGCGCCCGCCGTACAGACCGGGATCCAGTGGAACAGTCCGGGGCTCACCCCTCTCACTCTGATCCTCGATCTCGGTTCCGCGTTGGTGACGGCGCTGAACCCTGCCCCCTCCCTGGCTCATCCTGCTTTGGAGCTTCCGCCTCCGACCCAGCCGCCTGCCCCTTTGGCGCCGACCCGCGATCCCAAACTCGAACTCTTAATGGATGTGGAGCTGGACGTAACCCTGCGCTTCGGTGAACGGGAAGTGATGCTGCGCGACATCCTGGACTTGAGTGCGGGGTCGGTGGTGGAGCTCACTCAACATGTCCAGGACCCGGTGGAACTCCTGGTGGGAAAGAAGATGATCGCCCGCGGAGAAGTCGTCGTGGTGGACGGAAATTACGGGCTCCGGGTGATCGAAATCATAAGCCCCATGGAGCGAATTGAGTCCTTAAGAACGTGAGCCGATCTTTCAATCTCCCGATTTCTGGAAACTTGCGATTTGGCAAATATGAATGTTGAACGCATAGCGAGAAAATGTGAATCCCCTGCTTGCTCCCTCCGCCGTCGGTTTTGGCGGACTTGGCTTGAACCCCCGCGCGGTTACACTCTCGAGGGTCATTGGTATTGCAGTCCTGAGTGCTTTGAAAAGGCCCTCGTTTTCGCCATCGGACAACTCCTTCCCGGGAAGCCTCAACCGCCTGCCAAGCCTCACCGGGTTCCCCTTGGATTGCTGATGCTTTCTCGCGGTCTGGTGGACAATGATCAACTCAAAAAGGCTTTGAAAGCGCAGAAAGATTCGGGCAGCGGGCGCGTGGGGGAATGGCTGCGGCACATCGGCGCCGTCAGCGAGGAGCAAGTAACTCAAATGCTCGGGTTGCAGTGGTCTATTCCGGTCTTTCCCCTCAACCAAAGCCGGCGCTTCTTGGAGTGCGCTCATCTGGTGCCCTTTCCCCTCCTGGAAGTGGCGGAAATGGTTCCGGTCCACCACTTACCCGACAGCCAACACCTTTACGTGGCTTTTGTCGACCACGTCAATTACTCGGCGCTTTATGCCGTTGAGAAGATGCTGGAGTGTCACACCGAACCGTGCTTGGCCGATCAGTCGCAGGTGTTCAAGGCGTTGAAGGAGCTTCGCCACAGGCCGAGCGCGGTGGAAGTTCTAGTGGATAACATTTCTGACCCCTGGGAGATGGCGAGCACGATCTTGACCCAGGTCTTGAGGCTGGGCGCTACGGACGCGCGAGTCAGCGGATTTGACGGCTTCATTTGGGCGCGCATCCTCTCTCCCTCCGAATACACCGACATTTTGTTTCAAGCCCTGAGAAATCAACCCGATTTATCCTGAATTCCGAAGTTGGGCATCGATGTTACCTGCTGAATGAGGTCTTCGGGTAGGGATTTACCCTCCCGCGAGCGGTTGAAATTGCAACTTCGGCGAAGTTGGAATTTCATACTGCAAGAG
>JBEKQO010000231.1:0-12116 GCA_049519635.1 Terriglobia bacterium | reverse complement strand
TCCAGGTTCGCCAGGTTGAGCGTTTCTGCGGCCGTCCCCTGGCCGGCAAAAGCCGCGTCGCCGTGCAGCAGCACGGGCAGTACACACGTGGTGCCCCGCCCGCAAAGGCGCGCCTGCTTGGCGCGCGCGCGCCCCACCGCCACGGGATCCACGGCTTCCAGGTGGGAGGGATTGGAAACCATGTGAATCTCTACGGCGGCGCCGTGGGCCGTAACGTAATTACCGGTAGCGCCCAGGTGATACTTCACATCGCCGCCGCCCAGGAAGGTGCGCGGGTCAACGTCCTCAAAGCGCGCGAAGACATCCTCCGCGGACTTGCCCACGATGTGGACCATCACATTCAGCCGCCCGCGGTGGCTCATGGCCAGCACCATCTGCTCGGCGCCCAGGGCTGCGGCGCGGTCCAGCGCTTCATCCATCACCGGGATCAAAGTCACGATGCCTTCCAGCGAGAAGCGCTTGGTTCCGGGATAGCGCGATTGCAGCACCTGCTCAAAATTTCCGGCACGAATCAGGCGTTCGAGCACGCGCGCGGAATCCACCGGCGCCGGGTCTGCTTCCATGCGCTCGGCGATCCACTGGCGGCTCTCCACATCAGGGATGTGCATGAATTCCGCGCCGATGGTGCCGCAATAGCACCGGCGCGCCCTCGCCGCGGCTTCACCTTCGAGGGCGATCTCGGGTGGCGCCAGCGGCTGCAAGTAACCCACGGGATCGAGGTCCGCCGCGAGATAACCCCAACGGCGAAATGCGTCGAAAACTGCTTCGTCTGTGAAAGGTGTCATAATCTTCCAGTATAATCGCACTCGGGGTTTTCGGGAGAGGGGGTAGCGGGAGGCAATGGTGATTTGCGATTTGTGATTTGCGAATGTCGTCCTCACCCGGCGGCCTCGCTCGCAGGAATGCCGCTCCAGGTGCTCTGCGTGGCGGCCGCACAATTCACTTGTGTGAGAGGTTCTGATCTTTCAGTATATCTGCATGCGGGATTTCGTGACAGCGGTTCCTGTCTTTATGGTGCATAGTTGGATTGGGGCCGAAGGCTGCATTCTTGGGTCGCAATCACACATCAGAAATCAGGAATTACAAATCTCCCTGGGGAATTCGAATGCCTCTGCGTGGTTCATTTCGAGCCCTCATCATGTGCGATGTGGCGGACAGCATCCTGCTGGACCGCGTGCGCACCATCTTAGGTGTTCCGGCCGAACGCAGTCCCAGTTTCGCCCATCCGACCCCGGAATACGTGCGCTTCGAGCGGCCTCCCGTGGTGGAGGCCGTTGCCCCGATTGAAATCGAATCGCACCGGCGCATCGAGGGGAAGGTCAAGTACTACGAATACGGTGTGGTGAGCGTCGAACTCGAGCTCCGGTTCGAGCTGGAGTGGCCCTCCCTGGTCGAACAGTCCAGCCGCTGGATCGCCGGTCCCGGAACCGAGGACCGCGCCCTGAAGATCATCCGCCAGCGGCTGCAACTTGTCGCCCCGGCGCTGGTCAAGCCCTACGCGAGCCAGCTCACGGAGGATTACTACATCGTGCACCTGCGCGAGGCGTCCGGCGCGGGCGGCGGCCCTGCACCCGCTGCCGGATTATTGGCTCTCCACGGCGGCGAGATCGCCCAGATCGTGCGGGCAGAGACCACGGCGTTGTCGGATGCGGAGCGCCAGGAAGTGCTGCAATCGAGTATTTCTTACTATCCCACTGATTTGCTCGTTCCCGGCTGGACGGCCGCCTTGGTCTACGACACGGAGGAAGGCGCGGCGCCCACTATTCAATTGCTGGAGTATGCCAACACTCAACTTCTCGAATTCCGCCATTACGATGCGGTGCTCACTCAAGTCCTGAAGGGGGTCTACCGGTCCCTGGACAAGGGCGGCGGATTTCTCTCCCGTTGGAAGCTCGCGCGGGAGGCGGAACGGCTGAACGCCTTGCGCCTCGAAGTTACGGAATTGACCGAGCGCATCGACAACTCGATCAAGTTTTTGAGCGACATGTTCTACGCTCGCCTCTACCGCCTGGCAGCAACCAAAGTGGGAGTGTCTGACTACCGAAACCTTGTTGACCAGAAGCTCCGCACAGCGGATGAGCTCTACCAGTTCATGGTGGAAAAGTTCAACCACGCCCGGGGCTTCGTCCTGGAACTGGGGGTGGTGATTATTTTGATCATCGAGTTGATCTTCCTGTTTAAAGGCAAGGCGGCGTGAGGGCGAGGTAATCCACGGCCTTCTCCTTGGACCATTTCGATTGCTGCTTAGAGAAAAGACGCCAGCTAGGATATAATTCCTGTGGTCCTCAGCGGGCCAATCCCATTGGTGAGTAAATACGAATTCATAAGGAGCGTGATGGCACGTGTTTCGACCGATGTATTGATCGACAGGATTCCCGTAGGCCGGAATCTTGCTACTGACGCGATCTGGGTTATCGCTTTCAGCCTGGTGACGGCGGCCTGCGCACAGTTCAGCATCCACTTGCCATTCGTGCCCGTGCCCATCACCGGCCAAACCTTTGCCGTGCTTTTGAGTGGAGCGGTGCTGGGATGGCGACGCGGTTTTCTGAGCCAGGTTGTGTACCTTGCCGAAGGCGCAGCCGGATTACCGGTGTTTGCCGATGGAGCCGGTTCGGCCCTGCACCTGGTGGGCCCGTCCGGGGGCTTTTTGCTGTGCTTTCCGCTGGCCGCCGCGCTGGTGGGGTACTTCGTGGAAACAGGCGTGGCGCGTTCCACCTGGAAGCTGGTGGGAGCGCTGGTTTCCGCCGACGTGCTGATTCTCTTCGCGGGCTCTGCCTGGTTGCGCTTGTTGTTCCGAGTCCCCTTTGCGCAGGCATGGTTGTTGGGCTTTTATCCGTTCCTGATTGGGGATGCGGCCAAGGTCGCCCTGGTAGGGTGCACTTTGCCCCGCGTGCTGCGTCGGTTTGAGGCAAGCCGCCAGTTGCCAGTCGTCCGCCGCCAGTCAGAAACGCATGAACCGTAGTAGGGGTATTAGCTGAAAACTGAGGACTGAAAACTGAAAACTCCCTTTGGCAAGAAAGTGAGTCCTTGATGGCCGCCTCCCAGAGACTTCTAACCGATGAAGAAGAGGTTTTGACTGCCAACCGGACGTTCTATGCCGCGTTGCATGCTCTCGACATTGCATTGATGGCCCAGGTGTGGTTGCATGCCGATTGGGTAAAGTGCCTGCACCCGGGCTGGGATCTGCTGGTGGGGTGGATGGAAGTGCGGGGAAGTTGGGAGGAAATCTTTCGTTCCACCGGACAGATGATGATTTCGATCAGCCGGCCTCTGCTTCACGTGGCGGGGGATGTCGCTTGGATTTCCTGCCTGGAAAACGTAACCACCGCCTACCAAAACGACTTCTCCTCCGTGATGGTTGAGACCACAAATATCTTTCAGCGTCACCAGGGCCGGTGGATGATGGTGCATCATCACACCACCCCTTTGGCCGAACCCCCGCCCGAGGCATCCGCGCCCGTACAGTGACAACAGAGTTTCTCGCGCGGATTTCTCAGCACTGGAATGTTTTGGAGCTTCACTGCACTGGGTGAGAAACCCAGGATCAAGTCGATGCTGCTCACTTAAGCTGAAGGTTCCCACCATTTGCCCCCCTCACCCACCACCTTGCGGTCCCCCCTCTCCCCCAAGGGGGGCGAGGGCAGAAATGTTTGTTCTCAGTGGTTAATGCCCTCTCTTTCTTGACCCAGAAAAACATACAAATACAGTACCAAAACTAAGAATTCATCGTCCCTCGCCCCCTTGGGGGAGAGGGGGGACCGCAAGGCGGTGGGTGAGGGGGTCTCTCGGGAACAGGTTGATGGACAGTTTCCTCAAACGTCTTATGTGAACCGGAATGAGGCTAGAGGTCCCCTCCCGATCATTCTGACCAGGAGGGGAATCTCATAACTACCTACGCAGCTTTCACCAGGTGGTGCGGATCGATGACGAACTTCTTGGCTGCGCCGTGATCGAAATCCTTATAGCCTTGTGGCGCTTGATCGAGCGAAATCACCGTAGCGTTCACCGCCTTGGCGATTTGGATCTTGTCAAACAGGATGGCCTGGAGAAGCTGCCGGTTGTACTTCATCACCGGGCACTGGCCGGTCATGAAGTGCAGCGACTTGGCCCAGCCCAGGCCGATGCGGATGCTGAGGTTCCCGGTCTTGGCGTTATCGTCCACGCCGCCGGGATCATCCGTGACGTACAGGCCGGGGATGCCCATTGCGCCGCCGGCACGCACGACCGTCATCAAGGAATTGAGCACCGTCGCGGGGCGTTCCACCACGGCTTCTTTGCCATGGCCACGCGCTTCAAAGCCCACGCAATCGACCGCGCAGTCTACTTCCGGTTCCCCGATGATGCTTTCGATCTGCTCCCCGAGGGAGGCATCTTTCCGCAGATCGATGGCTTCGCAGCCAAAACTACGGGCTTGCGCCAACCGTTCCGAAATCATGTCGCCCACGATGACGCACGCGGCGCCCAGCAAATGGCAGGAGGCTGCGCAGGCCAATCCCACCGGCCCTCCCCCCGCCACGTAGACGATGGAACCCGGGCCCACGCCCGCCGTCACCGCGCCGTGGTATCCCGTGGGGAAGATATCCGAGAGCAATGTGATGTCGGCGATCTTCGCCATCGCCCGATCCTTCTCCGGCAGCTTGAGCAGATTGAAGTCCGCGTAGGGGACCATGACATACTCCGCCTGGCCACCCACCCATCCGCCCATATCCACGTAGCCATACGCCGCGCCGGGCCGCGCCGGATTGACATTCAGGCAAATTCCGGTTTTGCCTTCTTTGCAGTTTCGACAGCGCCCGCAGGCGATGTTGAAGGGAACGGAAACCAAATCGCCGACCTTGAGGAACTCCACGTCGCGCCCTGCCTCGATGATTTCGCCGGTGATTTCGTGGCCGAGCACCAGGCCTTTAGGTGCGGTAGTGCGGCCGCGCACCATGTGCTGGTCGCTCCCGCAAATATTGGTCGCCACAATTTTCAGAATCACGCCGTGTTGGCACGGACGGGTTCCGAGTTCAAGCTTGGGGAAGTCGATGGATTGTACCTCCACCTTCCCCGGCCCCATGTAAGCAACTCCACGGTTTGAAGCCATTGCGCCCCCCTGAATTTTGGATTTACAGCCCTTGTTGGAGAGTTATTTGTAACAAAAAAAAAGCAGGCGGTCAAGGCATAGAAAGAACCGCGTAGTGGTGTCATTTGCTGTGGCACGGCCATCTTGGCCGTGAGCGTTCACGGGAGGGACGCCCGGGCCACTTCCAAATGACACCACTACGATGGAACCGGTGGAACTCCATCAAGGTCCCATGGGGCTCAACAAGACCCCTCACCTGTCCTCCTCCGTCGGACACCCTCTCCCCCGGAACGGCTGGGGAAATTCTAACTGCCCCCGAGGCAAGCCACTGGTTGGCCCCGTGAGGCTCGAAGAGGTTTGACCGTTGCCGGGTTCCCCGCAAGGGGAACACCGTGAGTAGCCGTAGGTGAAACCTACGGTACCTGTGTTTATAAGAACCTGTCGGCCCTGGCGGGGCCGAACCCTTCGACCCCGTCAGGTTCGGTAAAATGGATAGCGATTCGATCCGTGGGCGGCGGGCACAAAAAGCGTGCCCTTGCCCACGGCTATTCAATGTCAAAGCTGTCCGAATTAGCGACCGTCCTGAGTAATTCACGCGGCTCTGCCGCTCCGCTGTGCGGAAAGGCTCCGCCTTTCCGGGCCAAGTCATATGATTATTTCTCATCCGCGCCGCCTGGAAGGCTATGCCTTCCAGGCGGCGCGGATGAGGTTGGTTGGTGTTCTGGCACGACGGAAAGGCCCAGCCTTTCCGCACAGCAAGCGGCGAAGCCGCAGGCCATGCCTCACTGAACGCTGCGCATTTTGGACAAGCTTGATTCAATGTCAACCCCTGCGGGGTTCCGATGGCGGCGGGCAGGAAAGCCAATGGAAAGGTTCAGGGAACCACCTTCGAGGCGGCCCCACTCATCAAGCCACCCGCTTTGCGGGGGATATGACTCTAGGATCATCGTGTTGTATATGATCTCTAGAGGTAATATTGCCATTGGGAGGAAAAAAGCGGGCGGCAATTCCGCCTTACGGAACCGCCGCCCAAGGGTAGTATGCCAGAAGTAATTTCCCGCGGGGTGGGGTCCCGCGGCTGCCGTTTAAATCTCTCCGTCATGACGCAGCGTGACGCGGAGGTCCTGCATCTGTTTGAGCTGGTCATTGAGCGAGCGCATTTGCTCCTGCAGTTGGCGCTGCCATTCCCCTTGCATCTGCCGCTGTTGTTTTAACACTTCGTCCTGCACAAGGGCGCGTTGGCTGTCCGCCAGCGCGCGGACCTGGTTCGCCTGTGCGCGTTCTTGATCGGCTTGCGCGCGTAATTGCGCCAATGCCTGGTCATAGCCCGGTCCGGTATTGGAGGTGCGCTTCTCCCACGATTGGGAGCGGGTCAAATCCGCGTTGACGGTCTGCTCGTGGCGATCGCGAACGATGGTCAGGCTCACCTTGCGCGTATCGTCGGTGAAATTGTCATTCAAGGCAGCCCGCAGTTCCTCCACGCCGGTGATGGGTTTGCTATCGACCTGCACGATCACATCCCCGGCTTTCAGCCCCGCCTTATCCGCTGGGCCGTCCTTGGTCACTTCGGAGACCAGCACGCCGTTCCCCTGCTTGACGCCGAAGTATTGCGCGAGCTGCGGCGTAAGGTCGTCCGCGGAGATCCCCAGGGTAGCGCGGTGAGGCCCAAAGCCGTAAGGGAACTCGGAGAAGTCCATGGGGGGAATATGAATTTCCGGCACGTTGATGGAGGGAATGTGCACTTGCGGCATGTTGAAGTTGAAGTGATTGGTGGAGGCCTCCAGTTTCGCGCGCAGGATGCGTGTTTTCCCGTCCCGAACGATCTTCAACTCGACGGTGCGTCCGGCAGGGGTCTCACGGATCAGCCGGCGCAACTCCGCGCTGCTGCGCACGCGGACGCCGTCGAATTCCATAATCGCATCACCCTTTTCGATGCCGGCCTTAGCCGCGGCGCTGTTCTTTTGGACGCTGTTGACGATGGCCCCGGCGACGGCGGGCAGTTTCAATTCCTGCGCCTTCTCGGAGCTCACATCGCCCAGGGTGACGCCCAAGTGAGCCGTGCCATCATCCAGAATAAAGGCTTGCGGTGATTCCAGCGGGGAGGGCGGCTCTGGAGCTTCGGGTGGCTCAGGCCGAAGCTCCGGTTCGGGCGGAGGGGCCGGCGTTCCCTGCCCGCGCGAGACTCCGGCGCCGGCCACCAACAGCGCCATGGTCATCACCATTCCCAAAAGGAATTTGTGGGGCATGATGTGCTGCCTGCCTTTCCCCTGCTCATTCCCTCGATCCCTAATTTCCATTTCTTGATTTCCTTTCCGGCGGCCCTCACGTCTTGCCCCTTCAATAGGACGCGCCCGGCGCGGGTTGGTCACCATCGAATTCCTGCGTGCCGGCGCGGCGGGAAAAGTTCCTCATAAATCTTCTTCGAGCTGGCTGACTCGAATGTTTCCGCGCACCGTCCGCAGTTCCACCCGGACCCCGCCCTCGCCTACTTGCGCGCGGCGGGTGGAGTCACCGGGAACCGAGCTGACTTGAAAAGGATAATCGCCCACGATGTTCCCCGCCACGGTGGAAAGTTCCAAGTCCGCGTTCGCGTGCGCCGGCATCAGCAAGTCCACATTGCCATTGAGGGTGGCGAGCTGGATTGGCATGCGGCGATCGGGTAAGGCGCGGAGAGAAATCAGGATGTTCCCCGTCAACGCATGCGCCACCACGGAACCCGACACGTTGATGCCCTCAATATCGCCGTGCAGGTTGCGCGCCTCCATTGACCCTTCCACATCGTGGACGACAATGTCTCCATGCAGCGTGCTGAGCTCATCCAGCCGGACCTGGCGCGGTACGCGCAGGCGGTAATCCACGCGGACAGGCGTATCGAGGCCGGAGGGATAAAGCGTGTGGAACGCCACCCCCCCGTCGTTCGCTTCCACCGCCACTTGCACATCGTCAAGCTGATCGGTAGGAGCCTCACTGCGCATGGCGACGGTGGCCTCCACCTCGGCGCGGTCCCAACCTTCCACCAGGATGCTGCCGTGCACGTTCACCACGGAGACGTGACCGCCCGGGGGAAGCTCGAACTGCTTCTCCCAGACCCGTTCCGTCCCGTACGCGGGCCGGAGCCAACCCCCCAGGCCCAAGGCGAGCATCAGGAGCAAGGTGAGCTTCAACTTGAAACTGGAAGTTCGAAACTCGAAATCTGGCGCGCACCTCGCGAGCGGCGAATTTCGATGTTCGAGTTTCGGTGGTCTCTGGTCACTCGTCATGATCGTCCCCATCCCTTTCCAGTTGGCGCTGCCGTCGTTCGTTTTCCTGTTCCTGGTGGCGCTCTCTTTGCGTCCGCTGCTCCTGCCAGGCTTTCCAGTTGCTATCTTCACGTTGTTGCAGCTCCCGCAGGGAGGCTTCATCGATTTTGCGAATCTCGATGTTGCCGGCGACGGTCCGAATCCTGAGTACTTCTCCCCCGCCATTCAACGCTCCATGGCCGCGCAGGGTGGAGGGAACCAATTCTTCCTTGTCGCCCTGAATGATGAGGGGAAAGTCGGATCGGATCTGGCGGCCGGCGGCGGTGTCGATGGCCGCATCGATGGTGAGCGGCACATCGGAGGGCAGGTAGACGTATACATCTCCCATACTGGTTTCGAGCTGCGAGGGGCCAAAAGTCTTCTTGGTGCAGTTGAATTCCGCCAGAATGCGTCCCGCCGCCGTGGAAGCCCGCACGGCGCCTTCTACCTCGAGCAGATCGATACTGCCGCCGGCGGTCTCTGCCCGAACGCTGCCGCGTGCGCCCTGGAGGAGGATGCTGCCCCCGGCCGTCTCCGCTCGAACGCTGCCGCCTGTGGGCCCCATCTGGATCTGCCCGCCCGCGGTTCGGGCCTGAACTTGCCCGGCGGCGCCGCCCACCACGATGTCGCCACCGGCGGTCTCTGCCTTCAGTGCGCCCGCCACCTCGCCGGTTACGATTTCTCCCCCGCTGGTCTCGATCCTGGCATCACCTTTCACGTCGCCCACGTGGATGGCGCCTCCCGCCGTGCGCGCGAGCAGGTCGCTGCCAATTCTGCCGAGCTGGATACTGCCGCCGGCGGTTTCAATTCGCACCGCCCCGGTGACGTCGCCGGTGCGCACGTCGCCGCCCGCCGTGGTGAGCCGGGCTTCGCCCTCCAGGCGAGATTCCACCGAGATGTCACCCCCCTGCGTTTCCACGTCGAGGTTGTAGCGCTGGGGCACGGTGATTTGAAAATGTACCCGGAAGCTGGCGCCGTGCCGCACCCTTTGCGGCGACTGGCTGGTGATGTACACGCCACCCGCCTCGACCGATCGGGCCGTGAGTTGGAACGCGTCAAATAAGCGCCGAGCATTGGCCTCATCGGAGGTGTAGGCGTGCAAAGTGACAGTGCAACTCACTTTGTCGCCCGGAACGGGGTTGATGCTCACCACTCCGTTATCGGCCCGCAACAGTAAGCGCGCTCCTTCCTTGACGGGGGCTTCAAACTCCGAGATCTGCTGCCAACTGTTCCCATGCCGCACGGGCGCGCCCTGTTTTACGGATGAGACGTCAAGCGCCGCCAGGGGCAGAGCAGGCAGGAAGGCTAAGAGCGCGAATAATTGGACTAGCTTCGTTCGCATGGGTTGAATGGAATCCTCACTTTCCTAATTTCATCGTGGCGTTGGCGCATTGGAGCCGGACGTAAGGATTGCTGTCGGTGATGGCCAGGTGCTCGAGGGCCCGTGCCGTGGGCGCATCGCAGCCCTCCTTTTCCGTGTGATCGACCAGAGCGTCGACGGCCGCCACCCGCACGCCGGCATTGGTATCGTGCTCGAGCGCGTCCAATAGGGCCGCATGGACATCTTTGCCGGATTTCATGTTGCAGACCGCCCCCAGCGCCTCCAGGCGAACGCCGGCATTGGGATCGTTCCGCATGGCGTAGATCAACGCCTGGCGAATGTTGGGATTGTCGGTGTGTGAGCGCAGCGCGTCGAGAGTGTCACGGCGGATGCCGGGATTGTCATAACTCTTCACGGCATAGACCAGCACCTGCTGAATCTTGGGGTCGTCGAGCGAGCCTTCCAGGGTGAAGCGCCGCTCCGCGTCCATG
Organism: Terriglobia bacterium; assembly: GCA_049519635.1. GTDB lineage: Bacteria > Acidobacteriota > Terriglobia > UBA7540 > UBA7540 > Bog-366. The sequence continues at coordinate 1,961 of JBEKQO010000231.1, read as the reverse complement.
GTGATTTTCACCCCGCCCGTCTGCGGATCGGGGGCAACGCGGCTGATGCCGCTGATGCGCATGTTTTCGAGGTCGGGACTGGCGACGCCCGCGGTATTCACTTCCGCCATAACTGGGGTCAGCCGCCCGGCGTGCGGCCGGAGTCCCCAGCCCAGGCCAAACCCGCCCAGGATCAGCGTGAGCGCCAGGGCAAAACCGGAAGCCGGCTGAAAGCGCAGAATCGGCAGACCGCTGTGCCAAAGGGCACGCCAACCGTGCTGCTGGCTCTCAATCGTTTCATCCAAGGCCATCCGCGCTTCGGCCAGCAACGACGCGCTTACTTCCACTTGCGGCCGCCGCGCCAAGATCCCGTGGAACCGCTCCAGTTTCTCTCGTGCTGCCCGGCAACTTGCGCACCCCGTGAGGTGCTCATCACAAGCCGCTTGCTCCCAAACGGAAAGTTCCCCGTAAAGCAGCAGCGGCAAGTTTTCTTCCAACTTCTGGCAATTCATTGTTGCTGGTCTCCTACTAAGTCCTCAGTTCTCGGTTTTCAATCGTCAGCACCGTTGCCCCCACCGAGGGGATGGCGACATTTATTTGAATTCACTCCCCTCGCTCCCTTGGGGGAGAGAGGGGCGCGAGAGCGCCGGGTGAGGGGGTCTCCCAGGAACGAACTGAAAACTAATTCCCTCCAACCCGTATTGAGAAATCCGGCCTACGCCAAATCATTTAATTCCACCCGCAGTTTCTGTGTAGCGCGGAACAAGCAGTTCTTTGCCGTCTGCTCGCTGGTATTGCAAATCACACCGATCGCCCGCAGTTTCAGGCCTTGGTAATGCTTCAACTCGAAGACCATTCGCTCCCGTGGATTGAGCCGCTCCAGAGCCGCCTGAATGCGGTGGCTGATTTCCTTGGAGTGCCTGGCCCGTTCGGGATCGAGCGTGGGCCGCTCGTCCGGCACGGTCTGCAAGAATTCGGACTGGCCATCCTCGGGTTGCGGCACAAGCACTTCCTTGCGAGTTTTCTGCCGCCGCAAGTAGTCAAGGCAAACATTCATCACCACGCGGTAGAGCCAGGTGGAAAACTTTGACTCCGAACGGAAATGGCGAATCGAGCGGTAGACTTTCAGAAACGTCTCCTGGTACAAATCCCGCGCCTCATCCGGCGAACCCACCACCTGCAGCGCCAAGTGCAATACATTTTTGTCGTAAAGACGCACAAGCGCGTCGAAGGCGGGACGGTCCCCCTCCTGAGCCCGGCGGATCAGCGAAAGCTCATCGGCTTCACTCATCGGCGAAGGCTGCGCAGAAGCTTTGCCAGCGAACTCCAAGCAGGTGCCATCCATCACGCGAAGGTTAGAACCTCTCATTGGGTTTAGACGTCCCCCGGGGAAAAAAGTAAGCGGAAAAATGCCGAAAGGCAAGTTGTTCATCCGTTCATCTCATCGGAACATCCAGGGATCGGGCCGTCGGGCCATTAGTTCATCGGCTGATTTAGCGATTGACGATTGATGATTGATCCATCCGGAGAGCATGTGACTTTTCTGATCGTGCTCGCAAATCGACAATGAAAACAAAAGGTTTATCGGCCAAGAGAACTTCATTCATCAAAAAAGTCATAAACTCTGGGCACAGCGAAGGATCCCGCTCTGAGTATTTTCAAAGCAACGCGAGATTATTCGTCGCCTGCGGCTCCTCAGGATGACAGCGTGAGGGCTTTTTCCGCACTCCGTTTAAGCCCCTCCTGCCACCCGGCCGCAAATTGTGGCGCTCATATCTGCAACTTGGGAATCGAGTATTGGTCCTTAGAAAATCGCGTCTCCCTATTGGTGAAATGAGTTATTACAAGCTATGCCCCGTCTGTTCTTAGCTTGTCAAGTTGTCCGGTTTTCATAGCAAGTGATCTGTCCGGTTTTGGTTTTTCTTCTCCTGCACAAATTTGAGGGCCACCGCCGCCGTCGTCGCTGTGGGAATGTGGGAATC
>JBEKQO010000230.1:0-12151 GCA_049519635.1 Terriglobia bacterium | reverse complement strand
CAGGCTCCCCATATTCTCCGGTGCAACGCGATCCTTGATGAACGTCACGCCTTGGGCGATCCAGGGTTTCAGAGCTTCATCGACCTGATCGAAGTCAATCACGGTGATGCGCTTGGGCTCGATCTTGATGTGCTCGATCAAGATGGGCAGCGTGCAGCGTGCCACGGCCCCAAAGCCCACGAACACGACTCGATTCGGAAATGCAACCATCGTTATTTCTCCTCTTAGGGGTGACTGGAGCTAAACAAGCCACCGCCCGGAAGCCATGCGACGGCCCAGGAATCCGAACCGTTCCGCTTCGCGAGACAAGTAATATGCGTCAAATGCACGATTAAAATAACAGGATCGTGAATTTTCAGCAAGGTCTGCATGTCTCGGTTTATGGGCAATGGCTGTTCGCTTGCCGCACCGCTCCCGCACTCGCTGCCCGGCCGGGGATTTCGCCTCCCAGCACGCTCCTGCCAGCTAAAAGTGTGGCTTCCCCTGGGGCTTGACTTAACTCAGGGTGAGGGATATGTTGACGCTTCGTTTCAGCACAATTCGCATAAGTATTCCTGATACCAGGGAAAATTTATTTTTATGGAGGGGCGAATGAACCCGAAGGCCGTATTAGAGTTCGCAGCAGCAAATAACGTCAAGATGGTCGATTTGCGCTTCACAGATCTGCCGGGTCTGTGGCACCACGTTTCGTATCCAATCCATGAATTGGACGAGTCCTCCTTCGAGGAGGGGTTTGGAATGGACGGCTCCAGCATCCGCGGTTGGGCTGCCATCCATGAGAGCGACATGCTCCTGGTGCCTGATCCGAGCTGGTACATGCTCGATCCGTTTACCGATACCCCCACGTTGGTGATGATTGGCGACATCATTGACCCCGTCACCAAGCAGCATTACGTGCGCGATCCTCGCAACATCGCGAAGAAGGCCGAGACCTATCTGGCCTATACGGGCATTGCAGATAAGGCGTTCTTCGGAGCGGAAGCGGAATTCTTCATCTTCGATAACATCCGCTTTGACCAAGCCCAGCAACACGGTTATTACTTCATCGACGCCGAGGAAGGACGCTGGAACTCCGGCCGCGAGCGCGACAACCTTGGTTACCGGCCGCGTTACAAGGAAGGTTACTTCCCGGTTCCCCCCACCGATCATTACCAGGATTTGCGGAGTGAAATGGTCCTGACCATGGAAAAGGCGGGGCTCGACATCGAGTGCCATCACCATGAGGTCGCGACGGGCGGGCAGGCCGAGATCGACCAGCGCTTCAACTCCATGTTGAAATCCGCGGATGGAATGATGATTTACAAATACATCATCCGCAACGTGGCCTACCAGTACGGCAAGACGGTGACCTTCATGCCCAAGCCGATTTACCAGGACAATGGCTCCGGGATGCACACTCACCAAAGTTTGTGGAAAGAGGGCAAGCCGCTCTTCTCCGGTGACCGTTACGCGGGCCTGAGCCAATTGGCTCTCCATTACACAGGCGGGCTGCTGAAGCACTCTCCGGCGCTCGCTGCGTTGATCGCTCCCACCACAAATTCCTACAAGCGCCTGGTGCCGGGGTTCGAAGCGCCCGTTAACCTTGCTTACTCACGGCGCAATCGCAGCGCGGCCTGCCGCATTCCCATGTACTCGGCCAGTCCCAAGGCGAAACGGGTGGAATACCGGCCCCCGGACCCCTCCTGTAATCCCTACCTGGCCTTTGCCGCGATGTTGATGGCCGGATTGGACGGAGTAGAAAACAAGATCGATCCCGGCGAACCGCTGGACAAGGACATTTACGATCTCGGACCGGAAGAGATAAAAGCTGTTCCCTCGATGCCCGGCTCGCTCGAGGAGTCGCTCCGCGCCTTGGAGAAAGACCACGACTTCCTGCTCAAAGGCGACGTGTTCAGCGAGGAGCTGATCGAAACCTGGATCGAGTACAAAATGAAGAACGAAGTGCAGGCCATTAACACGCGCCCGCACCCGTACGAGTTCGCGCTGTATTACGACATATAGCCGTAAGTCGCTGTTTTTCAAATAGTTGAAGAAACGACATAAAATTTTGGCATACTTTTGGCCTACGCGGCGATTTTCCCTCCCGGTGGCCAGTATTTAGGGCTTTGGGAGGAAAGCCGAAATGCCTGACGTAACCACCAACCCCGGGGCTGGACTTCCTCCAGCCCCGATTTCTTTTGCCGCTATGACCGTCGCGGTCATCGTCCGCCATACTCCAAAATGCAAGGACAAGAATCGGGGAGGCGAATGGCGAAAGCGCCGGTGCCCAAAAGCTCTTCTCGTGTATGAGGGCCAAGGCTCCGGCAAGAATCGGCGGGTTAGCGCCTGGACGATTACTACCTGAAGACCCTCACGCTGATCGAACCCTCCGCCGCCACCTTCCCGCCCAGCCTAGCCCGGACTTCTCACCACGGTTGGACGCCGCCGGAAGGGTGGGGCTTTACAGGCTGCGGAAAAGCTCGTCGGCACTGTCATTCTGAGGAGCAGCAGGCGACGAAGAATCTCGCATTGCCTCGAAAATGCTCAGAGCGAGATCCTTCGCTGCGCTCAGGATGACGGTATTATAGTGTTTTTCCGCAGCCTGTTCAGCCCCGCCGAAATCGCGGCTCTCACCCTCAATCCGTCCCGCACCCCGCGCAGCTAAGATGTTGAAGGGTGTCCTCCGCAAAAAAGACGCTCGGGGGCTTTGGGGAGTATCAGGTTCATGCCGCAGCCGTCTCGAGTCGAAATTCGTGGTAGAGATCTCCCCAGATGGGCTCGGCCAGAATTCGATGATCGCTCGGAATCCGGTATCCCGAGAGTCGCCTCACCGCTCCGCCTGCCATCGGTTCGGGTATCCCGGGCTCCAAGCTGGAGTGTTGGCCAGGGTTCCCTCAAAGTCATGGGCGTCGCATACCGCCATGGCCATGAATGCATCACCCGCGAAGAAACCCCTCACCCCCCGCCTTGCGGTCCCCCCTCTCCCCAAGGGAGAGGGAGAGAAATCAAAATCACAGCCCTCTCCCAGGGGAGAGGGTGCCCGACGGAGGAGGGAAGGTGAGGGGTCCCTTTCAAACCCATTAGACTTTGACGGTGCCCTGGAGTGTGGGCGCCCCTTGTTGTAATGAGCCACCCACTCCTTGAGAATTCTCCGCAGGTGTCCTCATTCAGCGCAATCAGGGTATCTGAATCGATTGCCCACCGAGTTTCGCGTGCTGTGTGTGTGTGTGTGTGACGCCACCCTCCACCAGTCGGCGGATCGGGCCCTTCGGCCACCAAGTGTATTGAGCGGACCCGGCGCAAGTACGAGTTTCCTCTTCCCCTCAATTTTCAATAACTCCCTTTCTTTTCATTAACATCGTGGAAGGGATGGTTTAACTCCTGTGTTTTCATTAACATCGTGGAAAGGCGAAAAACGGGCATTTTCTCTATGCTTGTTTTCAATAACTTAATGAAGTTTTGCCTCATTTTTACCCCCCCCTTTTTTTGGCCCCTCGCCACCGACAGATAGACTAACCATTTTAGTTTCTATAACATAGGCTTTCAAAAGGTTTACATCATTCATCGCTAACCCTTTTTTTTTCTAATACATCGTGGAAATCTGCGCCCTTTTTTCTCCCCGTCTTCCCGTATTTCAAGCTAACTGTCTTTATTTGAGCGGGATAACGCTTTAAGACAGGTTGGCGCTAAACAGCTAACTTCTTTTCTTTCTTACGCATCGTGGAAAGCCGCAGGGGAACGAAGGGTCAGGAGCCGGGAGCCAGCACTGCTTTCCGGTATACTTCCCCATCTACCCGCTGCAGCCTACCACCTCCGAAGTCAGACTCTGGTGCGGGCCTCACAACACCCCCCAGCAACAACCTTTAGTGTATCGACCTATGCTATCAATGTTAAGCTAAATTAACCAGTATTAGAGCCTACAATATGTCGCCGGGGGAAAGCAAGCGTAGCGCGGACCTGTTTTGCAGGTCCGCGGTTCTCCCCCCATGGGCAAGGAAAAGCCGCGGACCTACAAAACAGGTCCGCGCTACGCTTGCTCATAGCAAAGTACCCCGCCGTGCTCACCTCCAAGCCGATCTCCGCATTGGGAGGAAGTTCCGACAACATATCTAGCCACTCCTCCCGCGTGTTGGCCATCGGCTTCCGCACCTTAATCTCTCCGTGATCAAACTCCACCACCTTGCAGCGACGCTTGTGAACGTCTACTCCCACCGGCGCTTCAATGGGCGTTATACTTTTCTCCATCGCTTTGTCTCCTCGATGCTAAACTCTCGGTCTTATCCCGAGGGTCCGCTAAACTGGACCACCTCCAGTTTAGCGGCACCCGAGGAGGCATCGCGGCTTTCATAACATCACGGTCAGTGCAGTTCTGACCGTGGGCTTTTCTCACGCCAAGCATGCTACACCCGTTCCCGAAGATCATATAGCGTTCGTGCGGCATGGATGAAAGAACCCACGGTCACAGAGGCAGTGACCGTGGCTACCCGATCCTTTTGCATCTGGCGCATTTGGGGAAGGAGAGTCAAGCCGAAACAATTCTTCCCAGCATCAATCAGGAAAACCTGGCGGAAATGGTCGGCGCCACGCGGTTGCGGGTCAGTCATTTCATGAACAAGTTCCGGGAGATGGGTTTTGTGGACTATACCGGAAGTGGCGGGGTGACCGTTCATAGCGGCCTGCTCAGCGGGGTTCTGCGCAATTAGCGGAAAAGCAAATCCGTGATTTGTTATTTCGAAAATGATATTATGATGGACGGTGATGGGGCATGGGGGCAATGCTGGGGCTGCAGCGCCGGGCTTAAGGCCGGCACCACCTTGTCCACCTTACTACCGGGCCCTCCACATTCGGACTGACGCTGCGCCCATGGAATCGAATGAAGCCTCGCAGTCACATGCTCTATCCGAGCAGCCCCCAAATGGATGATATTATGATCAATGATTCACGTCCGAGCGTCGCGCCCATTTTGCAAGGCAACGCAACGAAAATGATGCTTCCTCCGCAGACCCGGGATTTGGCCCAGCGCCTTATTGCGAACGAAGGCGCTGCGGGCAACACCTCCGAACCCATGGAATTCGCGGCCTTTCGTGTCTGTGAGACGTTGCGCCGGCCCGTAGGTGCCCTTGTGGGAGTGCCCGGCTTTCGCTCACTCCTTTCTCGTGCTCTCACGCTGGCCAGGGCGGAGGCTCCCAGCCTTAGCGCGGTGCGGGTCGCGGCCGATGGATCCTTAGAGGGTCTTGACGAGCTTGGGAGCCAGATTGAAAAGGACCAGGTCAGGGAGGGAGGAGTAATTCTCATTGCCCATTTACTCGGGCTGCTTCTCACGTTCATTGGCGAAACGATGACGTCGCGGCTGGTGACATCGGAAGTTCTCCCACCCCTTAGGTCCATTCCGCAGATCGGTGTACGCACAGGTTTTGAAGTGATCCTGAACGAAGTTGATCAGCTCAAAAGCGTCAGTGCGCATCTGGAGGAACTGGCGGACCAACACCCGCCCTTCACGGAAGCGCTGATGAGTGTCGCGGGAAACGTTCGCACCAGTGCCACCGTATTGGAAGTGCTCGTGGCGGTTAGAAGCCCCAGGCCGAACTGAGTGCAGTGTCCGCATCTTGCCCGGAAAAAGAGATTATGAGCCCTCCGGTGTCGCGAAATTTGGCCCGGCGCCTTCTTACTTACGAAGCCGTTGCCGGCGAGAACTCCGAGCCAGCGGAGTCAGCGGCTTTTCGCGTTTTTGAGAAGCTGCGCATGCCCCTTTGTTCAATCGCGGGAGTTGCGGGGTTTCGCTCGCTCCTTTCTCGTGCTCTGGCGCTGGCCAGGGCGGAAGATCCCGGTCTGAGTGCGGTGCAGGTCGGTGCGGATGGGTCCTTGAAAGGTCTAGACGAGCTTGGGCCGCAAAAAGACATGGACATGTCTATGGAGAGAGGAGCCATTCTCATTGCCCAATTACTCGGACTGCTTCTCACCTTCATTGGCGAAGGTTTAACATTGCGCCTGGTTCATAATGTATGGCCGGAGTCGGCCTTCGACGATCGCGATTCCGAGAAGGAGAAGAAAGCTTGAGCACGCAAGACAAAGTGTTCATCAACCAACTGCCGACCGGGGTCTCGGGTCTCGATGAAATCCTGGGCGGCGGTCTGCCGGAATTTTCTTTTAATATCATCGCGGGCGCCCCGGGAAGCGGCAAGACCACGCTGGCGCACCAAATCGTATTCGCCAACGCCACGCCGGAGCGCCCCGCGCTCTATTTCACCATCCTCGGCGAACCCGCCATCAAAATGCTGCGATACCAGCAGCAGTACACGTTCTTCGACCAGGACAAGTTAAACAACGCCGTCCGCTTTATTAACCTGAGCCAGGTTGTCTTGGAGAAGGACCTGGAAGCGGTCCTGGCGGAGATTGCAAAAGAGGTGGAGAAGGCAAGCCCCGGCATCGTGGTGGTGGACTCCTTTCGCACCGTGGTGCGGAAGGCGCTCGGCGGCGCTACCGAAGTGGAACTGCAAGCCTTCATTCAGCGGTTGGCGCTGCTTCTGACCAGTTGGCAGGCAACGACTTTTCTCGTGGGGGAATATGTCGAGGGAGAGATCCGTGACAATCCCGTATTCACTGTCGCCGACGGCCTCGTGTGGCTCTACCAGGCTGGCGACCGGAATTCCATTGTGCGGAAGCTACAGATCGTGAAACTGCGCGGGCAGGCATCCGTGCCCGGGCTGCATACTTTCCGCATCACCCATGACGGGCTGCAAGCCTTCTCGCGTACTCTGGGGCTGGGCGGACAACAAAGGAAAATACCCAGCACGCGGCGCCTTTCCATCGGTATCCCGGAATTGGATAAGATGCTCGGGGGAGGGATTCCCGAAGGCGATAGCGTCCTGGTGGCCGGGGCTTCGGGTACGGGAAAATCCGTCCTCGCAACCCAATTCATTGCCGAAGGCATACGCCAGGGGGATCCGGGAATTGTGGTGGTCTTTGAAGAACGGCCGCAGGAGTATGCGGAGCGGGCCGGCAGTTTTGGCCTGGATTTGGAAACGCCGCGGCGCGAGAAGAAACTCGAAATCCTCTACCTCCGTCCTCTTGACCTCTCGGTGGATGAAACCATGCGTGAGATTTTGGACGCGGTCCAGAAGATTGGCGCCAAGCGCCTGGTGATTGATTCACTGGCGGGCTTTGAGATGGCTCTGGCGCCCAGTTTCCGCGCGGAATTCCGCGAATCGCTCTACCGGATGATCACCGCTTTGACGGGAATCGGGGTGACGATTCTCAGCACGATTGAGCTGAACGAGACTTTCACAGAATTCCCGTTCAGTATGTACTCGATTTCCTTTCTCACCGATGACATTATCCGGATGCGGTACGTATCCATCGGCGACAAGCTGCGCAAGATCATGGTCGTTATCAAGATGCGCGGTGGCAACCATAGCAATGATGTCCGCGAATATAAGATCACGTCCGAGGGTGTGGTCATCCTCGACGCTCACCTCACGGGTTATCAAGGCCTTATCACCGGGATTCCTAAGCATTTGGACCGGCCCGGTAAAAAAGAGAAGCCCGCACGTAAGCCGAAATCCAAAAGCAAGGGCTGAAGCAATCCGGGGATGAGACCCGTTAGAATGGAACAGGCGCCTGACCTGAGCCACTCCCACCCTCTTGACATTACATTTTACCCTATTGTAATGCCCATAAGCGGTGAGCGCGGCGTCCCGCTTTTGGAAATGCACCCTTATGTCTTACGCGGCGCTTTAGCGCCGCAGGAAATGCACGATCAAGCTGATGACGGCCACAATGAGTAGTATGTGAATCAACCCGCCCGCAATGTGGAATGCGAAAAAGCCCAAAAGCCAAGCCACCAATAGCACGATAAAGAGTATTAAAAACATCGTGTAACTCTCCTTCCTGCAAGCGAAAGTGGGTTCGTGGTCACAATTTCAACGGTCTGTCAAAGACGGAACGATAGCGATGTTCAGAATCAATGCGTCTGCGGGCACACTCCGCTTCGGATCCAGCCGCATGGAGTTCATCGCAAGGTTCGTGCCTTAAAAAAATCCGGAATTCCAATCTGTGCACGCCATTCCCTCTGCCACGAGAACCTTGTGAGTCTAGAGTCTGTCCGTCTTTCTTTTCGCGGTCTGTCCTGTTTTGCTCATTGCCCTGGTCAATATTGGTCACCACGGGTGGCCGCAGAGATTTTTTTGCGGCCATAACCCCTACTCGAAGGGTTGCCGGCAGGACAGTATGCCAGGAGACGCTTCCACCCGGCAGGGGTGCGTTTATGGGGAGGGATGGAGTTAGACCGTCAAGGAGGGTGGGCACTCCGACCAAAATCGGGAGTGCCCCTTTTAGGTGTGGCGACTGTAATTCAGTCCTTTTGCGGCGGGATTGCGGAGTAATATCCGGAGCGTGCTTACAAATGGTTCAAATAGGACAATTCAATTAGCTCCGTCTATTTGATACTCGATCAATATAACGAGTGGAAGTTCGGTTGTCTGTTCAACATAGCTCACTCTGTTAAAGTCGGTCATCTTTTCGGTTTGGTTGATGGCGGGGGCGGGAGGGACATGATGCACAAGCAGTCGGCAAGGTCGTTCGCGATCCGCCGCCAGAAACTGTACGACCCTTTGCCGGTAAGTCAGGGGGGAGTCAACTTGCGGCCGAGACTGTTGGCTTTACAGCCCTAATTCCCCCGCGGCATGCCCGCTTTCGCGATCAACCTTTTTTACCGCCAAGGCTACGGATTGGCGTGTCAGGGAGAGCAGAATCTTAAGAGGGAATTAGGATTTGCGCCCCGCAGGCGAGACATCGAGGTTTACAACGAAACCCGCGTGAACCGCACCGCGTGTAGATTGACCGCATGTCCAGGTCGGGGCGTCCATTCCATCATCATGCGAGCTTAGGCATCGCGGCGGGTAGATTCCTGGTGGCCGAAAGGAGCCGTTTCCTCCCCCCGCCCGAGCCAGTCAACTGGGATAATCCTGGCTCCCAATCCCGCCGCATTTCCGGCCGCGGGGTGCCGCCCATCCGCAGCGCGGCATACTCCATGGTCGATCGCGACCCCTTTGTGCATGAGGATCGCCCAAATCCTTCCGCGACGGCTTATGGCTTGTCCCTGCAGTGGGGGGCCATTCTTTAGCACCATAGTACTAGTGGCATTTATTACGCCAGCGGTACTCAATTGAAGGCCAACGGCATCCAATCAGTATCAGGAGAAATATGAAAAACTTGTTGAACCGAATTGCCCTCCTGGCATTGGCATCTTGCTTATTGTTGGGGGTAGGATTTGCGACGACCACCGCGGCTGGAGGGGGTTCGGGCAGCCCTGACAACGCACCCATTACCCTTCCCGAGCGTTCCTCCGCCGCGAAGCCTGCCACCCTCAGGAGCACGGCAACCCGCCCCACCATGCGCCGTTCCCGGCAGGTGGCAGATCCCTTGCGCCTTAGTTCCTATGGGAACCCCGGCGCCGACGACAATCCTGCGGGCGATGATCCGGTTGTCCGGCAAGCGGCCCTCAAGGCACTGGGAAAGCTAAGCGGCAGCATTGTTGTGGTTAACCCGAACAGCGGGCGCATCCTGAGCATCGTCAATCAAAAGTTGGCGCTTTCGAGCGGCTTCACGCCGTGCTCGACGTTTAAGCCGCTTGTGGCGCTCGCCGCGTTGCGGGAAGGCATCATCACACCCAACACCAAGCTCGATGTTGGCGAGCACACGCGCATGAACGTTACTGATGCCCTGGCGCACTCGAACAACGCCTTTTTCCACAAGCTGGGAGAGACGTTGGGCTTCAAACGCATCACGGAATACGCCCAGGAGTTCGGCATAGGGGAAAAGGCTGGGCAGGACATTCCGGGTGAGTCCGCCGGCCACTACCCTTCTGCTCCGCCCAAGGATGGCGGCGTGGGACATCTTGCCTATTGCGGTACGGGCGTGGAGGTGACGCCCTTACAGATGGCCGCAGTCATTTCCACGATCGCCAATGGCGGAACGCTCTACGCGTTGCAGTATCCACGAACTCTTGACCAAATTGCTGTGTTCCAACCCATCGTGCGGCGGCGCCTGGACAACTTGACTGCCAATTTCCCGCAGATCCACGATGGCCTAGCCGGATCCGTGCTTTACGGGACGGGCCACTCCGCCTACGACCCGGATCTTTCCATTTACGGAAAGACCGGGACCTGCAGCGAAGACGGTGCACACCTGGGCTGGTTTGTCTCCTACGCAGGCGATGTCCATGCGCAATATGTGGCCGTCGTCTTACTGCGCGGCGGGCAAACAATGTTTGGCCCGTACGCTGCGGGAATCGCCGGGCACTTCTATCGCGACCTGATGCAAAAGGAACGCCCCACACAAGCCAGCCGCGTGGCTTCCTCTTCGCTTGCCTCCAGGCGCTCGTCCCTACCGGGCCGGCGACCGGCGGCTATTCGGAGTGTCAGAAACGGCATGCCAGTGGGTAAAATCGAAGGGTAGGTTTTTCGTCCCCAAATTGGCGACGTCTCGCGATCAAGAGCTTGATGACTTCCGCCGCATGGCCGAGGGCGACGCCATCACGAGCGAGGGGTAGGGGAGCAAAAGACGCGAGAGGCCCTGAAGCGGCAGCAAGAATACCAGATTCCTCCGCGCCCAGACCCGAAACCCCACGATCCGCCGAGCACGCACCTTTCCTCTACGATCCCTTTCCCCAACATCCCTCACCTGTAGGCGCTGTCAGGCAGGTTCGCCGGAAATCTGTTGACACAGCGTTGACACGGGACTGTTTCTAAAAGAGTTAACCGAAGAAAACCCGCATGGATATTGGCTGGGAGGCAGGGATTCGAACCCCGATACGCCGATCCAGAGTCTGGAAACAAATATCTATCCTGACGGTCTGTCATGTACTTTCCCGCACCCTGCCTCACGGTTTTGCATGGTTTTCGGCGCTTAACGTTGCCATATTGTTGCCAAGTTTTCAGGTTCGATTGAGTCTGCGGATAGGTTCACGTGCCTGCCTCAGAGAGTGGGCGAAATCTTCTGCAGTTCTGCGGTAGTGCACCTGACGGGCCGCGCCGTGGACGCCATCTCATCCAAACATTTCCGTGGCAGGAAAATGCGTCGGGTGGCAATGGAAGGGGAAGGGAAAGGATTCCAGCCGCGTCCTATTGCCCGCCGATGAGCACACGCGTATTTGATGCCCGGCGAAGGACCTTTAGCAACGACGGAGAGGTGAAAAGCCGCAGAGTAAGGCAAACTGCGCCTAACTCTGCACTACCCGCTCCTTCGACCCTTCCCTCCGACATTTTTCCCACCCCGGCCTCCGCTCGCCGGCCCACAGCCGCGGAGGCTGAATTTGAGGAGTCCGTTCTCGGGCGCACCGCCCCCCCAGAACGATGTTTTCCTTGTCCCGGGGGAGAAGGTGGACCGCGACCAGCGCTCTCCCTAGCCGTCGCGGGCCGGCTGAGGGGTCAGTTCCGCCGCCGCGGCCACGGACGAGCACCGCGCTTTGAACTACCTGGAGGTTTGCGCTAAGCTCCTTTATTTTCATAAACATCCTGGCAAGGCTCGCATAAGGCATTTGCTTTCATCGACATCCTGGCAAGGTGAAAATGCGACATTTGTTCTACATGTGTTTTCAACAACATCGCGAAACTAGGTCGCATATTTTAATTCCCCCTTTTTCCCGCCCTCCGACTCGACCTCGAAGATAAGCGCTTTTAATTGAAGGAGATATGATTTCACGGAAATGCCTTAAATTCTTCCGAAGTCCTTGTGTTTTCATGCACATCGTGACAAAGCAGGGAGAACTTTCCCCGCCGGCGCCTCTCCCGCGGCGGCTATCCTGCTCCCTTTTAGGCTAGCACATAGGCAACAAGTAGTGTCAAGATGATTCTGGCGGAATTTCCTGCGGGCAGGAAAAATACAGCCTCCCCGTCGTCGATTTCCTGCCGGTAGGAGAGGGGGTTGCGAGGATCGGCGGCGGGGGCGACAAAACGACAGCATCGCCAGCGACCCCGGGCACAAGGGTGGGTTGGGCGTTTTCCGGCAAGATGAATTGCTGAGCTCCTGGCTGCAATGGGTTTCGTGCCGCGTTTCAATGGGAAATGAAGCGTCGAGCGGAGGAAGCCCAGTCGGGCAAAGTCCGCCGTGGTCCTTGAGCCCCAAGAGCCCGCCCTGAGCGAAGCGAATGGAGGGCGCTTCAACGAGGCGCAGG
>JBEKQO010000229.1:0-12214 GCA_049519635.1 Terriglobia bacterium | reverse complement strand
AACGGGTTGGCGTTGTGAATGGAAGCACCTTCGAGCTTTCCCGCAGCCTGATTAGCTCCGCTCGATTGGCACCTATAACTCAGGCAAATTGCCAAATTCTTTCGATGGTCTTCGAAAGGATCCAGCTCTTATCCTCCTCGTTCAAAAACTTCATGTCGTCACGAACCACGGAAAGGGTCTTACTATAAACCGTGTTCGCTTCATGGACGGGCCAATCCGTCCCCCACATCAGGCGCTTTGGCCCGTATACCGCGTAGAGCCGCTTGACGTGCTCCTGCGCATCCAGCCAGGGATATGGCTGTTTGGAAATCGACCACGTGTGGGAAATTTTCACGAACACTCGGGGATAACGAGCTAGGGCGAGAAGCTTGTCGAGTTCCTGGGGTTGGTCAACCGGGCAATCCGCCATGTGATCGATGATCACATCCAGGTCCGGGTACTTCTCCACCAGCCGGGCGACGTCGGGAAGGCGATTGATGGACGTATAAACCTGCATGGGCACCTTAAGGGATTGCGTGCGCTTCCACAGGGGCGGCATCAGATCGCCATTGATCCAATCCCCGCTGGAGTCGGCCGCGGGGCTGATGCGCACGCCGCGAAACCCCTGCTCGACGAGCTGGGAAAGAGCGTCGGGGGCCGCGGGGTCCTCCGGATTCACCCGGCAAACGCCTTTAAAGTCGCGCGGATACTGCTTCAGTACATCGGCAACATAACGATTGTCCCAGCGGTAAGTAATGACCTGAACCAGCACGGTCCGGGCGACGTTATTGGCCCTCATCAGGGCCAGCAGCATCTCCGGCGTGGCGTCTTTCTTAGGCGGCGCGGTGGCCTCCTTCGCCCAGGGATAGCGCGGATCGTTGACCCAAACATGAACGTGAGGATCGATGATCCGATACTTGGGAACGGTCCCGGGGCCTGCAAGGGCGAGGGTTCCCAGGAGCAGTTCGCGCCGATTCATTTGTGGGGCCATAGTGATTGCTCCGAATTTAGAGTGGGCCGCCTGCATCCGGGCAGGACTTGGATCTCTCCCGGCCTTGGTCATCGGGATTTCCGCGCCCGGTCAAACGTAGATGGGTTCCAGGGTTCGAACTACGTAAGCGCCGCATCGTTGGTAGCTCGCAAGCGCGCCATGGCGGGCGGTATCAAGATCAACGCAAATCCATCCGCGATATTTTACGTCCTTCAGTATTAGGTGACATGCGGGAAAATCAATTTCGCCATCTCCCAGGTCGTAAATGCTGGCATAAAACCGCGCTTCGGGCGAGTCTTTTGGCAAGACGCTTCCATTGGGCAGAACCCAATCTTGCGTGGGAGCCGTCCACTTGGCGTCCTTATAGTCGAGAAAACGAATCCGGTCCTGGTATTTCTTGATGGTGCCGGCCACCTCGCAGCCGGCAAGATGCAAATGGGCCGTGTCCGGAGATAAGCCAAAAAGCTTCGGGTCGGTCATCGACATGAAGCGGTCAACTTCTTCCTGGTTCTCGACCATCTGCCCCAGGTGATTGTGCAACCCGGCAGTGAATCCCCTTTCTCCTGCCAACTCGCCAATCTGATTGCACCGTTCGCACAATTCACGGAAAGCGCCGGGCACGCGCGAGGCGGGTGCGGCCCGCCCTGGAGAAAAAACCACCAGATGGTTGGCCCCGAAGTCAGCGAGAAACTTCATGGCTTCTCTCGCGCTCTCCAAAACTTTCTGGCGTTCCGCAGGCTCCTGCAGCGGCCCGCCCCAGGAGATGGTGGCCACCTGAAGGTTCCGCCGGGAAACTTCGCGGTGCAGTTGTGCCAGGGTCAGTTGGTACTTCTGGAGGAAGCCCGGGAAACCCGTTATGCGAATGCCGATGAAACCCGTATCCTTCATCACATCGAGGATGCTGGTGAAAGGGCACGGAGGCATGTGCGACCACAGGCCGAGAGAAACCGCCCACTTCACGCTGTGGTTTGCAGGAAGGCGCTCCGCGGCTTGGGCGAGAACGGCCGTCAACATCGAAAGGTGCGCGAGGAAGGCTCGCCGTTGGGTGATCATAATTTGTAGCACCCTACCGGAGTCCGGGCACACTGTCAACCGGGTTGCCCGGTTGGCCAGGGCACCGTCAAAGTCCAATGGGGTTGAAAGGGACCCCTCACCTGCCCTCCTCTGTCGGGCACCCTCTCCCCTGGTGAGAGGGGGGACCGCAAGGCGGGGGGTGAGTGGCATTAGCGCTAGACTAAGCAATTTCCGGTCTGGCCCCGAAGGGGCCAACCGTGGGTAGCCGCAGGTTTTAACCTGCGGCTCGAAGAACGCCATGGCCCCTTCAACCCCGACGGGGTTGACCGTGGGAAAGGTCGGCCCCTTCAGGGCCGAATTCCTTTCTCGCCTTCGGTTTCCGTAGGTTTCACCTACGGCTACTCACGGTGTCCCGCTTCGCGGGAAGGAAGGCGACGAATCATCGGGTGGCTTATTCTAGCGCCTATGGGGGGTAAGGGGTTTCTTCGCGGGTGATGCATTCATGTCCATGGAGGTAGGCGACGCCCCGCGACTTTGACGGAACCCTGCCCTGTTGGCCGTGAGCGACACGGAAGCTCAGGGTGGAGGTATGTGCTTCATCTGTCGCGTTCGTCCTTGCGAAATGGCGGCGTCAGGACAAAAAGCCGAGGGCAGGGAAGTGGCGCAACAATGCCGTGAATGAAGAGTCCGAGGTCCGGAGTTAAAACCAAACTTGCGTGCCCAAAGGCAGTGACGAGTGAAGGGTGGCGAGCTAACGCGGATTTCTCACCACGGGTCTGGAGGGCGGGGCTAAACAGGCTGCGGAAAAACTGTCCTCGGCGTACAACCACCCCGGCCCCCAAGGCGCCACCCCTCCTCAGATGAGGAGGGATGGCGCGCCGAGCGCCGGGGTGGTTATCTCCTGAAGCCAAAAGAATCAAGTCGCAATCAGCGCCACCCCCTACCCCCTCTTCAATTGAGGAGGGGAGCATTTTCATTACAGGCTTCCCTGCGTGCTGCCATCCTTCGCGCCGCCTCACCCACGCGTCCCAACTGCTTTTATCCCGTGACAACCTACGGGATGACCCAAGTAGGTCATTCCCCTCATTCGGACGATGTACAAACGGCGGCGTAAAGCCTCCCCTACAGCAGATTGATTTAGCGCTCATCTCTTGTCTTGTTTGCGTGGGGTTGCACCCGATGTTATAATTGATTCTACTGTAAGGCCCGCATTGGGCTGAACCCTTTTGGGAGTGATGGTGCCAGGCAAGTCTCCTGTTGGAAAGGGCGCAGCCGGGGGAGTGCTGTAAGTGGCGCTCCGGGCCTGGGTGAATGGGAGGGGAGTGGGTTCGAGTGGCGCCGCGCGCGGTGCCGTAACCTCCATGCATAATTGTCTCCATTCATTCCGGGTCGTTCTGCTAGGCGGGCTTCTGCTTTGCCCCTTCCTTGCTCCTGCCGCTAAAGCCGATAAGATTGTGGTGTTATTGGACGAAACCGGGCACAAGATTTACGTGAACACCGGTGAAAACTCCACTAGCGTAGATTGGATGAAGCGCAGCTTTCACCCCAGCGGTTTCCCTATCTCCGGTCGCGTCCCTGCGAATATCGACCAACTGGTGGAGCAAACCGCGATCCGGTTTCAAGTCGATCCCGAATTGATCCGCGCCATCATTCGCGTGGAGTCGGATTACGATCCCAAAGCCGTTTCGCGCAAAGGCGCCATGGGCCTGATGCAATTGGTTCCCGCGACTGCGCTGCGATTCGGCGTAGTGAATCCGTTCGACCCCAAACAGAACCTCGATGGCGGCGTCAACTATCTGAAGTATCTCATGGGTCTTTTCGGAGGCGATCTGTCGCTTGCACTGGCCGCTTACAACGCCGGTGAGCACTCGGTGCAGCGCTCGGGAGGCGTTCCGGCTTTCCCCGAAACACAAAATTACGTGCGCAAAGTCACTAGCATCTATAAGGCGGGGGACGCGCCGGTGCGGGCGAAGACCCCTCCCAAAGAGCCGCCTAAGGCCCCCATCGTCCGCTACGTTGATGAGTTTGGGGTGGTCCATTACAGCAATGGGGAATAACCCCAGCCGCGTCATCGGGCAACGGAGGACTTGGTAATAAACCCGTGAAGCACCAGCCCCAGGCTTCGGATCTGCGGCTTCGCGAGTGAAGATGGAAGGCGATTTTATCCGGAAGAAGCATCGCGAGTTACAGGGGAAGGTCGAGCAGATCATTTTCCGGCCTCCCCCGGCCCGCTGAGGTTTAAGTTGAAGGCTATTCCTTTACCGAAGCAATTTGAGTGGGTGTTGATCCTGGCCGGCCTCGCGCTGGTCGCGGCGGTTGCTTCCGCCACCGTGTCGCCGGCGCAACGCCAGCGCGCCGTTGAGGCTTATGATAAAGCTCAGCAAATGCACGCCGCCCTTGAAGCCCATCCCGAAAGCAAACGTAAGAAGGAAGATTACAAGAAAGTTATCGACGCCTATTTCGAGGTCTATCGCCAGAACCCCACGTTCGGCAAGTCGCCGGCGGCGCTCACGGCCATTGCGGAACTCTATCGCGAGATGGGACGGGAGTTTTCCTCGGACGCATACTTTCTGGAAGCGATCAAATCCTACCGCTTCCTCATGAAGCAGTATCCGCAAAACCGCGTTTCGCGCGAGGCGCTATTCACCATCGGGGAGGTTTACCGCCAGGATCTTGAGGACCCGGATGAGGCTCGCAAGGGCTTCCAGGATTTCCTTGCGATGTATCCCAAGTCCGAAAAGGCAGGCGAAGCGAAGGAGAAACTGAAGCAACTTGACCGGCAAGCAGGGGAAAGAGCCAAGGCCCCATCGGCTCCCCCTCCCGTGGAAAAGGCCTCGCAAGAAGGGCCGTCGGGGCTGCGGGAAGTAACTGCTGTACGCCGCTGGGTGGGGCCAAACTACATGCGCATTGTGGTGGGAGTTGACGGCGAGGTTAAGTTCGATTCGGTACGACTTTCGAACCCCGACCGCATTGTTTTGAATCTTCAGGCCGCGCACCTTAGCCCGGAACTGGTCGGCAAGACGTTTCCCGTGGAAGATGGCTTCCTGCGGCAGATTCGGGTGGCGCAGTTTTCCAGCGATGTGGCGCGCGTGGTGTTGGACGTGGAGAAGATTGAAACCTACTCAATTTTCTCTCTCCCCAATCCGTTCCGCTTGGTGATCGACGTCCAAGGCGGGGCACCGACACAGATTGCCCGGACCATCAACCCTGCGCCACCGGCAAACGCTGAGAGTCGAAAGTCGGAAAGCGCGCATTCCCCCGCAACCACTAACCCGGCACCCACTGCACGGGCTGGGACCTTGGCTAAGGACCAGCCGCCGGTCCCGACCCATGTCGAAATGGAGCCCTCCGCCCCACCGGTGGATGAAGAGCAAGATTCTGCTACCGTCACCCCGCCCCGGACCGGTGATGGGAAGAAGAAATCAGTGGCAAGAACTGAGACCAGCGCGGCCGATGTTACTCCCGCCATCCAACCCGCTCTCCCCACCGAGTCCGGCTCTCGCACTTTAACGCGCGCGTTGGGCCTGAAAATCGGCCGGATCGTCATTGATCCCGGGCACGGCGGCCACGACACAGGTACCATCGGGCCCACCGGCTTGGAAGAGAAAGATGTTGTGCTGGATGTGGGGCTGAAGCTGAAAAAGCTGCTGGAAGCTAGCACCGGTTGCGAGGTCATCATGACGCGGAGCGATGACACGTTCATTCCCCTGGAAGAAAGGACGGCCATCGCCAATGAAAAGGGGGCGGACCTGTTCATCTCCATTCATGCCAACGCCAGCCCCGACAAAAGCGCGCGCGGCATTGAAACCTACTACCTCAATTTCACCTCGAACCCCGACGCGTTGGAAGTGGCGGCTCGCGAGAACGCCAGTTCGCAGGAGGCCGTGCACCAACTTCAGGACCTCATCAAGAAGATCGCCCTAACGGAAAAGATCGAGGAATCGCAGGACTTTGCCCACCAGGTCCAACGCGAAGTCTATACCCGCGTCACCAAAGTCAGTGGCGCGCAGCGCGATCGCGGCATCAAGAAAGCTCCTTTTGTGGTTCTGATCGGCGCCAATATGCCTTCCGTCCTGGCGGAAATCTCCTTCCTCACCAACCCCCGCGATGAGCACCTCATGAGACGGTCCGACTATCGCGAGAAAATCGCCTCCGCGCTCTACGAGGGGATTCTGGGTTACGTGAAAAACCTCGGTGAAGTCAGGACTGCGCAGCGCCTGGCATCGGACCAAACTTCCGCTGCCACGCGTCCGGATTTCTGATATTCTGGATTCGATGGCACGGAAATTCTTGAAGCACGCCTGGCTAGTGGCCGTGCTTACGGCGCTACCCTTCCCCTGCCCTGCGCAGGAAAAACCCTTCGCCATACCCTTGGTGCCCGCAGCCGACTGGCGCCAGGTGGATTCCCAACCCTTGCACCTCGCGGCAGTCAGCCAGTACGGCGGCGACCCAGCAGTGGAACAGGAATATGGGGTGAAGGCGCTGGAACTGCGTACCTACCAATTGGGCAAAACGCAAACGCCGGTGGTGGTGGAACCCACGCCGGATGCTACCTCCGCTTACGGACTGCTGACGTTCTACCAGACACCGTCGATGTTTCCGGTAAAAGGCGTCCAATTAGCCGTGGGCGACGCGAATGAAACGTTGATGGCGCGCGGAAACAATTTCATCCGCTTCCTGCATGGTAAGGATTCCACCCCATCCGAAAGCGACTACCAAGCGCTGCTCGTCTTCGTGGGGGGAAGCCAACCTTCAAAGAGCGCGATCCGGCAGTTGCCCTCCCCCATGCCGGCGAAAGGATTGGTACCCGGGAGCGAGAAATATGTTTTGGGCCTCGAAGCGGCTAAACGTGTCCTGCGTTCCTTTCGCACGGACCTGATCGGATTTGAGCAGGGCGCGGAGGTCCAATTAGGCCAGTACCAAACCGGCAAAGGCACACCCATCTTGGTGTCAATCAGCTACCCCACGCCGCAAATCGCGCGAGTTCGCTTCGGGGCGCTGACAAGCTTCCTAGGATTGAATCGCGACCAGGGAGAAAATTCCGCTTATGGAAGACGTCACGGCTCGTATGTGTTCCTGGTTCTGAACGCAGGGAACGCAGGAATTGCCTCAGCGCTGATGGATCAGTTCGAAGTGACCGAGAACGTAAGTTGGGACCAAAAATATACTTCCGAAAGAACTTTCACCATGCAATTGGTGCACATGATCCTTGCTATCTTCCTTCTTACCGCCATCCTAATTGGATCATGCATGGTTGCGGGAGTACTTTTCTTCCTCTCACGGCGACTTGCCGCAAAGTTCTTCCCGGACTCGCAATGGGGTCATACCGATGAAGACCAGCTTATCCGCCTGAATTTGAAAACGTAGTAACTGTATTATAATCAGTTAGTTGAAGGTATGGCCGGGTACTGGAATGCGATTTATTGGGCATTTCTGATGAATTGCTTTTTGAGGGCCGCCATGACTTCTAAGTCATAGAAAATAAAACTGTTAGCTCGCATAAAAAAACCTGAAAATTCCCTTGACATGGCCTGAGGGTTTTTCTAGACTCGCTAGGAGCTTAGATGGCGGAGCGCGTCCGTCATTCTATTCTCCTCTGAAAATGCTCACCCGCTGGAATGGCGGAAACGCTGGACCCGCTGGGTGAGCATTTTTGTATTCTTCAGCCGACGTAGCTCAGTTGGTAGAGCATCGGTTTCGTAAACCGAGGGTCGCCAGTTCAACTCTGGCCGTCGGCTCCAGCTTTTCTAAGGGTTAGCTAGAAACATCGAATTCGCCAAGTACAACTTCGTACAAGTTCACGATCTTTCCCCGTTCAAGAGTACCCTGGCCACTTGATGGACAGCTTCGCGCTTCGCGGGGCTTGCCGCCTGTGTGTACATGTTCATGCTACTGGAAATAGTCTTGAGTTGAGTTGTTGGCGGCGGGAAGCCTTCCGAAATTACGAGGGCCGGTCACAATTGCACAGGTATCTGTGCGTAATGGGGCAGACACGCGCCTTCGCCGCTTCTACCATGATGTTTAGGGGAAGAGTAAGAAGAGCTTCCTCTTACATTCAAGACGGAGACATAGAAACCCTACATAGCGGGTCAGTTTGAAACCAAATCGAAAACGTTGGGAGTAAACGTCCCACTTGACATGAAATGAAATTATCTATATTAAGCGTTTTTGGACAGAGGTATTCCATGAAAATGGCTGCTGCTAACGCAGTTTTTTCGGTCTTAACGCTCTCCTTTACCTTGGGAATCTCCACCGTGACCGCTCAAGAAATCCACTCGAGTAAAGTTGTGCCGAGTGTGGATCAGAAGACAACGAACGATCAAATAGTTACTCTCTCTGCCGCAACTTCAGGAGCTCAGCTTGACAGACCCCACGAGGAGCCAACGCAATCGGATCCCGAAAATTATCAGCACACCCAGAATAATGAAGACGTCGTGGTGCTCGCAGGCGTCGCCACGACTGCACGCATTGCCGACCCGAACGAGCGCGTCGTTTTCAATGGGCATGTGATGCGGATGGCCGATTTTGTTGCTGCGGTTTCCTCAGGTAACGAAGTGGTACGGCATCTCCATATCCAGGAGAAGCGTAATCATGAAAAAGACTAGCCAGCTCCGCTGTTAGAGCCATCGAATTGAGACTAAAGGTCACTGCGTTTGGTACTTGCTTAGGGGTTGCCGGTGGAGGCTGATCTTTGAACCCCCCCAACCGGAAAGCTGCCAGGAGGTTATCTAGGTCCTGCGTCCAACCTCCCGCATTAGTAACTATAGCCACGGCACGGTTTCCATCATCAATAACAGGTGCGCCGGATAATCCAGTAGAAATGGGCATTTGGACGCGGATAAACTCGTTTGACGAGGGAACCGCCTCCCCACTATCCAATATTACAACGGGAAGGTTCGTCGTCAGCCGTGCGCTCATGATGCCAGTGTAAAGAGTTAAAGCTTTAAATGAAAGACCAGGGAACCCCATAGATATTAAATGCTCTCCCGGGAGAGATTTTTGGTCATCGGCTTCTTTCAACCAGCACGAATTTTGTTTCCCCGTTTTTATGCGGGCGACGTCAGCGAGCCAAGCGTCAGGATTTTGTTCGACCGTGTTAGCGTTAACTTCCATCCGTTCTCCCTTGCTGTTGGTGAGAAATAGCACCTTTGGAATGGTAATGCTGACATTTATGGTTGCATTTGGATTGCGCGAGATTCTGCGGTCTCCGAGGACATGGGATGCTGTTGCCACGTCGCCATCGCTGCTGATATAGAAACCTGTTCCCAGCTTAGATCCTGCCTCAATCAGAACGAGCGCGCACTTAAGGTCCTCAAACCTTTGTTGAAGATTTTCTGTGGCGCAATGGGAGCCAAATAGATGATGTAGGCGCGACTCAGACTTAGGGCTTGGAACTTGGGGAAGTCCGCTCCAGCTCAGTAATAGTAACACGGTGATCGTCGAAAAAGTTCTACACAAGACTTTCATTTGTCCACAATCCTCTCATACTCACACGCTCAAGAAATGATCGACCGCGGTGATCACCGGAAAACCGGCCATAGGTGGTCGGGCCAAAACCAGCCAAGGGAGGCC
Source organism: Terriglobia bacterium (assembly GCA_049519635.1). Classification (GTDB taxonomy): domain Bacteria; phylum Acidobacteriota; class Terriglobia; order UBA7540; family UBA7540; genus Bog-366. The sequence continues at coordinate 2,658 of JBEKQO010000229.1, read as the reverse complement.
GCCCGGGACTAAGTTGTTTTACCCTGCCTGCTCCCATCTGGCAAGCCGGTTTTAGTTCGCCAGCCTCGCGGGCCGCACTTTAGCAGGTGTCCGTGGTGAAGAAGGTGGCCGAGCAGGGTCAGGCGCCTCGAAGGTCGCGTTCATAATGGCGTGCCGAACCCCGCTCTGCGGTCTGACGGAAATGGTCAGGCCTAGTTCAACCCTGCCACAAGACCCACAGGAGGAGCCGTTCTGTCTGGCTCATCGGCACCTGCCCAAGCAGACAGGCAGCAGGGCCGCACGACGGCCCATTGAATTGAAGAAATCTCCTCTGCCGGGTTGCATCGAACGTGCCCCGGAATCTCTAAAAGTATGTTGCTAGAGGACGGCGAAGTTATTTGTCGGTATGCGTTAGATTTTTGCGCTCATGGCATCATCCCGCGCTTCTCCTGAGGGGGAGTCAAGGGGTAGCAAGCGGGCGGGACGGGGGGGAATTTCAGGATAGAGGGATGCGACACTGTCTACAAATTCATCCCAGGCAGATTTCATTGAATCTTCAAGTTGTTTCTCTCGTTCAGTATTGTAAGGGGAATTTCGTACATAGTCATTTAATGCCCTATCGGCCCGCAGCATTTTTTGTCTGGCGGATTCAAATTTGTACGTGTATGGCAATTAAGCTCGACTTCTTCCCGCGATGTCAATCTTAGATTTAGATATTAATCAAATATATAGAGCAGGTTCAATGCCATATTATTTGAGGTTGGAATGAAGCTGCCCCACTACCGAAAAGCGAGCACGGTAACCTCCATGTTTACAGCGGCGGTAGGTTACCAGAAAAGGGGACACCCTGGTATTAGCCAGGTTCGGAGAACGCCCAATTTCCCAAGCTTCGGAAGCAGATTCTACGCTCGGAGTGTAAAAATGCAAGGTTACCCGACTGGTCGGAAGGTTTTGGATCAGGAAATCAAGCGAGTGAACCCGAAACTGAACAAGTTTCAGGGTGAATGGAATTACACCATTCACCCTGAAACGCACTAGCTGAGTCGCTACCTTTATTTATCGACGCTACCTAAAGCGGGCAACCCTATCGTGACCACTTGCCAGCCATCCGCTGGTGAAATCGCAAACTGGCTCTGGTAGGTATTGGGTGACGACACGATTTCGAACCCTGCCGTAAGATAATTCGGCGTCGAGTTCAAATCCCTGAAAAAGCCCGTCTGCGGAGTGAACGTGTGGGCGGCGTCCGAGTCGCCGAATATCCAGCTCACCAGCAGCCCGGCGTTAGTGAGCGTGATGGGACTGGAGGTAGCACTCGTCGTGTACGTGCCGGGACTGGGACTGGTAATGGCGGAAACGACGGGGGCCTGGGTGGTGTCTGAGCCCGCGACGGCCAAGAAATGCACAAAGATAGGCTCTTGGTAGTCAGCGGTGATCGTGATCGTATCGCCCGCAGGGCATGACGCGGGATTCTGCACAGAGTAGACCGTGCTCCGCATGTAGTAGACAATGCCCACCCAGTTCGTGGGTCCTGCCAGGATGTTCCAGGTGTTTCCGCAGCTATCGGATACACTCGGTTGAGCCACCGGCTGCCCGTAGAAGTTGTAATAATCTCCCAAGAACAGAAGCAGGGTGGAAGCTCCCGGATAGACAAACGGCCCGGTAGAGTACGTAGTCGGATAGGTTTCCTGCGAATCCGTTCCCCATGCACCCGATGACACAATCGTGGGGAGCGGAGGGTTCACGATGAGCGTGGCTGCTCGGCTGGGATTGGCGGAGTAATCCTCATATCCCGCAAAAACGTTGGGCGCGGTACTATCCGTGCTCATCATGACGAATCGCATGGCAGAGGTGCTCGTCCACCCTGGCCGTGCGGTGATTTCCTTGACGATACTGGTCACATCGATGATGTGCGTGCAGGTGTTTTGCCCGCTGTTGTTCCCCTGGCAGCTTCCGTGACCATCGCCCGGTCCGGTACTTGTATAATCGGTGTAGGCCGTCGTATAAGGCACGTCCAGAGGAGTGTTCCCGGCCGTCCCGCTGAAAGCCGTGCCGTCGTCTTGAGCCACTCCGTAGACGCGGAAAGTAGAGTTACTGCTGGGGCAGGGTGCAGATCCACAAGCCGCACTGGTTGCGAACCCGTCGCTGCTCACCAATTGCAGATAGGCGGAGCGGATCGTGTCCCCCGAATTGACGCCGGTAGACGGAAATCGGTAGCCCGGAACCCACTCCATTGTCGTACCGCCCCAACTCCCCACCAAATCTGCTCCCCCGTACTGTGGATCGCTATGCCACCCGCTGCCGTCCTGGTTGTTATAGTAACCATCGTCGGCGTCACTGGAGATCTGAATCGTGTGCGAAACCAGAGGCCCGGCGCCGCCGCCAAGGATAGTTAACGTCAGGGGAGCGGTCCCGGTGCCACCGCTGTTGGTCGCGCTCAGCGTCACCGTCGAGACTCCCGCCCCGCTCAGCGTCCCTGAGATCAGCCCCGTCCCGCTGTTTACCATTAGCCCCGCCGGCAACCCCGTCGCCCCGTAACTGCTGGGCGCATTCGTCGCCGTGATCTGATAGGAGAAGGCGCTCCCCTCCGTCCCGCTGGCCGTGGTCGCGCTGGTGATCGCCGGAGCCGCCGCGACCGTCAGCGTTAGTGTAGCGGTACCCGTGCCACCGACGTTCGTCGCG
>JBEKQO010000228.1:0-12220 GCA_049519635.1 Terriglobia bacterium | reverse complement strand
CCAAAGGGGCGAGGGTAATAAAATCCATCCTCCCCACGCTGGCCGTGGCGACCGAGGGGCCCGGGGGTGAGGGGGTCATTGCAACATGCCATTGTCAAATCTTATCCGGGACACCACACTAGACGTGGTGCATAACTTGTTGTTCTTTAGGTCGGTTATTAAATGTAGCCTCACGCTGCTCTTGACAAATAGTAGGGTCGTGTGTAAACTAGCGTAGAAGGCTGGTGGCTGGCGGGAGGCAGTAGGAGGAAGGCGGATTGCGGACGGCTGAGCGCCTGATGCAAAACCCGGCGAGCAGGCAAATTGCGAAAATGCCTTGGAATTCGACTATATCATTTAAAATACAGGGAGTTAGAGGTTTTCATCATGGCCCGCTGCAAAATCAAATCGCTGAAATCAAACAACTTAATCGCCTTGAATTCCGGGAGGGGCCGGCCAAAAGATGTTAAAAATGAAGGATGGCCCGACTATATGCTTGAAAACACAGACGAGAGGGACAGAATGTCCCTCGCTCAAGCCCATTTTTTGGACGAAAATACGCGGATTGCGCGGTAAATCGGGGTGAATTACCGCCTTGCGCTTCCACGTGTCTCTAGCCCTGATTCTCGATGGCGGGGAAACACGTAAATTCCTCCTCCGCTACTTGATAGTAGGGCATATAGATGATATGGGGGTTCTCATCGACATTGAAGCGCAACAGAGCGCCAGTCTGGGCCTTCAAATGACGACCGATATCCTCTGGACGCGAACCGGAGGGAAGGCGCAGTTTCGCATCTTTCGGTCCTATAGCAGCGAAGAGTAACGGACCATAAGTTAGCGAATAGCGCTTGTGACCGGGTATTTGATCAACTCCGGTGTATTCCGTCAATTTGAAACCGATCGGTAGGGAGAAGGTAACGACGTCGCCTTCCTGCCAGCTCCGATCGATTGTAATGTAGCTGCCGGGCCGCCCGGAGCCCTGCGCTTGCCCATTCACTTCTACGGTCATAGGCTGGACAGCCCACGAAGGAACCCGCACCCGCAGTTTCATGGGCGCCAAACGGTCGGTTGAAAGCGTCAGCTTGACGTGGCGGTCGAGGGGGAATTGGGTATCCATCTGCACTTGCATCGGGTTTTGACCATGCTTCCAGGTAATTGTCGAGGGCTCAAACAAGTTGACGTACAGACCGTCATTCCCAATAGAGTAGATGTGTTCCGGTAACGACCCCAACAGCCTTGTTCCTTGTCCTTCACAACAAGTGTTGGCCCGGGTCGATTTCTCTTTGTTTCCGACGAGTGTGGTGTGATAACGAAGCCCGTTCTTGCCGTCTTGATTGGCGATAGCCACGTTGTAGATCGACTTTTCGATCTCCGCCGCGTAGCGCTCTTCTTCCGGCGACAGCATTTGAAATCGCTGACTCAAGAATGTCCAAAAGGCGTTTCCGCAGAGCTCACCCAACTTCTTGGTCAGAGAGTTCGACCCCGGCGGGTCATAGGAATACTCGATAATGGATATGGAGCTGCCCGGCTGCTCCCAGTATCGGTGGTACATTTCCCAGGCCGCCTTGACCCCGTCGAACCAACGTTTGTCACCCGTGGCGCGATACACCTCAAGGTACGCCTCGAGATTGGTCAGCAAATAACAGTGCGGGCGGTCATAGGGGTACTGCCAGATGCCGTCCTTGTCGCCACGGGCCAGCTCCTCCAGCCAGCCAGCTTCCAGGAAATAGCGCTGAATCACTTGAATGTCGTCCGGCTTTCCCACCGGGGTGAAGAAGAGCCGCGTGTTCGCGATCATCCCTTGTCCTCCCTGGACAGCGCCCCGCAGAAGCTCGGGCAGGTATTCGCATTTGTTGAACCAGTCATAGTTCGCGCGCAACATCTCAAAGGCCTTTTGATTGCCTGCGTACCCGGCCTCAATCAGCCCATGAGTCAGCCACGCCCGGGTGTATGCCCCCCGCTCCGAATAAAAGATCGTGTCTTCGGGGTATGCCATCACGTAGCCATTGGGTTGTTGGCACTCCGCTATTCCCGCAACCAACGCTTCCATGCGGTCGCGTAGCTCTGTATCATTTATCCACCGCAGCGTGTTTCCCGCGCCCATAAGAAACCGGCCGGCATTCGAACCGGCAAGGTCCTGCTCCCAGAATTGATCGGGCTTTCGCGTGCTTGGGGGAATGGGCTTGCCAGCGCGCTGCCGGAACTGAAGCAATAAATCGTCAAGGGTATAGGATTCCAGCAGATATCGAATGTTATTCCGCATGGCGACCTCAAAGATACCGCCATGCAGGGTCACACCCGTCAGCGGCGGCTGTGCCGTTCCCGTGGGCGGACTCCACGCCGACGGTTCTGTGACCAGTTCGGGGTGATCCCGATGAACGTACTCCGTATCGATTCGATCTTGCCGTGTAAGCTGACTTGCGTCCTTGGCATTACCCAGAGCCGCGTCCGCAGTGACGGGCCGACCCAGGGCAATGTCCTTTCCCGCCGAGATGACCTCGATCTTTGACATGGCGAACAAGTGTTCTGTGTTGTTTGGGCAAGTCGGCCACGCCTCGGGAGGATCCACCGGCGGCGGCGCGCAGTCAACCTTGGGAAACTTCGTTACCGTTAGGCGTACGTATCGAGCATGAAGACCCGTTGCGGAGGAACGCACGACATGGTCAAGTGGATTCTCGAAGTCCGTGCCCGTGTGATCGGCGATGATAACCGGCTGGGTGAAACTCCTGTCGGAAGAAGCTTCGATCTTAAAGCGGAGGGGAAAGCCCTCTCCCGCGTAATATTCATCTTTTCCGGGGCGGAGCCTTTCATTGGCCGGATGCAATTCGACAGCTTCAATGGCCTGCGTCCCCCCGAGGTCGATTTGCACCCACGTTACGGCGTCTGCGGATGCCGCGGACTTTGAGCGGTAAGGCCGGTAGCGAAAGGTCGGAGTCGCCGCGATGCGCGCCTTCGTGACGGAGCTTGTGGGTTCAGTCGCATTGAATGCGGCCTTGAAGGTACGCGGTGCAAAAGCCCCAGAGATAAGACTGGCCCCAGCATATCCTGCTGTGGCGATGAATTCCCGACGGTCAACATTACGCTTTGCCATTTTCTTGAACTCCTCCCTTGCAACGATCTGGTCGGCCAAACGGGCATCATAATAGTCCAATTTGGGCAACAGGAAAATGGGTTCGAAAGTGAGTCTGCCACACCCGGTGAATGCGAGGCAGCACCCCTTTCGCTGGAACTGGAATTTCCTTAATAGCGCGGCCAGGAGAATGAAGCGGTTTGGGTCAAGTTCAGGACAATGTACATATTCAGATTCATTTTTGCTGATCCCAATCTCCGCTCAAATCGGAGCCGCCTTTTCGCTCTTGCGGCGAACTCATTGTTGCAACCTTATCCAATTCTTCCCGCCCTCTTTGCGTCCGTCCGGTTTCAATCAGCACCCGGCCAGCAAATAGTGCGAAGGGAATGAGATCCGCGAGGATTGTGATTATGGCGGCATGCGGATTATTCTGATGGCCTATGTGGAAAGCGCAGTGCAGGAAATTCGCACCCTTCAGGCGATGTGACGGGGGCTGGAAGCGGGACAGGGAATGTTCAAGAACGCCTTGTAGCGGCAGCGCTAAACAGGCTGCGGAAAAACCCGAAAGCGGAGTCATTCTGAGGAGCAGCGGCGACGAAGAATCTCGCATGGCCTTGAAAATGCTCAGAGCGAGATCCTTCGCTGCGCTCAGGATGACAGCATTGTAGGGTTTTTCCGCAGCCTGTTCGGCCCCGCCCTTCCAGATTTGAAGTGAGAAGTCCGGACTGATGGTATTGGAATCGCTCGTTCCTGGCAGCGGTCGCGCGTCGGAAGCGGGAACGGCGGCTCCGTTCAGAGGGCACACCACCCGTGAAGGTTCAACCTCGGCATGGCGACGGGCCGATCAAACCCGGACAGATTCCGTCGCCTCTGCACATTTTGGCGCAGCTTTTTGGGCCGGACGGCGGTGCATCCTCAGAGACCATAGATGGCCTTGGGTGCGTCATGGAACACGGTGGGGATTATCGACAAGGCCGTGTCCAGGTCGTACCACCCCTTGGCGACGCGATCGACAAGAATCTCACCCATGATCTGCTTCACCAGCCTGAGCTTCGGCCAGCACCATTCGCAGTGGTAGGCGTCGGAAAAAAAGGCGATGATCTTGCCGGCCGGCACCATGTCCAGCCTCGTCTCAAGCGACTTGCGGATGTAGAAGGGGTAGAGAGTGTGCCACCAGTACCCGGCCACGCTAATGTTCGGGATGTGTTTGGCCAGTATTCCGATATCCTGGGTGTATAGGTCCGACGCCGTGCTGAGGTTAAATCGGAAATCCTCGAACTTACAAGCAAGGCGCGCCACAGCCCCGGCAAAGCATCCTTCCCACTCGGTGATGGCCCGGTGGGGCAGGAGTACCTCTGCACCTACGATGAGCTGGATGGTGCGAATGGGCGTCCTCCGCAACTTCTCCAGCCCATGGACCATGCCGTAGTAGGAGACGCTGCCCAGCTCGACGCGAGAGAGCGGCTTGCCCTCGCGGGCCTTTTCGATGATATGGGTCACGTTCGCATCGTCCGCGAGTTCGTCTGTCATGTAGGCCGGCATCCAGGCGCCAATGAAGACGGAAGAACTGCGGGTTGGATCGTCGACGAGCTTACCGATAAAATCCACATAGTCGGCGCTTGTCCTTATCTCTTTTCCCAGGACGGCCCCCATCTGTTCTAACTTCTCCCCGGGGCTCACTTTGCCCTCCGCGATGTTGAGCATGCGAAAGCGTTCGTCCGCGCCGACGATCCTTTCGAATCGTTTTCCCTCCCAAGGCTCGACGGTTACGGCCTGCTCGATTCCGCAGGTCTCCCATATGAGGCGCTCAGGCCAGGTGGCGTCGCTCCCAGTCCGCGCGACGGCTGCCGCCAGCTCTTCCATGTTGTGCGGGTCAAGGTAGCCCTTGCAGCCGTACAGGTCGGTGAGCAGCCAACCCAAAAGCGTTCCCACCGTGGTGTTGCGGATCTTCGGCAGGTGGGGCAGCACGCGCTTCACACGTTCAAGGGGGTCCATCTGCGGGTCGACCAATTCCTGGGGCAATCCGGCCTTCGTTACTTCCCGTTGCTCCATCCCGGAGGACACGAGTTCTACCCACACGTGGTGGTAGAGGACGACGTCCGCGAGGGTAGAGGCCGCTGGCTTCGCGGCGTTCAAGTGGACGTGTGGATCGACGACCTTGACCGTCCTTAGAGCTTCATTGATCTTTGATTCGATCTCGCGGGTATCCATGGTTTTTCCTCTATTGGGCCTCGGACTGGGCCGTACTAAGTGTTACGCCAGGGTGCGCAGGCCATTACCCAACGAAACGCTCCAGCTTACACAGGGTCCCCACGCGTCAGATTGGGGTTGTCCCCTCGCGTGAGACAAACCGCTAAGACACAGTTCGCCGTTCGCGGGAATGGTATTGTACAGCGAAGGCGTTATCTTGCAAAATGCGCGCCGGCAGGTGAAGCGGAGGCAGGCTCTTAAGGAGTGCAACTTGCCAGGGAATAGCCAAATGAAAGCTGATCATCTTGATGAGCAGGGGCGTGGTCCGGAGGGATCGCGCCCTCATCATAACCGTGTACAACCGCATTCGTCCTTTGATGTAAACTCTCAAGACGAATGGCATCAAAAATCAGCGAGGTCGGCACTCCGCGTAGCACTGGCGTTGGTGAAATCGTGGGGCGGGCAGCATGACATCACCCTTGTATCGAGGGAGCAAAGCGAGAACACATGTCGGCAGCGGACTTACGTGCGGTTATTGACCAGCAAGAACTAGTAACACTTTTAGGAGACCTCGTCTCCATTCACAGTGTCAATCCGCACTACAACGAGGGTACTGACGAGAAAGAAATTGCGGAATATATTCAGGCGTTCTTCCAGCGCTGGAAGATCCCGTGCGAGATGCAGAACGTTCTGGAGACCCGTCCCAACGTGATCGGCAAAATCGAGGGAATTGACCCTGGCCGCTGTCTTCTTTTCGAAGCCCACACCGACGTGGTTTCGACAAAGGGGATGACCATTGAACCTTTTCGACCCGCAACCAAGAATGGACGGCTCTATGGCCGAGGCTCATGCGACACCAAGGGCGGGCTGGCTGCCATGCTATACGCCATGAAATCGTTGCAGACCATGGGATCGCGACCGCCCGCGAGCATCCAGCTTGCCGCGACAATGGATGAGGAGTATCTGTTCCGCGGTGTATCACACCTTGTCAGATCAGGTGTACGGGCAAATGGTGCAGTGGTGGCGGAACCGACAGGCCTCCAGATCACGATTGCTCATAAGGGATGTTTGCGTTGGCGAATCATAAGCCGCGGCAAGGCAGCGCACAGCTCCACAGTTCACCTGGGGATCAATGCCATCTCCAAGATGGCGAAGGTGATTCAAGCAATAGAGTCCAAGTTGATCCCAAGTTATCAAGAAAAGCGCCACCCGCTTGTCGGTTCCCCGACGGTCAACGTGGGAGTGATTGAAGGCGGTACGCAAGTGAACACGGTCCCCGACAAGTGCGCCATCGAGATCGATCGACGGATCATTCCCGGTGAGACGACCTCCATGGTGTGGGAGGAGTTTCGTGCACTCCTCGAGGAGTTGAAGGCCGGCGATCCAGAATTTGATGCCGTCATGGAAGAAGCCTTCTTGGAGGATTTTCCGCTTGCGACCCCTGAAGATGAACGAATCGTCCAGGTAGCGCGCGATGCGTCCCTATCGGTTTTGGGTGATGCCAGGGTTGGCGCCGTGCCTTACGGAAGTGACGCAAGTAAGCTAAGCCGCGCGGGAATCCCCAGTATTGTTCTGGGCCCCGGGAATATCGCGCAGGCTCACACCGCCGATGAATTCGTCACGATCGCTCAGGTTTGTGAGGCGGCCGAAATCTATTTGCGCATGATGCTGACATTTTGATCGAAAACTCTCTCGCTCCATGCACGCTGAGTTTTGGTTTCAGGAAGGGTCTAACGTGACCGAAAATTGGGCGTCGGGAATCATCGTCATATTACTGGCCGGATTTTTTCAGGGAACCTTCATGTTGCCCCTGAAGTATACGCGGCGGTGGAGTTGGGAGAACACCTGGTTGGGATTTTCCTCCACGGCCTATCTGATCTTTCCCTGGTCGTTAGCGCTGCTGACAGTTCCGCAACTGGGCGAAATTCTGGCCCGAACCAGTGGTGGCGAATTTCTTCGGATACTCTTGATCGGATTTGGATGGTCCTGCGGCGCCATCACCTTTGGTCTGGGTGTGGATTACGTGGGTATATCGTTGAGCTTTGCCGTCATCCTGGGGCTCACGGCTTCCCTGGGAACACTTGTCCCCCTGCTAGTGCGCTCACCCGCGAAACCCGCGACCCCCCAGGTAGCGTTTATCCTGCTCGGCGTGGTGGTGATGCTCGCCGGAATCCTCACCTGTTCCTGGGCAGGGAAATTGAAGGACACGGCCTTGCGGAAAGGGCACGTGGTACCAGAGTCCGCCCCACAGAAATCCTTCGTGCTGGGCTTACTCTTATGCATCCTCTCCGGACTCTTCTCGCCTTTGGGGAATCTGGCATTCGCTTTTTGCCGGGAGACCACCTCCCTCGCCAAGCAATTGGGAACGCCGGAACAATACGTCTCCATTCCTTTTTGGGCGCTTCTCACAATTCCCATGTTTCTTTGCAACGCGGCGTTTTGCGTGCAGCTACTTGTGCGGAAACACACCTTGGCAAAATTCTTTCTACCGGCTTCAGGTTCCTACTACCTGCTGGCGGCAAGCATGGGCGCGATGTGGATCGCGTCGATGGCGGTCTATGGCATCGGGGCAAACAAGCTCGGCAGCATCGGCCCTTCAATTGGCTGGGCAATTTACATGTCTTCTACGGTGGTCATTGCCACCCTTTGGGGACTCTTTACCGGTGAATGGCGGGGGGCTGGCCAGAAGGCGTTAAGGGTCATGTCTGCCGGCCTCGCAGTCCTGGTCGTCGCGGTGTTCATTATTGGGTTTAGTAACAGATAGCCGGTTATCGCCAACCCCGCGCTCTCCCGAATCCGCCGCCGGATGGCGCACACCGCCGCTTGCTCTGCCTTTTCTCCTTCCCAGCGCCGAGGCCCGCGAACCGGCTTCGAGCAATAAGGTCGAACTTCCTCCTTTTTCATGTCCACCAATGTGTCACGGGGATGAGGTGAGATTACCAGCCTCATCGAAGCCCGGCCTGAAAGGCTCTGATAGAAGTCGCCAGCCGGGAAGGGCCGCAGCGTCGCGAGCCAGCAAATCGGAGATGGCAAGGTGGTGGAGGTCCAGGGTATTGCGGATCCAGGCCACGCGCTGCTCCGCAGGTTCGGGACTGCCCAGCGCGCCGAAAAGCCAAGCGAGCGCCTGATAATCGGAGGGCCAGAAAATAGGAATGCGCGGCATGGGAGGATTCATCGAAGTCCGAGCGTTGGCGTACATCTTTGGTAAATCGATCTTGCGGTAAAGCCGCTCGTGGATAGCGTCTGCCAATCCCACCCCCAAGGCATTTCCGCCGCTTTCGGGGGTAAGATCCCGGACATAGATCAGGCGAATCTGCGGCGCCTCACCGGCTTGCAACTCGACGCCGCGCCCGACGATTTTCGTGTCCAATCCCGTTCCGCTGATGTTCTTGCCCAGTTCGTCCACGATCAGAAGATCGAGCTTGGGGAAGGGAATCCGCGCCACCATCGCCCGGGCGCTTTCCAGACAAGCTTCTTCCATGGCCACGATGCCCGCAGCCCCCGCGGCGTGCAGCGCTGCAACCTGGTGGAATTCGTTTTCGGCTACGGCAACGCCGGCCAGAATTTTTCCACTCGCCAGCACTTTCGCTGACATCGCGCGAATGACCGTTTCGAATCCAAACTTCCAACTCCAGCGGTGACATTCCAGTGCGCCTTCGGCTTTTCCCATGCCGACGGCGATCATCTTGAGCAGCCCGCTCTCAATCTTGCCGGAGAAATCCGTGTGCGGCTTAACCCGGTTCAGCAACACCACGCCATCAGCTTCCCAGGCGAGGCGGTCCATGAAGACCTGATAGCCTCCGGGCGTCGTCCCCAAGGAAACGGATTCCATCGAAGAAAGGATCTCGACGCCCAGGAAATCCGGGGTGACGCCATATTCCTCCAGGATTTTCTTCTGCCCTTCGGCGGTCGCGCCGCCGTGACTGCCCATGGCGGGGAAGACGAAAGGCCTCGCGCCTTTGCTCTTGAGCCAATGGCAGAGCTCACGGGCCAGATTGTTAATGCTGGCAATGCCACGGCTGCCGATCGCTACGGCGATGCGCTTTTCGCGGAGTGTCCCCGCCGGCAATGCCAGTCCCTCCAGAACCTGCGTTAATTCCTGGGCCAAATTGACGAGGGCGGGAGCGCTGGGGGCCTCTCTCTCCAGGATGCGCAGAGGGCCGAGCGGAGAAGGTTGGTGGGTCGACATGGTGAAGACTCACATTAGCGCGCGGGAAGGGAAGCGTCAAGGGGTGAGGCTTGGATTACGTCAGGGTTCCGTCAAAGTCTAATGGGGTTGAAAGGGACCCCTCACCTGCCCTCCTCCGTCGAGCACCCTCTCCCCTGGGAGAGGGCTGTCATTCTGATTTCTTGGCCTCTTCCCAAAAGCGAGGGTGCCCGGCGGAGCAGTGCCAGTGAGGGGTCATTCTGACGCCACCGGACATTGAGGGAAACCTGGGACGGAAGAGACTGTGCTCGGGGAGAGGTGCCCAACTCCTTTCCCATCAAGCGCGGAAATTTTTCGTGAGACCTCCACAACTCTTGAACGATCGAAGTGTTCTATATAATGTGGCAACTATGGCCATAGAGTCCGACCTCGATCTGATGCTGCGGGTCCGCGATGGCGATGTAGCATCTTTTGAGGTACTCCTGCGCCGCTACCGGCTTCCGTTGGTCAGTTACTTTCGCCGCATGGTGCGGGATCAAGGGCTGGCGGAAGACTTGGCCCAGGAGGTATTCCTGCGCGTCTACAAGTCGCGGGAGCGTTATCAGCCCGAAGCGCGGTTTACCACTTGGCTTTATCGCATTGCCACCAACTTGGCGCTCAATGCGATTCGCGATCGAAGAGACGAGGTTTCCGGTACGGTCGGCGACGATTCCGATGGCGGCTCGATTTTGGAACTGTTTGTTGATCCTCAGCCGACGGTGGAGCAGCGACTGATGCAGGGCGATCGCGAACGCGTCATTCGCCACGCCGTCGAAGCACTGCCGGAGAATCAGCGCGCGGCGGTGATCCTGCACAAGTATCAGGAAGTGGATTATCGCCAGATCGCCGGAATTTTGAGCGTCTCAGAAAGCGCCGTAAAATCATTGCTCTTTCGAGCTTACGAGACTTTGCGAGTGCGCCTGGAGCCGCTGCTCCGGGAGGGCCAGATATGAAATGCCTTGAAACTGAAAGACTTATTAGCTACGCTTACCACCTGACGGACGAGCCTGCGGCATCGCAGGTGCGTGCGCACTTGGGAGAATGTTCCCGCTGCCGCGAGATTGTGGAACAACACGGACGGTTGGGGGCCTTGCTGGACGAATGGAAGGCGACGGAACCCACCCCGTGGTTTGACGCTCGCGTGCGCCAAGCGGTGGGAGCATCGCAGGCGCGACGCAAACCCGGGGGCTTCTGGGGTCGGGAATGGGCCAGGGGCCTGGCACTGGCTTCGCTGGGTGTTTTGTTTATCGCCGGAATGCACTGGTTCACCCAGATCCATCCCTGGGCTTCCAACCCGTCGGGGATCGCCACGCGGCAGCCACAGCAGGTGAGGGACCCGAGGACCACCGCACAGACAGCCGAGCTTCGATCCCCAATTGTCGTCCCCCATGCGGGCTTGAAACCGGTTCCGGCCGTCCCCGGATTTAAATCGGCGGATGCTTCCTCAAACGAAGACAACGACGCCCAAGCGTTGGAAGACTATGATTTGGCCGCGAATTTCGACCTACTCTCGGAACTCCCCAAAGGAGAGCCCCGGGTTGCCAACTGAAGCCGCGGCGTCCACTTTCTGCGCCCGAGGAGGAAATTTCTACTATCGCCGCGATCTCGTTTGGCCTTTGCTCCTGGCGCTTCTCTTTTCACCCGCTCTGATCCATGCCCAGAGGAATGTCAATCAGGCTTCAAATCCCGCTGGCCGGGAGGAGCCCAATCGCCGGGCCGACGGGAGTGCGCCGCAGCAACGCCCCCAGGCGGGAGGAATTTTCCGGCGCCTGCGCGAGCTGCCCCCGGCGCAACAGCGGCGCATCATGGAGAATAATCCGCAATTCCAGCGCTTGTCGCCGGAGCGCCAGGAGTTGATCCGCGAGCGCCTGCGGCAATGGAACGCCATGACTCCGCAGCAAAAGGAGACCATTCGTGAGCGCGAAGAGATCCTGGAGGGCCTTTCTCCCGCCCAGAGGCAGGAAGCGCGCAACATATTCCCTCAATGGCGCAACCTGACGCCTCCGCGTCGCCAAGCATTGATGGTGGCCTTCCGCCACCTGCGCGACCTCCCACCCGACCAACGCGAATCCTTTTTGAGTAGCCAGGCGGTGCGAGAACGGTTTTCTCCCCATGAGCGGGACATCCTCGCGGGGATGAGCAGACTCCTGCGGACCTCTCGCGAAGCGGCGCCCGACGACCCTGATCAGTGAGCCAAACACGGACTTTCAAAACGGGCCCGCGCGATACACCCCCCTTCTTCCAATTGATGACAATTTCCTAATTCGAGGCAAAGTTAGCCGGATTTCTCACCACGACTCTGGAAGGGCGGGGCTTTACAGGCTGCGGAAAAACTCTGTGGCACTTGGCGCTAGCACTGTCAGCACCACCCCGGCGCTCGGCGCGCCAATCCTCCTCATCTGAGGAGGGGAGCGTCTTCAACAACTCCCCTCCTGATTCAGGAGGGGTGGCGCCTTGGGCGCCGGGGTGGTTGTACGCCGAGGACAGTTCATCCGCACCCTATTTAACCCCGCCGTTGCAGGGCCGTCCTGATTATTTCCAACTCCCACACCCCGCGCAGGTTGCAGCCGCAAGCTGCGCGGGGTGCGGGACGAATAGAGGGCGGGGGCCGCGATTTCGGCGGGGCTGGAGCCCCGCTCCTCCGGCATCGTCCAAAGGTGGTGAGAAGCCCGCCCTAGTGTGGTGTCCCACGTAAGAATTGACAATAGGCGAGACCCCCTCACCCGGCCCGCCCCGGCTGGCGATTACGCCGGATGCGCGCCACCCTCTCCCCCAAAGGGGCGAGGGTAATAAAA
>JBEKQO010000227.1:0-12255 GCA_049519635.1 Terriglobia bacterium | reverse complement strand
GTGGGCGCTGGCAAAGGTCGCCCCCCACCGTTCCCGTGCTGCGGACTTGCGGGCTGCTGACGCCCTCTGCCGCCTGCACCAGGGCGGGGTAGTGCTCGCGGACTTGGGCACTCTCGATCAGCTCTTCCAAGGTCACGGCGGCGCCCAGCCGTAATCCCGACTCTCCCCGGAAGGAAATTCCCTTGAACTCACTAACGTGTTGCAAGCTCACCAGACGCTTGGGGGTCGCGACGCCGTCCTTCATCAAGCTGATCAGGTCGGTGCCCCCGGCCAGCGGGAGAGCTTCGCCTTCCGCACCGGCGAGCAACTTGACAACTTCCTGGGCTGACTTCGCCCGGACATATTCAAAGGTTTGCATTAGGAAACCCCTCCTTCCGCGAGGGCGGCAAGAACTTTGTCAGGAGTCAGGGGGATGGTCGGCACCCGCACGCCAAGGGCGTTGGCCACGGCATTGGATATGGCGGCGCCCGGCGAAACCACCGGAGGCTCGCCGAGGCCAATGGTCCCGCGTTCGTCATAGCCGGGGCCCGTCATCATATGGACCACCAGCTCGCCGATGTCCCCGATGCCGGCCAACTTGTAAAACTCCATATTGTTATTCAGCATGCGCCCGGTGGTCTGGTCCATGATTTTTTCTTCGTGCAGGGCGTAAGAAATGCCCATGATCAGGGCGCCGTAGACCTGGCTTTCCGCTGTTTTCATGCTGATAATGAGACCACAGTCTTGCACGGCGACCATCCTGTTTATCTTGATCAGGCCGGTTTCCGTGTCCACGGACACGTCGGCAATCTGCGCTCCGCCTACGCCGCTATCGCCCAGCTTGCACTTGGCGGCATCGGGATTCTTGCCCATGACCTGAATGGTTTTCACCTGAAGCTTGGCGCAGGCCGCCTTCCACGAGATTTTCTTGGAGCTGTCGCCCTTGGCCTGAATGTTTCCGCCCACGGCTACCAGTTGGTCGGCGGGGACACCCAGTATGGGTGCGACCACGGCGAAGAGTTGGTCCCGGGCGTCCACTGCACCACGTCGGGTGGAAGCCGAGACGCCGCCAATCGTCGTGCTGCCACCGGACCCGCCCGAGTCCGGGTACTTGCTATCGCCGAGGTTCACGGTGACGGCGTTCACTGGCAGCCCCAGCGTCTCCGCCGCGACGACGGCAATCGCCGTCCGTGTGCCCGAGCCCAGGTCCTGGCTTCCCAGAGTTGCTTCCACCGAGCCGTCGGGGTGGATGCTCACCATGCACAGGCTGTTATGGCCGCGCCCGCCCCAGGTGTGGATGCTTACGCCCATGCCGCGCTTGATGTGACCGGGGGTTCTATCTCCGCGCGGGTGCCAGTTCTTTTGCCAATCGGCGAGTTCGGCGGCCTTCTGAAGTTCTTCCCGGTAGATTTTCCCCCGTCCGGCAGAGAGGTCGGCGTTCTTGGAGAAGAACTCGATGGGGTCCATGTTGAGCTTGGCCGCCAAATCTTCCAGCGCGCACATGGTCAACGCGGCGGCCTGCGGATGATCCGGCGCGCGCCAGGCGCGGGCGGGTCCGGTGTTGGTATTGACGGAGGTATGTTGGGTGGAGGAGTTGGGGATCACCAGCACATAAGGAAGGGGCGGCATCCCCGTCCCGGTGGGACCGCCCGTCCCCCAGGATTGCGAATCCCACGCTACCAGCGTGCCGTCTTTCTTCGCTGCCACCTTGATTTGGGCATAGCAGGAGGGCCGCGCGCCCGCCGCTTCCATTTCCATATTGCGATCGAGCATCAGCTTCACCGGCTTGCCGGTGGCCTTCGCCAGGTGCGCGGCATGGATGCCCCATTCGTCGGGAGAAAACTTGCTGCCGAATCCTCCCCCGATGTAATTGCAAATGGTCTCAATATTCTTATCCGGAACATTCACCCCTTGCTCGCGCAGCGCCTGTCCGAATTGGCCGGGGAGCCCGGAAACACTTTGCGTGGAGGAATAGGTGAGCAGTTTCTCTCCCGTCCACTCCGCTAAGTTCCCATGGGACTCCAGGCAACAATGGGCGATGGTGGCGATGCCATAATAGCCCTCGGAAATAACCACTCCGGGATCGCTGAACGCCTTGGCGGGATCACCGGCCGTCTTGGCCCCCGCTTTCTTGGCGAAGCTGCCGGCTTGTTCCAGGTTTTCTTCCAGCACCAGGTGGGGCAGTTCCTCGAATTCCACTTTGATTTTGCGGATGGCGTCCTCGGCGATATCTTCGCTCTCAGCGGCCAGGGCCACAATCTCATCACCGACCCAATTGGTTTCCTTCCCCACGCCCAAAACCACCCGTACGGATTTCACTCCGGGAAGTTTTTCCGCCTCGGAAGTGTCGATGGCGGTGATCTTCGCGTGGGCGTAGGGCGAACGATAGATTTTGCTGACAAGAAGTCCGGGCGGGTTAATGTCGTAAGTGTATTTCGCATGGCCGCTCGCTTTGGCGGGGCCATCAACGCGCGCGACGCGCTTTCCAATCAGGCTGCGTTCTCCGGCCGCCGGCCATTCATATTTGCACTTATCCATTGGCGCGCCCTCCCTTCAGGGTGTTGGCTGCTTCCAGAACGGCTTCTCGAACCCCTGCGTACGTGCCGCATCGGCAGAGGTTGCCGCCCAGGCCATGTTCTACATCTTCTCTTGTCGGATTGGGATGCTTGTCCAGGAAGGCTTTGCAGGCCACGACAAAGCCGGGCGTACAAAATCCGCACTGTTGCGCATCGTGCTCGACGAACGCGGCCATCACCGGGTGAAGATGCTCCTCCGTCCCCATTCCCTCGATGGTCTCAATGCGTTGGCCTTCCGCCTCGATGGCAAGCACGTTGCACGCGTACACCGGGCGTCCGTCCAGGATCACCGTGCAGGCGCCACAGACGCCGCGATCGCATACTTTCTTGGCGCCGGTCAGGTCAAGTTGATTGCGCAGGGCGTCCAGCAAGGTCACGCGGGGCTCAACCTTCAAGCTGTGCGCTTTGCCGTTGATTTGGAGAGTAATCGGCACAGCACCCGGCCCCAGTACCTCGGGTGGATGTTCTTGTGCCGCCACCGCGGCCTCCGGCGCCGCCAGCAAACCGGTGGATACCGCCATGCTGGCGCCCTTCAGGAAGTCGCGTCGCGAAAAACCTTCCGCAGGATGGTCTTGCAAGTTTTTCTTCTTCCCTCGCATAGTGGGCTCCTCAAGTGATGATCCATAGTGTCGCGATAGAGATGGCTGAACCGGCGTCGCTTTGCGCCCCAGTACTTTTATTCTCCTGAACCGTGCTGAACCCGAAGCTCCACATTATATCATTGGAAAGTGCCTTTTGGGGCAACGGGTCTTTTGGCGATTGGGGAAGCTGTGGAAAAGGGCCATCTTTACCGCAGAGGCGCGGAGAAAAGGCCCTTCGCTTTCACATTTCTATGCCTCCGCGCCTCGGCGGTGTATACGACGAAGTCTTAGGCTGCATCAAACAGCATCTCTGGCAAGTGGGGCGCTGATGAACTATACTTCGCCTCCCTCTCTTAATGGGGGCGCACGGTTCCGTCCCCGCAAGGTCCTTCCTATGTGGAATGAAAGGGTGGTGGCAGATTTTGCAAGGCTTCGGCGCGATGGCCTAACGCGCGCCCAACTGGCAGACGTCCTTCTTTCCAGCATTCGCTACCTCTTCCAGACGGAGGTGCATGCCTATGCCTTTTCGATTGCTGCCAACGCCTACCTTTCTTTTTTCCCCTTCACGCTGATTTTGCTGGCCATCTGCCGGCGTTGGCTGCATTGGGTAAAAGCCTACGAGATGATCCTTCAGCTTTTGCGCGTACACCTTCCGACCGGGTCGGAATCGGTGATTCGCAATTTGGAGATGGTGGTTCTAGGGCGGCCACGGCTGCAATTCGTATCCGTGCTTATGCTCCTCTTCACCAGTTCGGGTGTATTCCTGCCGCTGGAGATCGCCCTTAATAAGGTGTGGGGATTCCGGACCAATCGCAGTTTCCTAAGGAATCAAGGAATGTCGTTTGTCCTGGCCCTGGTTTCAGGGGTGCTGGCACTCGTTTTCATTCTTACCATTACGCCCGTGCAGGCCGCACTCTCTTTTTCCATGGGTTGGATAACCCCTCAGGGCATCCTTACGACGGTGTCGCGTGCCGTCCTGGAGGTGGCCTCCGTGCCCCTGGTGGTTTCGATTTATTTCGTGATCTATTATCTTCTACCCAACGGGAAAGTCCCTGTTGCGCGGGTTCTGCCCGCCGCCATCGCCACGGGAATATTAACGGAGCTAGGGGAATTCCTATACTCCCGGACGCTCCCGATGTTTCGTTTTCGGGAGGTTTACGGACCCTATGCGTTGTCCGTGACGTTGCTTTTTTGGGCGTATGCGGGCGCTATGATATTACTTTTCGGCGCCCATCTCTCTGCCCACGGGTTTATATTGAATGAGGACATGCAGGTTACGCCGGCGCCGAATGGCGTGGGAACCAACGGTAGGCAAGACAACTTTGAAGCGACAGCAGGTTGATAGCGATGGGAAACCGGCAGCAGATCCAAGCAATCTCGGGCGCGTTGCGCATAACTCTGGAAAAGGCCCGCGCCGAGTACGGGGTGGCAGTCCGCAAGGTCCGGTGGGGTGACGGGCCGGTGTATGTCTGCGGGGCAGGGGATTGCGCCGCCCTGGGCGTGGCGGCTGGGTATGCTTTCGAAACGTTCCTCGGTCTGCCCGTGGTGGCGCGCCCGGTGGAGGTTTTCCAGAGCTATGGTCTCTCCCTCCTGCACCCGCGGTCAGTGCTGGTTATGATTTCGGCCAGGGGAGAATGGCCGGAAGCCCAGCAACTTGCGCAGAGTGCGCAAGAGCGCGGTTGCACGCTGGTCGCGTTGGCCAATACTCCCGACAGCCCGCTGGTGAATTTGACGGATCATGTTTTCCTCACTCGTGCCGAAGGTGAAATGGAGACACCCGCGGTGACGGTTTGTATGCATGCCGCCGTCAATTTCCTGGCGTTCGAAGCCATGCGGGTGTTGAAGAAACCCAAGCCATGGTGGGACTTGGTGGATAAAGAATTTGAGCAGTTACCGGATAAGCTCGATTGGGTGTTCACGCAGCTTCCGTCGGTGGTCCGGTCGGTTGCGGCAGAGGTGGCGCGCCTGCCCCGGCTTCGCATTGTGGGTGGAGGGTTTTACCACTTTCCTGCCTGGTGGGCGGCGCGACGAATGCGATTCCTGGCCGGCCTTCCGGTAGAGGCCCTTGAGGCCTCGGATTTTGCGAGTGGACTCGCCCACTTCGCCCGGCGTGACGACGCGATCCTATTTCTTTCCGGCTCGCATTCGAAAATCAAGAAGCTCCTCCATCGCTGCGCTGCGCAAGCCCATATGAATGGAGCACGGGTGCTTTCCCTGACGGACAGTAACGATCGCGACCTTGCTGAGGGCTCCGATCTGGGCATCTTAATCCCTTCGCTACTGGAAGCGCCGGCGTCAACGCTCACGATGTTTATGCTTGAGTGGCTGGCGATGGAAGCCCTGCGCGCGACGAAGCCATAAGAGCAAGTCAATAGGCTAAAATGAAAGGGCATAAGTCTGAAATACCCCGCGAAGACGACATGCTGCTAAGGAATGGCATTTTAGGTTCAAACTTGGATTAGGCGGCGCGGCTCCGCCGCAATGCATTACAGGCTGGTAATTCTAGGTTTTTATTAGGGATTTTGGAGCGTCGGCCTCTTCACTTTGGCCATCTGCCCTCTGCTCTTTGACTTACTTTTGCCGCTCCGCCCCCCCTGCGCGAGCTTTGGAGTTCCCCCGCTTTCGCATGTAAAAAGAGTCACCGCCCAGTTTGGGAGTGTTTTAAGGTGTGAGAATCGGCATCTGGGAGCTATCTTCATCGGAAAGCACAAGTCAGGCATCATGATGGACTTGGTTAGCCGTTAGAAAATCAAGTTAATACTATTGACACGGGGTTCTGATTCTGTTCTAATTGAGCTATGGACGTAGGTAAACGATTAAGACAATTGCGTGAAGTAAAAGGTCTCTCACAAGGTGACATCGAACGGCGGTCTGGTCTCTTGCGCTCGTACATTTCTCGCGTTGAAGGCGGATATACAGCACCCTCACTCGCAACTCTGGAAAAATTTGCCAAGGCGTTGGAAGTAGAACCTTACCAATTGCTCTTCCAGGGTGAGGGAAAACCGTCTGCACCTAAGGTTCCCGATCAGGTGAACCTAGGCAAGCCGGTTAAAAGGCTGATTAAGTCTTTTGATGCCATGTCCAGCACGAACCGCAGGCTGTTGATGTCGATGGCAGACAAGCTCGCCAAGCACTGAGAGCAACCAAGCTGTCCTGTGTGCGTCGGTCGCACTTACCTTTCTCAGGTTTCGACGGGAAGGCGCGCGGTCGGTGTCGGCAAAAGTGCCAATGCCGTCATGTTGCCTATTGACCCGGGAATGCCTGCGAGCAGGCAACTGCAGGAAGGTTGGTGTGTACCTAATGTACAGGGTCACAGCCAGGGTTTCGCCCTCCTCATTCGAAGAGGTAATCCTTCGATAGGCCGGGCGCTCATCTATTAGGGGTGGATGTGTCTCCATTTTCCGCTTGAGGTGATGGCGACAACCCCTGCGCGTCAAAATCCCTTTACATTTTAGCCTGCTGTTCCGCCCGGGATTCAGAAAGCCCGCCTCCCTGTAATCTACGGCTCAAACTGTACCCACATGTAATCTCGATGGCTCCCCGCATTACCTGGGCCAGAGGTTTAACCTGCTTAAGCCACAGTGTGCGTTCGAAAGTTGGCGCGACCTGTCAAAGATATCTTAGGTCCAGTACTGTTCAGATTAGAAGTTGAAGGGGATTATTCATCCACGTTGGGCTGATCGAGGCCTTTCGATGATCCACCAGCGCTGGGTGATTTATCGCTTTTGGGTAGGAACGGGATCGCGGGAAAGCCGCGGAGTTAGCTGGAGCGCCTGCGGAGGCTCGAACTCCCGGCCTCGACCGCGGTTGCCACTACCAAGTCGACTTGTTCGCGAGGGGCCGGCGCCGTTATCAATTCGCGGCTTGGTTGCAGTCCGGGCGGAAGTTGGTTGGGCAATGGGAGAAATACTACTCCGTCAGATTACGCATCTTGTCGTTGTTCTTCAGCTTCTCAAAGGCTTCGAAGGCCTGCTGTGCCGCCGCCGCGTCGTGTTGTCGCTGAAGGATTTTGCCGAGAATAAAGTAAGGCTCCGCATAGTCAGGGTCGAAAGCAATGGCTTGCTTTAATGCCTGGACCGCGTCATTGTCCTTCAGCCGTTTCTCCAAGAGTAATCCAAGTTGAAAGTAAGCCTTCGGAAACCGTGGGTCTTCACGGAGAGACTCTCGCAGGTAAGGTTCCGCTTCATCGAGCCGTCCCAGCTTGCTCAACAGGGCGCCGAGGTTGTGCGTAGGCCAGGGTGAATGAAGGCTGTTGGCCCGATTTAGCCGGATCGCGTTTTGGTATGCCCGGATGGCCTCGTCGAACTTGCCCAGGCCTTCCAGGTAGAGCCCGAGGTTGTCGTAGGCCTTCATGAAATTCGGATCAAGCTGGATGGCCCTCTGAACGTGGGTTACCGCTTCAACCATGTGCATGTCATGGTAGTCGAGGCGTGAAAGCCAGTAAGGGTAAAGCGCCTTGTTGGGATCGGCCTGCATCAGCTTTTCGATTTCTGGCCGCGCCCAACCCGGTCGCTTCATCGCCATATAAGCCATGGCGAGCGTGAAACGGCAACGATCCTCCAGCGGACTGAGTTTGTCAGCCTTCTTTAAAGCGATGGCGCAATTTTCAAATTTTCCATCGAGAAAGAAGATACGGCCGAGAAGTGCCAAGAGCGGCGCTGAATTGGGGTTTTTGTTGTGCTGATCGAGAAGGATCGCTTCCGCGCGGTCGTACTGCCGGCCTTGCAGCGCCTCCCCCACGCTGGCGCGAACTGACGGGTCCAGCGTTACTCCCACGAGCATGCTTGGGTCGTATGTCATCTCCGGTGCGTCCCGGGGAGTACCGGCTTGTGCCGCAACCCGAACAACTCCGGCCAGGACCAAGGTGGCGCTGCACGCGAGTAGTCCTATACGGCGAACGACGCCTTTAGGGAATGTGTTGTATCGGGAGTATACCCCCCTCAGGGTGGGAGCGGACTTCGATTTGTTATCTCGTTCCCTTTCTGCCTGCAACCCTGCCGCGGTCCGCCCGTCCTGGCGGGAAACCTGGGTGTTGGGAACTTGGTGGAGATGATTCAATTTCACGCCATCCCGGCTGGGGTTCGGTCCCCCCAAACGCTCCGGCCCCTTGGAGCAACCTCTCTTAATCCCTCAACCGCTTTCATCGCTAGGCGACGGCATTAACTCTGGCCTGGGGCATTGCCCCGCAATGAGGGGAGACTCACCTCGGGGATTCGGCGGAAGCGCTAACGGAGGGATTGAATACCACACCCGTCCGGCGAGCCTCCCGTTCGGGGCCGTCGGTCCGAGGTGAAGCTACGCAAGTATAACCTGATTGTCAAACCCGGAAGACTCGAATCCGGTATTTTCGCGCCAAACGCGGGAGATTCACCACCTCGGGGTGCGATATTTTTGATGAGGTCACTAAGATATTCCTCTCAGGAGTATGCTCATTGAAAGCCCCACCATCATAGAAGAGGGATTAAATACCGGCGGTAATTCCCCGCCGTTTCCCGGTGGTGGCGGATGAGCGGCAGTTATTTACCAAAGCCAATCGAAGCGCAACGCCTCCCACCTTAACGGCAGGCACGAGAGGGATCGGCTGAAGCCAAATGCCCTCAGGGAGTAAGGCTGAGGAAGGGTTCGCTGGGTTTACGATATTTGTATGCGATTTCCTCGTCCAGTTCAATACCCAAGCCGGGTTTGTCGGAAATTTTGATATGACCTTTCACGATCAGAGGGGCCTTAGCTCCTTTGACCAAATCGTCAAAGAATGGGACTTCTGCGGCATGCCATTCCAAAGCTAGAAAATTCGGGATGGCGGCGCAAAGTTGCGCTGACGCCATCGTTCCGATCGGGCTGGAAATATTGTGCGGTGCTACCGCGATGTACTGCATATCCGCCATATCGGTGATGCGGCGGGCTTCGAGCAAGCCCCCCACTTTCTGAAAATCCGGGAGCAGCACATCCACCGCTTCCCGTTCCAACAAATCGCGAAATTGATGACGCTGGTAATGGTTTTCTCCGGTGGCAATGGGAGTTGAGGTGGCGGCCGCCACGCGTGCCGTGGCGTCATTGTTTTCGGCGGGGACCGGATCCTCCAGCCACAGCAAATCAAAGGGTTCGCAAGCGCGAGCGAGCTTGACGGCGTCATTGATGCCAAAGTTCCAGTGACAATCTACGGCCAGGTCCGTGGCCTTTCCCAAGGCTTTGCGCAATGCGGCGACCAATCCCGCCATGACATCTATTTCCCGGCGGGTGAGCGCTCGGTTGAAATCATCGAGCGAGTACTCGGTGGGAATATCCACGTCGAACTTGAGCGCCGTGAATCCACGGCGCACCATTTCCAGGGCGCGGCGCACATAATCTTGTGGGCGGATGCGTCCCGCCTCAGATTTCTGACCGCCATGAAATTTGGTGCTCAGCTCGGCTTTCCTTTGAGGTTTTCGGCTACCCTGATTCATCCAGGAAGGTATGCGGGGAGTTAGCACGGACGAAAGACTGGCCAACCCCGCGCCCGCATGGCAATCGGCATAGATGCGAATGCGGTCACGGTACTTTCCACCCAGGAATTGATACAGAGGCAGGTTGTTGGCCTTCCCCACGATGTCCCACAAGGCGGTATCGACTCCACTGATGGCGTGATATGCCATGCCTGCTGTGCCCGCCGCACCCAGCGCTGTGCGCATTAAGCGGCAGAGACGGTCGACATCCCTAGGGTCTTCTCCGACCAATACTTCGTTAAGCTCCCGAAGCACGCCGGTAAGCCCGGGGGAAAAGAAAGCCTCACCCCACCCGAAAAGGTTTTCCTTGTCGGTCACGACTTTAACCAAGGTCCAGTCGTAATTGGCTTCAATGACGGCTGTTTCAATCCTGATAATTCGCATAAGTGAACCTCCTGGGACGAAACAAATCGTCAACGCCTAAGTTATTTTTCGGCCTGATGTCACACGACCGCATTGGTGCGTTGCCATGAAATCCCATAATAACAATATTTACGGAAAGCGGTCATTCTCAATCCTATCAGCCCAGCGGTTGGCGAAATCGCTGGGTCGCTGTCGGGTGATATTGTCATTCGGAGTGAGACCCTTCTGTGGCACTTGGATCCGTCGTGAATTTCACTGTTTTCCTTCAAAAGTGGCCGAAAATCGGCGTTCGTCTCCACAATGTTTGCAGCAGCAGGTGTAGCGCGGACCTGTTTTTTAGGTCCGCGGTTCGTCCCCGATGGACGAGGAAAAGCCGCGGACCTAAAAAACAGGCCCGCGCTACCCTTCCTCGGCCCGAGTTTCTGCCGATCATGGGCAGCCGCAAGGCTTTCAACGCTCAGAATGTCAGTCTTGGAAGAGTTTTTCCGCATCCTGTCTAGCCCCAGAAGCGATGCGGATTCAGGGCCTGAAGGCCCGTTCAACTCTCTGCCTTTGGGCGGTGGGGCCGAAGCACACCCTTACGCGAGCCGTAAATAATCATGCTGGTTAATGCAAATAGGCACTATTATGCAGGTCGGTGAAATTGTTTGACCGGTTTTGACTGGGGCGGTGCCGTATTGAGGGCGTTCCGGACCGGGTGCTACCCTCACGCGAACAGGGGGATCAGGGGCCTTACAAAGACCATTATGAGTACAAGGATTAATCTTTCCTATGTCATCTTTTTAGCCGCCACGGCTGCGTTAGGGGGGCTGCTATTCGGGTTTGACATCGCGATTATCACTGGCGCTGGCCCGTTCATCACGGAGTATTTCAAACTCAGTGACCTGAGTCTGGGCTGGGCGTTTAGCTCACTTCTTTTCGGATGCGTCATCGGTTCGATTTTCGCGGGCCGGATTACCGACTTCTATGGCCGCAGAAGAATTCTGATTTGGGTGGCATTGCTGTTTGCCGCGACCTCGATCGCCACCGGGGAGGCAACCAGTTTCACCTTCTTTATTGCCGCACGCTTCATCGGGGGGCTTGCCGTAGGCGGCGCCTCCATCCTTTCTCCCATGTATGTCGCGGAAGTGTCTCCTCCCTCCCTGCGAGGACGGATGGGTACGCTCTACCAGTTGTCGATCGTTGTGGGCGTCCTCATTTCGTATTGCATCAACTACCTGCTTCGGAACGCCGGAGCCTCGAACTGGCGATGGATGTTTATCACCGGGGTGATCCCCTCCCTGATTTTCTTTATCCTGCTGCTTCGCGCGCCCGAGACTCCGCGCTACCTGTTTCTGGCGGGCAGGCCGCAGGAGGCCCTCGCGATCCTGGAGCGAATCTCCGGGCGGGAGACCGCCGAATTCGAAATATCGGAAATGCGGGCCGCCAGTGCGGCGAAAAAAACCACCTGGCGCGCCTTGTGGCAACCGGGAATCCGGCGCGCCGTGGTGGTGGGATTCTGCCTTGCCATCCTGGTGCAAGTATCCGGCATTAACACGGTCACCGACTATGCTCCGGCCATCTTCAGGTCGGCGGGTTGGAGGATTGACGCCGCCTTGTTCTCCACATTCATCGTGGGTCTCACGAACTTTGCCTTCACCCTGGTTTCGTTCTGGACGATCGACCGCTACGGTCGCAAACCGCTCTACATCATCGGTTCGCTCGGCATGGCAGCGGCCTTGATGCTCCTGGCGGTGACGGCGTTGACGGGTCGATTCCACGGCGCCACAGTATTGGCGCTCATCCTCGCATACCTGGCGTTCTTTGCCTCTTGCATCGGACCGGTCTTCTGGACGCTGGTTCCGGAAATATTCCCCAACTACATCCGTGGCACGGCGATGACAATACCTGTGCTGACCCAGTGGGTCGCCAATGCGGTGGTGGTACTTTTCTTCCCTCTGGCATTTCACCAAATCGGGAAGGCGATTACGTTTGGCTTTCTTGCGGTCATGTCCCTGGCGCAAGCAATTTTTATGTGGTTATTTATGCCTGAAACCAAAAACAAGCCCTTGGAGGAAATCGAGGAGTTCTGGAAGGCAGGCGCCCCGTCTTGGGCCGGGCTGGACCGGCGGACCAAAGACGCCGTCGTCAAACCATGAGCGGGCCTAACCCGGACTTCTCACCACGTTTGGACGATGCTGGAAGGGCGGGGCTTTACAGGCTGCGGAAAAACCCGCTGGTACTGTCGTGCCCCTGTTCAGAACCACCCCGGCGCTCGGCGCGCCACCCCTCCTC
>JBEKQO010000226.1:0-14007 GCA_049519635.1 Terriglobia bacterium | reverse complement strand
GAGTTTCTGCCCATCCTGGGCAGCCGACAGGCTGTCAATGCTCAGAATGACAGCGCTTTTGGGCTTTTCCGCAGCCTGTTTAGTCCCGCCGTTACAAGCCCTTTCTGATTTTTCTTGTGTCCCCCGCCCTTCCGGCAGCCCGATCCCGGAGTGGTGAAAAATCCGCGCTAGGCTTGCTGCCTGCCCCCTTCTGCCTCCCGTCTGCTCCCTACTGTCTCCTGACGATGGTCGTCAAATTGCTAGCCTATTATTTGGAGGACGGTATTTTGGTGAAATCGCGCTGCCTTCAGTACGAGGACTGCCGTCCTTCAGGGCTGGACTTGGGAAACGGGTGTGCCTCCAGACCCAGGCCGATGGCGTGGGCGGGGTGGGATGGTCCCTTTGAGGCTCAATTGAGGGCGCGACGCAATGCCAAATTGTCCATGAATATCAGGGGAGGGGCCCCCACACCAAAAAGTATCAAAATGAAGGTCGACTCCGATAAGTTAATGAAAACAAAGAGGGAAATAAACGACAAAGTGTCCGATGCCGATGAGTTGCTGAAAACAAACAGTTTAACAAAAAAGCCGATGGCTTTGTGAAACTAAAAGAGATAGCGCGATCTAGCGGCGCAAAAATCGAGAATCAAGCCTCAAATCCCGCCTTGGCCGATAACTTACAGAAAACACACAGCTTGCATTGCGCGATGGCGTCGTATGCCGATGAGTTGATGAAAGGAAAAGACTTAAAGCCACAAGCAAGCGCCCGCGTCCGACGCTGCACCGATATCCCTGCGGCTCGGGGTTCTTCCGGACATATTCTCCACGGCCAACAGTTCCGGCGACAGCCGAGGCGCCGCTACGCCCCCATCCGGGATATGCCCGAACCGTCTTGAATCGCCTTTATGCTTTACTCATATCCCGGTCATAATTACATGCGGCAAAAAGTAAAGAACAGGTGGCAAATGTTTCCCCGGGTTAGTTGCGTAACAGAATAAAGTTCTTGACACGATATTCCCCTAACTTGTACCTTACGCTTCGTTCTTTATTCTGCGCGCCCCTGCGCCAAGAATTCGGCCTCAGTTGAGGGCTCTCCCTCCGGCGTCGGGTCGAAGGCAAAATGGCTCCCATCGGGTTCAACTATTCCAAGAGGCTATATCGCGCGCAACTCACTGGTTCGCGCGTGGTTCTTAGTGCGGATGGGGAGCTGTATCCGGATGTGAGCACCTCGCTCCCTTCCTCCTTGGATTGCGCCGGATATGAAGGCGAAGCGTGGTAGGACTGCTGAGCTGTTGCCTACTCCATACACCTGGAGACGAGGAGACGCTATGAAGAAGATATTGCCTGGTCGGAAAGCGGTCGTGGCTGCATTTCTCGGATCGCTGGCCTTGTATCTGGTCGCCGCGGGCGCTTTGAAAGTCGCGGGCCAGCCCGCCAACAGTCGAGACGTTCAGATCGCCATCGAGTGGAAGGGCGAGCACCCGGCCGGCCAGATCGTGGTAACCGGCGGCGCCTTGGATAAGTTGCAGGTGGTGCGACAGACCGGTTCAGCGGCCAGCAAGGCGGGTCACTGCGGCTCGGGTTGCAGGTCAAAGGGACAGACGTCGCCTACGGCAAGGGAGGGACGCTGGTTACCGTGGCGGACAGCGAGCATCCTTTCAGCTTCTTTTTGCGCGACGTCAACAGGGACTTTCCCATTTACATTCCGGCATATGGTGTAATCGTGACCGCGGCAGATGACGGACGAACCTACGACGAGATTGCCCAAGCGGTCCACGCCAGGGCCACCCGAACGAAACTTCAGCAGATCGAGGATGAGCCGGAGGAAACCTTCGCGGATGCCGCCGCGAACACACGAGAGTTGCAGGTTCCCACCTGGCTCGGCTTGGGCCGCGACATGCGCATCTTCGAGATTGACGAACGGATGGAAACGATTAAGCCGCGGGATCACGGGGTCGAGGTCACTTTGCCGGAAGGGGGAAAAGACCCGGTTCGATATAGCATGATGATGGGCCGGGGTTGGGGTCCGGTTGACAAGATTACCCGCCGCCTCGATGGAGGTGTGCTGCCCATTCTCGAAGGGACGCTGGTGGACGACGACCTTACCTACGAACTGACTGCTTTTGTAACTTTGGAATCTACTCCATTGACGGAGCAGAGCGTACAGGGCACGAATTATCTGGTGGCGGATGGGCACGGCCTGGGCCACATGTTCACCAAAGAACAGCAAGCTCAATACGATTCCTTGCTGCCGGGGGAAATGAACAAAGCCGAGGAAACCGTGCTTTGCCTGCGCGTGGTCGCCGTCAACACGGCTGCTGTTCCCCGCTATGCCTTCTTCCGCAACGTCGCGCCCAACCTCGGAGGGGCTGCCTGGGGCGGCAAGGCGCCATGGTCATTTGACGGCGCGAAGGGTTTCGGATTGTACCCGAGTGGCCGGGTCTTCTCGGTGTCCAAACTGAATGGCCAGCCCTTGGCGAACGAAGAAGTCGCCATCGAATTACAGCCCGGGGAGACGGCCACCCTGGAAATGAATTTGCCTCACCGTCCCATTCCTGCCGATCGTGCCGCCAGACTGGCGACGATGAGCTTTGAAGACCGGGTGGCACACGCCCGCCGGTATTGGCAGGAAAAGCTGGACGCCGCGTCCCAAATCGACTTGCCCGAAAAGCGCATCACCGAGATGATCCGCGCGGGGTTGCTCCACCTGGATCTGGTGGCCTACGGGCGGGAACCCAATGACACCCTGGTTCCGACCATCGGCGTCTACACCGCCATTGGTTCCGAGAGCTCGCCGATTATCCAATTTATGGATTCCATGGGTTGGCATGACGAGGCCCGCCGCGCCCTCACGTACTTTCTGGACAAGCAGCATGAAGACGGGTTCATGCAGAACTTCGGCGGCTACATGCTGGAGACCGGCGCGGCGCTGTGGAGCATGGGTGAACACTATCGCTACACCCGCGATGACGCGTGGGTGAAGCAGATCGAACCCAAACTGCTGAAGGCGTGCGAATTCATGCTGAAGTGGCGTCAGCGCAACATGCGCGACGACTTGCGAGGCAAAGGCTACGGGTTGATGGAGGGGAAGGTCGCCGACCCCGAGGATCCGTATCATTCCTTCATGCTGAACGGCTATGCCTACCTCGGCATGAGTCGGGTGGGGGAGATGCTCCAGAACGTTGACCCCGCGGCCGCGCGGAAATGGCAGGGCGAAGCGGAGGCTTTCAAGGCCGACATCCGAAGGGCTTTTGCCGAGTCCATGGCCAAGTCGCCGGTGGTTCCTCTCGGCGACGGCACGTGGTGCCCCACGGCTCCTCCCTGGGTGGAGTACCACGGCCCGCTTTCGCTCTTCGCGGACGGCGGCAAGTGGTTCACGCACGGATCGATCGTGAGCCGTGATTCCCTGTTGGGCCCCCTTTATCTGGTCTTCCAGGAGGTTCTCGATCCCAAGGAGCCGGCCACGGATTTCCTGCTGAGCTACCACAGCGAGTTGATGACCCAGCGCAATGTGGCCTTCGCGCAACCCTATTATAGCCGTCATCCGGTCATTCATCTGCGCCGGGGCGAGGTGAAGCCTTTCCTGAAAGCCTATTACAACACCGTCGCCTCCCTGGCCGACCGGCAAACCTACACCTTCTGGGAGCACTTCTTCCACGCCAGCCCGCACAAGACGCATGAGGAGGCTTGGTTCCTGATGCAGACGCGGTGGATGCTTTACATGGAACGCGGGGAGACGCTCCAACTGTTGCCGGGCGTGCCGCGGGCGTACTTCGAAGACGGCAAGCACATCGAGATTAAGCGCGCCGCCAGCTACTTCGGCCCGGTTTCTCTGAAGACGGAATCGAAGTTGAGCGACGGCCAGATCGTGGCCACGATGGAGTGTCCGCTGGACCGAGGCCTCAAGCGCGTGGAACTGCGTTTGCCGCATCCCGAAGGCCGCAGGCCGACTTCGGTGACCGGCGGCAAGTACAATCCCGATACGGAAACGGTCACGGTCGAGCCCTTTAGCGGGCATGCTGAGGTCGTTCTGCGTTTCGGCGGGAAGGACTAGCCGCATTTTTCACCCTGGGTTGGGAAGGGCGGGGCTTTACGGGTTGCGGAAAAACCCTACAATGCTGTCATCCTGAGCGTTGACGGCCGTTCCGCTGCCCATGATAGGCGGAAACTCGGGCCCAGGAAGGGTAGCGCGGACCTGTTTTTTAGCCGGGATTTCTCACCACGATTTTGGAAGGGCGGGGCTTCAGCCCCGCCGTTAGCGGGCCTTTCTGATTATTCCCGTGTCCCGCGCCCCTCGCAGCTTGCAGCCGCAAGCTGCGAGGGGCGCGGGACGGACAAAGGGTTGGAGCCGTGATTTCGGCGGGGCTGAAGCCCCGCCCTTCCTGTAGCCCCCAAAGGCGTTTCAGTCTGGTGAGAAGTCCGGGCTAATGCGCACCCAAGCGCGTTGAAAAAAGCGGACGAGCGCGCGCGCCCGATATCTGCTACGGTCGATATAACACAGAGCATACGAGGAGGATTAAAGATGCGAGTCCTAGCGGTTGGAGCACACCCTGACGATCTGGAAATACTGTGTAGCGGGACGCTGGCAAAATACGCGAAGCAGGGGCACCACGTCACCATGGCGGTGGCCACCAACGGCGAAGTCGGTTCCATGACTCTGCCCAACGAAGAGATCGCCGCCGTACGCAAGGCGGAGGCCGCGGCGTCGGCCGCAGTTATCGGAGCGGATTTCGTCTGGATGGGCTACACGGACGAATTCCTCTTCTCGAGCGCGGAGACCCGGTTGGCGTTTATCAACCTGATGCGGCGGGCACGCCCCGATGTGGTCATTGCCCACGCTCCCTCGGATTATCATCCCGACCATCGCACCGCCGGACAGATGTGCTGGGACATTCGCGTGATGACCACGGTCCCGAATATCAAAACCGAATACCCGGTGTGCGCGACGATTCCCGAAATTTTCTATATGGACACGGTAGCCGGCATCAATTTTCAGCCGGAGCAGTACGTGGACATCAGTGATTATTTTGATCTGAAACGCAAGATGTTGGCCTGTCATCAAAGCCAGGGAAGCTGGCTGGAAGCTCAGTACGGGATGACGTACATCGAGTTTATGGAGCATATATCGCGCTTCCGCGGCTTGCAGTGCGGCGTGCGCTACGCCGAGTGCTTCCAGTCTTCCCCCACTTTCCCGAAGTGGTCGAAGCCCAGCTTGCTGCCATGAGGACGATCGCACTTACTATCAGGCGAAGGAGAAGCAACATGAAAAAGGAATTATCCGCTATCGAGGGAACCACCAAGGCCGTACCCAAACTCGGACCGTATCCCACCAAGATCGGCCGCGAGGAACTCTGGGAGATCATTGACATGTGGGACTTCAGTCCCGGGAACAAAGAGAAGATCAAGGCGGTTCTGGCGAGCGACGCCAATATTCTGGGACCGCATCTCTTCCGCTATTACAATCCCAAGCCGAGCAGGGTGGCGGAAGCCGAGCAAGCCATGGCGGAACTCATCGGGGTAAAGCATTGTCTGGCCGTCAACTCCTGCACCTCGGCGCTGGTGGCAGCCTATCGGGCGCTGGGCATCGGCGCCGGCGACGAGGTGATTGTCCCCGCCTACACATTTTTCGCTACCGCCGCGACGGTGGTGGCCGCCAATGCCGTCCCGGTTATTGTGGAAGTTGACGATTCTCTTACTCTCGAAACGGAGGCTGTGGAACGAGCCATTACACCCCGTACCAAGGCCATAGCCGCCGTGCACATGCGTGGCGCCCCGGCCCAAATGGATGCCCTGCTCGACTTGGCGAAACGCCGGGGGTTGCCCCTGTTGGAAGATGTGGCGCAAGCTGGGGGCGGTTCTTTCCAGGGCCGGCGTCTCGGAAGCCTGGGTACGATCGGCTGCTTCAGCTTCGATTATTACAAGGTGATCGTCAGCGGCGAGGGGGGCTTTGTGACCACCGATGACGAGTGGCTTTACACCCGCGCCCAGAGTTGGCATGACACGGCGGCATGCTGGCGGCCGGACCGCTATGCGCACGAGCGGCGGGAAGGTGAACTGTTTGCCGGCGAAAACTACCGCATGAGTGAGTTGGAAGGGGCAGTCGCCTTGGCGCAGATTCGCAAGACCGACACCATACTGGCCGCTTACCGGCGAGCCAAGAGATTGATCAAGGACGGGATCGACAAGTCCCAGCACGTCCAATTCCGCCGCCTGACCGACGAGCAAGGCGACACCGCCATCTGCCTGATCCTGTTCCTGCCCAACGCCGATGTGACTCGCCAGGCCATCGACGCCCTGCACGCCGAAGGCGTCCCGGCGGGCGGGGTGTACGATTCCAAGGTGCGCGACTGGCATATCTACACCTATTGGGACCATATCCTGGACAAAAAGAGTGTGGCCAATGACGGGCTGCCGTGGAGTGCGGTGCCGCCGGCCGAACTGCCGAAGTATTCCCGGGATATGTGCCCCCGCACGCTCGATCTGCTGGGGAGGTCCATCCATATTGAAATTAACTATAACTATTCGGATGAAGATTGCAACGCTATTGCGCTCGGAATTAATACGGTCCTGCGGCGCCTGTTTCGTTAAGTTCAGGGCGGGGAGACCCGCCTGGGGACATCTTTATTACTATTCGGGTCAGGGTGAGGAGGATTGGCTATGGAACTAGGTCTATGTTTGGAAATGGCTTTGACCAGCCTGCCGTTTGAGGATCGCGTGAAGACCGCGGCTCGCCTGGGGTTTAAGAACGTCGAGATCTGGTGGGTGGATAGTATTTTCAAAGGTCCTCCCGACCAGTTGGCCAAGCTGGCGCAAACCAACGGCGTCACCATCACCAATACGGTCATCAACGCGCCGGACGGCTCGGTGGGCAGCGGCCTGACGGATCCGCGCAAGAGCCAGGACGCATGGCTCGAGCGGGCGCGGATGACCCTCCATTACACGAAAGAGGCGCAGATTCCCAACACGATTTTCCTGACGGGCAATCGGGTGCCGGACCTGACTGACCAGCAGATGCTGGAGTCGGTTATCGAATGGACGAAGCCGGTGGTCGATATGGCGGAGAAGGCCGGCGTGACCCTGCTCCTGGAACCCTTGAACGACAAGTACGACCATCCCGACCACTGGCTAACCAGCAGCGATCTGGGCGCCGAGATCTGCCGGAGAATCGGTTCCCAACGCCTGCGAATCCTCTTCGATTGTTATCACATGCAGATTATGGAAGGCGACCTCGTCAATCACATCAAGCGCAATATCGACGTCATTGGACACTTCCACTCGGCGGGCGTGCCGGGACGGCATGAGGTGTTCAAGGGCGAGACGAACTATCCTTTCGTTCTGGACCAGATCGAGCAACTTGGCTACCAGGGCGTTTTTGGCCTCGAATTCGCGCCTTCCATGAATGACGAGGTTTCGCTTGCGCAGACGCTGGCGTATATGTCCAAGAAAGCATAGCCGCGAAGGACCTTTCCCGCTGCCCTGTACCGCCTCTTGCCGGGTGTATGCAGGATTGCACGTGAGGGGGTTATAGAACGGTCAGCTTAACCCGGATTTCTCACCACGATTCTGGAAGGGCGGGGCTTTAGCCCCGCCGGCAAGGCCGTCCTAATTATTTCCAAGTTCCGCACCCCGCGCAGCTTGCAGCCGCAAGCTGCGCGGGGTGCGGAACGAATAGAGGGCGGGAGCCGCGGTTTCGGCGGGGCTGAAGCCCCGCCCTTCCAGCATCGTCCAAACGTGGTGAGAAGTCCGGGTTAAGGGAACAGCAACTGTCCGGAAATGCGCCGCCGGACCTCCTGTTCCTGAGACTGCAACTCTGCGGGTGTCCCCAGAAAAGAAAGCGCCGGGGAGCTTGGCCACAACGCAATATACCGGTGCAAACCTGACGCGGACATGGCAAAATCGACCCGAGATGAAGACCGCGGTCTGGGTAAACCGACGCCACAGGAGGTGGCTCCGGGCTCTGCTCATTGTTCCTTTGCTCTCGTTCATCATGGCTCCGGAAGAATGGGCGCGGAACGGCCCGCTCCTGCCGCTTTTGCCGCGGCTAGTTGCCGGGGCGCAGACAGAAGGAGCGCCAATCGCCCGCATTCCTTCCCCAACGCTCGAGGGGCAAATCGAGGATGCACTGGCGAAGGGGAATCCGGACACCGCCCGGACGCTCGTGCCGATGTTCCTCGCGGAGCCAAAAGTGTCCGCCGATGCGCTCCTGCGCATAGGTGTAGACTTCGCCCAACACGATCTGTTCCCGGAAGCGGCAGACGTATTCGGACGGTGCGTGACGGATTACCCCGGGCTGTTTGAAGGCTCCTACAACCTCGCCTTGGCAGACCTCGCCCTGCGGAAATACCCGGCGGCGCTCGCCACCATCCAGAAAGCCCCGCGTGCCTCGCGGCCCCAAGAAGTGGCCCGCACGTATCTGCGCGGCAAGATTGAGTTGGCGCTCGGCCAGAACGCGGAAGGTGAACAGGACCTTGCCGCCGCGTTTGCCGCCGCCCCCCAGGAGGAAAACTACGCCCTGGATCTGGGGCTCGATTACATCCGCGCGCGGAAGTACCAGCCTGCCGAAGAGGTCTTCGAGAAAGCCGGCAGCTTCCAGAAAGACTCCCCCTTCATCCTCCTTGGACTCAGTTTGGCGCGATTACTAGGAGGGCAGAACGCCCAAGCAATTGCAACCTGTCACGCCGTGCTTGCTCTCCACCCCGATTTCTCACCCGCGCGGGTCTTGCTGGCCTTCGCCCTCACCATGCAAGGCAACGTTGACGAGGCGGTCCAGGTTGCCTCCCAAGGGTTGAGCGACCCGGACCCCTTCCCTTATCTTTACTACATCCATGCCGCGGCGCTCCTGAAACAACAATCCAAGGATTACCAAGTCATCCTCAGAGATCTCGCACTTGCGGAGCGGTCGATTCCCACCTGTAGCCTGTGCTACCTCGCTCAGAGCAAGGCCCACCAAAGGATGGGCGACCGCGCTGCCGCCACGGCTGATTTGGAAAATGCGGTGCGACTGGATTCAGCTCTGGCGGAAGCTTGGTATCGTCTGGCGTCCCTTTACGATCAGGAGGGGCGTAACGCCGAAGCTCAACAGGCACGCCGGCGGTTTGAGCAACTCAAGGAAAACAAGGCCGATCGCGATATGGAGATGCTCCGCGATGTGTTCCTGAAGACGCTAGACGACGAGGGCGCACCGTAGCGTAAGCCCGCCTTGCCAATCAAGGGGGAAACCCCCACTAAAAAATCAGCCGAAGCGAGAACTGGATCTGGCGGGAGGTGCCGGCGGTCTTGTTAATGATTCCGAAGCCGCTCCCTCGGATGACATTCAAGGGAAGACCGAAATTGACCAAATTGAAAAGGTTGAAAAACTCGGCGCGAAATTGCAGGACTGCGGCTTCGGTGTTGGCGCGTTGACCGAAGCTCGT
Source organism: Terriglobia bacterium (assembly GCA_049519635.1). Lineage (GTDB taxonomy): Bacteria > Acidobacteriota > Terriglobia > UBA7540 > UBA7540 > Bog-366. The sequence continues at coordinate 4,616 of JBEKQO010000226.1, read as the reverse complement.
GTCTTTAGTCAAGGAAAAATCCAAATCGTGGAATCCAGGTGCACGGAAGGTGTTGCGTCCGAGGGTCCCGAATACACCCTGGTTGGGCCCGGTGCCGCCGGGAACGCCGATGGGAATCTGGAAGAAGTCAGCGTTGTTGCTACCCTCTCCGAAGTAATCTTCGCGCACCGCGCGGCTGGTGGAAAAGACGGGCCGGCCGATCTGGTCTGGGCGATCGGCCCCCCCCGAACCCATGCCGGTCTGCTGGATGCCAGAGTACACTCCGAAGGGAGGACCACTGGTGAGCGTGGTGATATTCAGGATCTGCCAGCCCGAGGTCACCTTCCTGCTGACGGGCTGCAGAAAACTGGCACGGTCAAACGGCAGGGATTGAATCATGCTCAGCGTGAAAACCTGCGTGGTGTCAAATGTGGAGGGGCCTTTCTCGAGTCCCGGATGGCGCGGGTCTTGGGGGTAGGTTTGCAGAACCGGACCCGAACTCCCGAATAGGCCGCCCAGTACGGCGCTGGTATCGTCGAGCGATTTGCTGTAGGTATAGCTGGCCTGCAAACCCAAACCCGCGCGGAGCGAGGTCTTTTCCACACCCGTCTGCAACGCGTGGTAAGTGGAGTGCGATCGCGTGGCGATAAGATAGGATGGCCCATACCCAGCGAGAACGTTGCCGCTGGAATCGGTTTGCAAGAAGGGGGCAAACGCCGGGGTGGCGCCGTTGAATCCGTTAATCACCTGCATGGCTGATAGATGAATTCCCGCCGTTGCCACGTAAGAAGCGCTCAGCTTCACATCGCCGAACTTGTGGTCGAAGCCCGCCGTATAGGTCCCGATGTACCCATTGCGGAAATCCTGGGAAATGGCGTTGGCCCCCAACAACTGGAGCTGGTGGCCAGGCGTGAGCGCCGTCAGGTCGCGCTGGAATCGCATCATATCGAGCTGGGTATTCGGCGGGACGGCAGTGGACGGGCCCTGGGCGTAGATTTGCTCGCCACCCACGGTGTAAATGGGAGGCAACGCGACCCCCGTGACAGAATTGGCAAAGGGGATGGTGACGTTCGGCTGAGCGGTAACCAGCGGCGCCACGACATAGGGGAGGCCGCCGGTCAAGAAGTTGTTTTGCCAGAGATTGGTCAGGATGGTGGAAATGGCGCCGCCCGCGTGCCAGACGGTGCGGTCCGTAACCTGCCAATCGAGACCAACCCGCGGTCCCCATCCCCGCCAGTCCTTGCTATACGGAGGCTGAGGGTTGGCCACGTACTGGATCGTTGCGCCCGTCTCCCAAGGGAACGCTGGCGCACCCTGCGAATTTACGATATTGAAGCCCGCTGTGAGGTGGTGAGCTTCGGCGATCCGGGAGTTGACCTCGTAACGTAATCCGTAATTAAGGCTGAGTCTAGGCGTGATCTTCCAAGCATCCTGAAAATAGAAATTGTAAGCCGCGCGCCGCGCCGCAATTTCCCCCACGTGGTTCCCCTGCGGAAAATTCTTGGGGGCAACGGTGATCGTATAACTGAAAGGTGTACCCGTCAGAAAGGCGCTGAGCGTATCCGGGAGCGGGGCACCCGCCGGGATATCATGTTCTCCACTCACGGAAGAGATGGCGGCCTGCGCATAGGCCGTGCCCCCACCGAAGGAATAAATGCCATTGGGGCTGGGGTCAAAGGCCCCGCTGTCACGGTTGAAGCGGCTTTCAAACCCCCACTTCATCGCATGTGTCCCGTGAACGAGGGAAAAGGATTGGCGGGCTTGAATTAATGAGGTATACACGCCGATCATGGTCCCAGCGCCGCTGTTGAAGGATTCGTAAAGCCCATCGTTAAACACCAGGCCCGGCTGCGTGCTGTTGATGGAGGGGAAGAACGGCGTGCTTCGTTCCACTCCTACGGTGGTCGCGGAAATGAATCGCGGGCTTATGGTGCGCGTGTAGTGAAATCCGCCATTCCGTTGGTGATCGAAAAAACGCGTGGCGAAACTGGAATCAATGGCCGTCTGATCCGGATTGGTCAAGGGACCATTGACCTGGTCCAAGCTGAAGCGCGCAGAGAATTGCGATAAGTCGGAAATTCGATGGTCAATCCGGAACGAGAACTGATTGGTCACGGTCGGGACGGGGGCGGAGGTCGCGTAGGTGCGGTTCCCGAACGGTCCTTGGGGATCGTTAGGGACGGGATATCGAGCCAACACGGAGCGGATCTGTGAGTTAACAGGGACCAGCAAGGTATCGCCCGGGAACGCAGTAGTATCCACACCTTGGCGTTCCTGCAGGGAAGGGACTGAAATCACCTGAGTGGTCCCGAGCACCTGGCGGAATCCCTGGAATTGCCCGAAGAAATAAGTTCGCTTGCGGCCGTCGTAGATCCCGGGGAGGACGAAGGGACCGCCCACCGTGAAGCCAAATTCGTTTCGCACAAAGTGCGGGAGGCGGCCGGGACTCACCGGTCTGCGCTCGTCAAAGAAGTTGCGCGCATCGAGCGCCGAATTGCGCAAGAACTCGAAGACGGAACCGTGGATATCGTCCGTCCCCGAGCGGGTGATGATCTCCGTAAAACCCGCAGCGCCGTGGCCGATTTCCGCCGGCATAACGCCCGAACTGGAGCGGACCTCCTGGATGGCGTCGACGTTGAAATTTGAGAAGGTCGCCCCGCCCATCTCCGGGTCGGTGGTGTCAATCCCATCCATGGCGAAGACGGTGGTCACACCCCGCTGGCCGTTCACCGCAAACTGCTGGGTGAAGTTGGCGGCGCCGTTGGTGTCGGTCATGGTGCCGGCGGCCAGCAAGAGTAATTGGCTGAAGTCGCGTTTATTGAGCGGCAACGTCGATACTTCTTTTTTGGACAAGTGCTCGCCTCCGCTCGACTTTGCCTCGGCGGCAGCTTCTAGTTTGGTCGGATTTTGGTCTTGTGAGGTGGCGCTTTTCTCCTGCGGAGATGGAGCGGTCTGAGACTTCGATTCCGTCGATGATCCTTCCTGAGCAAATGACGAGCCCTGCCAAGGACCAAGCAATGCAAGCATCGCGTGAAAGACAACGCAGGTAATTATGATTCCGGATTTTAATCCGGTGTAATGATACGGATGGTCATTCCGAGGGTATATTTGTTTCCGTGGACCTGAATTCCACTCTGGGAATCGCGGCTTCAGGTGAGCGGCCCATCCGCCGCCGGGCGTCAAGCCAATCTTCAAGGGGTTACTCGATCGCGCAGTCATTTGTGTCCTTTCGGCTAGGCTGCACAAGCGCGCGCAGCCAACGGCCCGCTCAGTTCGTCAGATGTTGAGCGTGGATGCGTGCTCGCCATTCTTCGTTTGCCGGGGGCGATAGAAAGGGCAAGAGGAGTCCGCCACTTTGATACCAACGATAGGCGGCGGGGCCGACGTACCCGGACATCCAAGTGACGGGGTTCTTCGTGAAGTTCTTTCTTACCCATCGTGCCAGTGCTTCGTACCAAATCTGCAAGGCGGTGTGATCTTGGCATGCGTAAGCGTAAAGGCGCCCCTGATTGAGCGAAGGCCTTCCGTCCCACACAGTTTGAATTGGCAGGGAGAATTCCAAGATAGGGAGTGAGCTATCAATTCGGTAATAAGGACCACGATTGGATTCCGGCACGTACTTCCGCTTCAGAAATGGAAGCAGAGCCTTGTTCCAAAGGCACAGACAATCTCTACCCTTGGTGCTGCGCTCACCAAGATCAACCGGTTGGACATCGTCAGAATCAGCCGTGAAGTCAGTTAGGATTACGGGATCGCGTTGCTGAACGAAGCGAAGAAACGCTGTGCGATCATCCGGAAGCATGTGAAATATGATCTGTCTTCCCATTGTCTGTCCTTTTGGTGGCTAGGATACGGCGCACGGACGTGCGCCCGATTTGCAACCGGCGTGCGATTTCGGATTTACTCGTGCCTGCGCGGTAGAGCTTCCGGATCTTATCAGCATGGAGACCTGCCGTAGCGGGTCGCCCTAGACGTTGGCCGTTCTGGCGGGCGTGGGCCAAGCCCGCGCGGACTCGTTCGCGGAGGATCTCCCTTTCGAATTCGGCAAAGACTGCCAGCAAGCCGGCCATGGCTCGACCGGCGGCCGTGGTCAGATCCAGCGCTTCCGTCAGCGACACGAAACCGACTCCCAGATGCTCCAGTTCCTTGAGGGTCGCCAGCAGGTCAGTGACCGATCGGCCCCAACGGTCGAGCCGCCAGACTAACACCACGTCGATCTCCCGGCGACGTGCCGCTTCCAGCAGGTGCTCTCGCCGCTCCCGCTGAGAAGCGCCCGAGCCGATTTCTTTCACCTGCACAGTGATCGTCCAACCTCGGCGAGTGGCGTATTCCCGCAGGGCCCGGGTCTGCATGGGGATGGTCTGCTGATCCTGGGTAGAAACGCGGGCGTGGAGGCCTGCCCGGAACGGTGTTTTGAGCCGGCGAGGGGGGTGGCCAAAAACCTTTGGCGATTTCGACTTACGGGAGGCCCGTTTTACGCCCATTTCCAAGTAACGCTCCGCTGTGGCCGAAGAGGATCGTTTTCGGCCAGACGGAAGGCATTCTACTGCAAGGGGGGCCTAAGCGGGATGCTTACTTGTACCAGTCTGTTGCAGTGCCTGCCGGTAATTCCAGGGCATCCCGGCGGTGGGATGCTA
>JBEKQO010000225.1:0-12624 GCA_049519635.1 Terriglobia bacterium | reverse complement strand
TTATTGCCCTCGCCCCTTTGGGGGAGAGGGTGGCGCGCATCCGGCGTAATCGCCAGCCGGGGCGGGCCGGGTGAGGGGGTCTCGCCTATTGTCAATTCTTACGTGGGACACCACACTAGCTCCTCGATTCCGTCCATCCGTGTAAAGAGCTTGCTTTTTGTCATAATGGGGCATACCCTCGCCCCTCTTAGGCTCCCTCGCGGCTGCGACTCCGTCCCTTGCACGGGAGTGACTTCGATGACTATTCTCATAAAGTTAGCGCTGGTGGGCGTCGTCGTGTGTTGGACCGTCGCCGGGTACTCGATTTGGAGATGGGGACCGGGCCTTCAGAAGCGCTTTGTGCGCTGCCCGGAAAGCAAGTTGCGAGCCACCGTGCTGGCGGACCAGCGAGAGGCGGAATTCGGTTCCCTAGGTGTGGTGGATGTGAAGGAGTGCTCGCTGCTCACTCCCGCGCACCCAAATTGCGCGAAGCAATCCCGGGAGTGCCTCTGACCGCGATGTTGGCCACATCAACAGGGAAGTGTAGCGCAGACCTCAACGACGGAGGTCGGCGCTACGCTCGCGCCGTGCGCTCAGGGCGCAGGAATCATCACCAATTCAGGCGAAGTGAGAATTGAATCTGCCGGGAATTGTCGGCCGAACTGATTTCGCCAAATTGTGATGTTCCAAGGATTAAGCCGGGACGGTTGAAATTCGGATGATTGGTGAGGTTGAAGAACTCGGTGCGGAAAACCAGGTTGAGTTTTTCGGTGAGGCGGAGGTGGCGCTCCAGGTTGGCGTCAAAGGTTGCGAGTCCAGGGCCGGTAATGACATTGCGCGCTTCATTCCCCGGGATGCTGTATGCACCTTGGGCGTCAGTGAAAAGGGGAGGGGGGGCGAAGGCGCTGGTGTTGAACCAGTGGTAGGGTTCGCGCTGGGTACTGGGCAGGTTGGAGTCGGCGATCAGGTCAGGACGATCGGTCCCATTCGACTGTGTTCCACTCAGGGCGGTCGCAAGGACGGCAGTAAGCGGTTGGCCGGTCTGGAGCGTGAGGATATTTGCGATTTGCCACCCGCCCAGGAAATGACTGGGAACGCCCGATTTTACCCATCTGCTGCCGGGCCCGAAAGGCAACTGCCAAACCCCCGAGAAGGTAACGCGCTGCCGCATGTCGAAATCGGAGAGCCCGTATTCGGCTCGCATATTGTAATTATCCTGCGGCTGGTCGGTGCCATCCAGTCCCGATGCGGCGTCCAGGGATTTAGCGTAGGTGTACCCGGCAACAAAGGAGAGGCCGCCGGAAAAGCGGCGCTCCAGGCGAGCGACGAGAGCGTTATAGTTTGAGTTAACATCCGTGGCGCGAACGAATTGATTGGAGCCCGGTTGCGGATGATAGCCCAGCCGTTCTCCGGGCAAGTTTGGGACGCCCTGGTTCTGAAGACTGCGGCGCGGAAGTTTGTGTCCATCGGACCCCGTATAGCTCAAGGAGAGAACGGTATTGGGCGTGAGAGCATGCTCGTAGGAAAGGCTCCACTCATAAACGTAGCCGTTGCGAATGTCGGGTGGCGAAGAGATGGCGGTGGGTTCTTGATTGCCGAGGGTATACCCGAGTTGATACGTGAGAATAGAAGGAGCATAAGCCTGCCCGCAAGCCCCGGGGCCATAGAAGCGGCACAAATCCAGGCCCAGAAGGAACTCGGTCAAAGGCGCGCTCAAGCGTGTCTCCGCCGTGTAGTCAAGTTCCATCAGGGAGTTGAAAACACCCACGCCGCCGCGAAGCGCGTTTTTTCCATCGCCGGTGAGGTCGTAAGCAAAGCCGAAGCGCGGCGCCCAATTGCTCCAGTCAGGCTTGATGAGCGAATTGGGTAAGCCGGCTTTTTGTGACGTGATGAATTGCAAGCCATAGAGAGAACTGAGCTGCTGGATAAAAGGGTTCGCCGTCAATGCGGCGGCCTGTCCGCGATTGTTGAGCACGATGAACCGCTCGGCGTCTGTGGGATCGAGAATGGAGGCGCGCCCGTCAATGTTGACCGGAGGGGTGTAGAACTCGTTGCGCAGGCCGTAAGTAAGGCTGAGGCGGGGTGAGGCATGAAACTCGTCCGTGAAGTAGGCGCCCAGATAATCGAGGCGATCGTTGCCGCCGGAATTTCCCGCTTGCGCGTAGGAAAGGAATGGCCGCCCCAGGAGAAAATCCGAGAAAGCTGTCCCCGAAACAGAGCTGCCGCCATCATCGAACTGAAAAACCCCTTGGCCAAAATCTTCCACCAGGTAAAAGAGCCGCAGCCTTCGCAAATCTCCGCCAAGCTGAAGCGTGTGCCGTCCTTTGACCCACACCAGGCTATCGGTGAACTGGAAGGTGTGGTTCTTGCGATCCTCCGGCTGGAAGATGTCGCTGTCGCCCATGTCCGCGTACCCCGGAACGTCGATCGCCGGGATGCCGTCGTTGGTTGAGCCGGGGGCGCGAGTGATGTTGAGCGTTTGCAAAAAGCCGCTGTGAATATTCTGGCCCTGCTTGGTTCCGTAGAAGTAGGAGTATCCGAAGCGGAAATCGTTGATGAGCGTGGGGCGAAACAGGGACGTGAGGCCCAGCGCCAGATTGACCCCGGAGTCCTGTACATCGTCGCCGAATCCCGGCGGTGCGGGCGGATTATTGGCAAAACCATCGGGCACGAAGGGTATCGTCTGCGTATCGCGAGAAATTAGCAGGCGTCCGAAGAGTCCCTCTTGCGGATTCAATTGGTGATCAAGCCGCGCGGTGAATTGATTGGCTTTTAAACTGTGCGGGCCGGTGTCAATGCTGTTGTCCGCGCCCACCGGGGCATGGGTCCGATTGGGCAAAGGGACGCGGGCCAAAACCGCAAGGGAGACGGTGTTCAGATCGGGCGGAGAAATCTGATTGCCGGAGAAAGGCTGACCGGTGGAAGGATTCAGGATGGCGGGGAAAGCTTGGCCGGTGGCAGGGTTGGTTCCGTCAAAGTCGCCTGCACGCTCTGCCGCAGTGGGTAGCAATGTCGTGTTTGTAAGGCTTTGCCGAATCTGGAAACCTTCGTACTGGGCAAAAAAGAAGGTTCGGTCGCGGCGGATGGGCCCTCCGAAGCTCGTCCCAAATTGATTTTGCCGATAGGGTGGAATCGAGAGCGTGGGGTCATCGAAAAAGTTTTTCGCGTCGAGCGCGCTGTTACGAACAAACTCGTAGGCAGTGCCTGAGAAGCGGTTGGATCCCGACCGGCTGACAATATTGACCTGAGCGCCTGACACCATGCCCTGGTCGGCGGAGTAGGAGTTCTCCACCACGCGGAACTCCCGGATGGCATCTGCCGAGGGGCTCACCGTCAGGCTGTAGGCAAACGGCTCGATCAACGTTATGCCATCCAACGAGAAGTTGTTGCGCTCTGACCGCTGCCCGTCAACTGAAAAACCCAGTCCCAGCCCGGGAGTATTGAATTGCTGGGTGGCGCTATTGGGATAGGGCGGGACCGCGCCTGCCGCCAGCAAGGCGAGTTGCGAGAACTGGCGGCCATTCAGGGGCAGGGAACTGACCCGCTGGTTTGAAATCTCGTCGCCTATGGCCGGCGAAGCTGCCTGGACGAGCGGCGGGCGAGCCTCCACTTGCGTTACGGCCTGCCCGCGCGGGAGCTGGAGCGTCAGATCGACGCGAGCGGGCTGCCCGACTTGCAGAGAAAGGCCTCGCACGGTGCGGGTGGCAAATCCGGGGGCCGCTACCGTCAAATCGTATACACCCACAGACAAAAGGGGGAAGGTGTAAAAGCCCTGCTGATCGGTTTGGGTGTGACGGACTTGCTCCGAGGCATTGTTTTTCAGCGTCACCTGCGACCGCGGGATTACCGCACCGCTTGGGTCGGTAATGAGTCCTTCGAGATGGCTGTTCCAACTTTGCGCGCGGAGTGTGCACGGAGTCAGGGAAAGGCTGAGCAAGCTGCAGAGGGTCGCGCAAACGAGTGGCGCGAACCAAACAGGATATCGTTCCGTTGTGGCTTCCAAGGAGATCGCCTCATGGCGGGGCAGGAGGAGGGACGACCGGCGTAGGCAGATGCACGTACGGACAGCCGCCTCCGCTCATAACGAGAGCAGCATTGTCCGCTAAACGTAGACCGGCCCTAACCTTCTTTCATCCGGACTTTACCGTCGGCCCCGGAGTTTCACCGGATCCTGGGGCGGAAGAACAGTTGCTAGTGGATAGTGGTAAGTGGATAGTAACGAGTCGCGTTCTACTATCCACTAGCCACTATCCACTTAACACTGCTCTTCTCGCCCCTCGCGGGCTTTACCGCCGATCGGGAATTGGAGATGCGGACGCTACTTCGAGCCGCAAATCCTCACCCTGCCCCGAAGGTTTTGTTTCCACTTCAAATTTAGCACTTCGCGGCCGATAGCTCAAGACGCCAAATTGTCATAAGATTGTCAAAGGTTGAGCGACAGGGAGGCGAGTGGTTTTGCGATTTAACTTGCCCAAATTCCTCAACCAGCAGATATAATCGCTGCTTTATCCTTGAATCGCATCCTCTTTGCAACGGGTGTACATGGAAGCTGCCCCATCTACCAACGTGCGCCGCCGCGGCGAGCCCTGGGCGCTCGGTACTGTTCTGGGCTATGCATCGGCCAATATATTCGACGACGCGGCGGTAAAGGTTGCCGATCCCTTTATCGGCCCGGTCATGCGGGGATTGCCAAGTCTGGCGCTGGGCATCATCTTGATGGTGAAGCACCGCACGCTCAACCAGTTGCGCCCCGGCTCGCGGCAATATATCGGCTTGCGCCCCATTCTTGCTTTTGTGGCGGCGGGCGTCATCTCGACTTTTGGGCTCTTCTTGTACTACCTGGCGATGCACTTCGGAGGGGTGACCATCACCGTACCCGTTCAGGAAACTTACGTCATCTGGGGGACGCTGATCGCTTGGATATTTCTCGGCGAGCGGATTCACCGCTACGCTCTCGCCGGCGTGCTACTGATCTTTGTGGGCTTGGTAGGTCTTTCGTTCGGCCAGTCACACGGGCAGCCGATTTCGCCGCATTGGTACTGGGCTATCCCGCTTGCACTTACTACGGCATTGACCTATGGAATCTCCGGCGTGCTGTGGCGCGATGGCCAACTGCGCGGCGCGCACCAGTCGGTCGCCATTTTTCTTCAGTTTATCACCAGTGTGGCAATCGCCTTCGCCGGCTTGGTTATTGCCGGGCGGCTTCCCACTTTGCACGCGGCGCCGTGGCGCGCCTTGGCGGCCCTTCTGGCCAGCGGCGTGCTTTCCGGTGTGCTCGCTATTTATTGCATGTTCACCGCGCTACGCCTGATGGCCGTGGCGCGGGTGTATGCGTTTTCCTCGCTTACGCCCTTGGTGGCGACCTTGTTTGCGCACTTCTTCCTGCACGAATTCCTCAATGGGCTGATGCTGGCAGGGATTGTCCTGGTGTCCATCGGGGTGATCCTGACGCAGGTTTTTCGGCCCAAGGACGAACGCCAAGCCTAGCCCGCATTTCTCACCACGATTTTGGAAGGGCGGGGCTTCAGCCCCGCCGTTAGAGGGCCTTTCTGATTATTCTCGTGTCCCGTGCCCCTCGCAGCTTGCGGCTGCAAGCTGCGAGGGGCACGGGACGGACAAGGGTTGGAGCCGCGACTTCGGCGGGGCTGAAGCCCCGCCCTTCCGGCAGCCCCCCAAAGTTTCAGGCTGGTGAGAAATCCGGCCTAGCGCCCCAGGGAGACCCCGCGACTCTGCCGGGGGGGCAGTAGAAGTTTGACCAATGCCGGATGCCCTCGCGGAAACTCCTTTGAGATCGGACTATTGCCGCACCCTGGCGGATGTGACAAGCGGAAACGGAGGAGGTCTTTCACCCACCGGTCCACCGCCAAGCCACAATCACGGGGCAATTGCAGGCTCGGCGGTGACTGCCGCAGGCGGCTGCGAGCGTCGGAGCGGAAGCGCCGATCCACGTCAAAACGTATACTTCATCGCAAACTGGAGGATGCGCGGGCTGACGTCGCTCAGTATTTCGCCGAACGTCGCATCCGTCACGGTGGCATCCGGGGCCTGGAAATTGGGGTGGTTCAGCAGGTTAAAGAACTCGAACCGCAGCTCCACGCGCTGGTGCTCCGTGACGTTAAAGGAGCGGGTCACTGCGGCGTCCACATCAACATAGCCGGGCGCCTCCAGCGCATCCCTCCCCGCGTTGCCAAACGTGCCGGCCGGGCTTATGGGGAAAGAATAGGGGTTAAGCCACTGGAGCGCCCCCGTGGTGCTCTTGATATAAGGGGGGCCAACCGCGTCGGGACGATCCAGTCCAATCCCGGAATTGGAATTATCGAAGCCGTCGAGAGGATAAAACCAAGTTCCCGTGTGGAGGGCAACAATCGGCGATAGCTGCCAATTGCCCAGCAGCCTGTTGGTCCACGGATTGGCAAACCGCGGTGCCTGAGCAATAAAGGTTAAATTAAAGATTTGGCGGATGTCAAAGCCGCAGTTGCCACGGTCCGCGTTTCGATCAAAGGGCATTTGCGTGTAGGGACCGCCCATATCGCCCTGGAAATCAGTTTCGCTGATGCAGTGCGAGTAGGTATAGTTTCCCAAGATGGTGTAGTGGCTGCTGAACCGATGCTGGGCTTTCAGCATCAGCGCCTCATATTCGGAATTCGAACCGGCATCGAGATGATAGATATCGGAGAGTTGGGCGCCGGTGACGGGATTGATGAGCGCGAGAAACCGTCCCTGGGGGGAATTGGGATTGATATCTTCTCCCGTCCAGATATGGGTGGTCTTGGTGCCGATATAATTCGCCGCCAACAACCAGTTGCTCGTCAACTGGAGCTGGTAGCTAAGATCCCACTCGTACGAGGACATCGGAGGCGAATCCAAGGGGTAATCATAGTAACTGCTTCCCGAGGGGAAAACCGCATTCTTGCCGGGGGGATAGGGTAGGGGAAAGGGGTTGCCGCCGGTTTGTCCCTGCCAAGGATTGGTCAGGCCTCCCGGCGGATTAATCAAATTGATCACGCTTCCCCAGGGAGCGCCCTGCGTCTGGTCCTCGAAGTAGGCCGTCGGTATGGTGTCATAGAACAGGCCAACGCCGGCGCGAATGACTTGGCGGCCGCTTCCGGTGGGGTTCCAGACGATCCCCAGCCGGGGCTCCAGGGCCGCCCAGTCGTTGTTCACGTACCCTCGTGGGATGCCGGGATCGCCCGGGTAGGATAAGCCGGGCGGAGCGTTGAGGAACTGGGTGCTATGGGTTCCGGCGATGAACGCGTTCAAGGAAAAATGATCTACCGCGTTGTGCGTATCGGTTACGGACAGATTGGGTTCCCACCGTAACCCCAGATTCAGGTTAAGCCGTTTGCTCATCTGAATGTTATCGTTGAAATAGAATCCCAGGTAGTTCTGGCGGCCGTTAAACTGCGTGGGGTTCCCCTGGTCATAATAGCTGGCCGTCCCCAGAAGATAATCCAGCAGTCCATCGTTGGTGAATATCCCGCTGAAGGTAAACCCGCCGTTGGCATAGGCGGTATTCTGATAGGGGTACTCGTAGTGGATCCAATCCCCGCCCAGTGACATGTGATGCTTGCCCCGGATGATATCCACGTCGTCCGAAAACTCCGCCACATTGTTTTTGAAAAGGGCGTTGGCGCAGGTGCCGCAGCCGATGCCGAAATATCCATTAATCGCCAGATTGATGGCATTGGGGGTGGACTGAAAGATATTCACGCCAAAATCCCCCAGGTTTTTCATGTCCGGGGCGGCTCCGCGCGTGATGGCGAGACGTGTCCATGCCAGGTGGGCGGTATTGAGCGTGTTGGGGGTAATCGAATAAGTGTCCCCCACGGTAGCTGCCTGGCTGCGGTCAAGAACTCCGCGCTGGGTGGTCAGCAGGAAGTTGTTATCAAAAGCGGCGGGACTCTTGTAATCCGCGAAAAAATACCGGCCAAAGAAACTGTTCTTCGCGCTCGGGTTCCAGTCCACTCGACCGATGTACTGGTCTTCCCTCTGGGGCTCGGGAATGGCGTAGGTAATCTCCCCGCAGGGATTACTGGTGCTGGGAACGTATTTGAGCAGGTTCAGCGCCTGCTGATTGTACAGCGTAGGACTGACGAAATCATTGGCGAACGGCGTACCGGTTGCGGGGTTCATGATGGTGCGCGCCACGCCGCTCGACTGGCAGGAGGCGGATTCAATCTGGCTCCAGTCTCCATTCAGCACGGCCTGAGTGGGCACGAAAGTGATCGAGGAAGGTGGAGCGGTTCGTATGCGCGTTCCCTGGTAGCCGAAAAAGCCGAAGACCTTGTCCTTTTTGATCGGTCCGCCGATTGTACCGCCGAATTGGTTTCGTTTCAGGGTGTCCTGCGTAGGCGCAAAAAAATCCCGGGCATTGAAGTCTCCGTTGCGCACGAATTCAAACGCATCCCCGTGAATCCGATTGGTGCCGGATTTGGTTACGACCTCCACCTGGGCTCCGGGGTGAAGCCCCCACTGCGCCGTAAGACTGCTGGTCTGAACGCTGAATTCTTGAATGGCATCCGGGAAGGGGAAGGGGAGATTAATGTTGGAGAAGTTGTCCATATGCGTGCCGCCGTCCAGGCGATAACTCGTCGCGCTGGACTGCCCTCCGGCCACCGAGATGCTATCGGAACTGAAATAGTTCTTGCTCGTCTTGATGTCCGTCACGTTTCCGTCCGTGGTGTCCGTTGCCCCGCCCATTAACATGATGAGGTCCGTGGCTTGGCGGCCGTTCAAAGGCAGGTCGAGAATCCGCTGGTCATCCATAACCTGTCCGACGGAAGTGGTTTGAGTTTCCATCATGCTGGCATTGGCCGTCACCTCCACCTGCTGTTTGGTCTGCCCCACGCGCAGCGTGACATCAATGGCCACAATGTTGCTGACTTCAAGAAGAATTCCCGTCTGGACGTAGGTGTTGAAACCGCCGGCTTGCACCTCGAGTTTGTAAGATCCCACCGGGAGATTCGGAAGCACATAAATTCCATCCGGCCCACCGAGCGTCGTCCGAACCAGCCCCGTATCGATGTGCGTAGCCGTTACCTTCGCGTTCGGCACTACGGCACCACTGGGGTCCGTGATAACACCTGAAATTTGTGCGCTCGCCCCTTGCTGACCATGGACCGGAACCGCACTTAGAGAAAGTAGAACGCCCGAAAGTACCACGGCAATCAGGATGTTCTTTCTTGTCATGCCAGTCTCCTCCGCTAGAAGCTATTGAAATTAATGACTTGCGTGATTTCGGCCGGGCGGGGCCACCAACCCCAAAACGAAACCGGGCTGAGCACAAACCGGAAGTTAGGGTTTTTGGGGTATCCCGAACGCTCGGGCGAGGAAGAAATCCGTCTGCTCTTCTGAAACTGTGGCCAAGAAGAAGTCCAACGATTCTGTTTCTGGGCGATTTCAGGACCACCTGTCGGCATTGTGTGTGAGGAGCAATCATCTGCAGGGACAAATGGCTGAACAATACTCGGGAAGCTAGGGTTGCGGCACACTGAACCTGAAAGCAAACTCCTCATTCGCACTCTCTTAAGGAAATTGAACTCCCAGACAGCTTCGACTTGGAATGGGATTGCGTTAAAAGTCTTCGTAAGAAAAGAAAGCAAAACAAGGGCCATTGCCAAATTTCATTTGTTACGGCTGATTACATTGAATATAAACACGATAGATGCTAGAGGCCGGTTAGCCTTTGGGCTTCTATGTAATTCCATATACAGAATTTAGAATCATATTTATCGGCATTTCTTACCAAGTCATTCCTAGCCCGGATTTCTCACCACGACCCCGGAAGGGCGGGGCTTTAGCCCCGCCGTTGCAAGGTCGTACTGATTATCTCCAACTCCCGCACCCCGCGCAGCTTGCAGCCCCAAGCTGCGCGGGGTGCGGGACAAATAGAGGGCGGGAACCGCGATTTCGGCGGGGCTGAAGCCCCGCCCTTCCAGCATTGCCCAAACGTGGTGAGAAGTCCGGGCTAGGGCGATTTGGCAGGGCGAGTGGGGAGGACGTGATTGGAGCGGCTGCGGGTAGTGGCTCAGTTTGAAAATTTTTATTTTTGGAATGCGGGGTGAGCTATCGCCCAAAAAGGCTATCGAGTCCTAACGGGATGGCTTTAATGGCGCGTGGAGATATATGACCAATCTTTCTCCTAAATCGCGTTTTGTCCCGGGCGCGAATTTGGTCAGTTAATGCTACTCTGTCCATATTGATGTCTTTCCCGTCCATTGTTATTTCTCGCTCAGGAACTTGTATGAGGTGGGCCACAGCTTTCTCCGTGTGCCTTGAGAGGGGAAGTCCTACCACGCAGTTACCCCTGTGTAAGGGCGCTATGGACATAATAACCCATGGGCGGTCTCCCTCCCGCTCAGAACCGACAGTATCTTTCGGGTCGGGCTCGCAGAGGAAAATCTCCCCCTGGTTAATCAGATTTAGAGAAATCGGCATTAATATCTTTCATCGACGAAGCTAGCAGTTCTTCGTCCTCTTGATCCCATGGCAGCATAGCGAAGAGGGGCAGTTCTTTTTTAGGAACGCGCAGGTCCAACGCCTCCTGAAGAATGACGTGAACATTTATAGCCGTACGCAGCCCGTCGCAGATCACCTCTTGGACATCATCAGGGATTGTCTTTTTGAATTTCATGGCTGCCACTATGGCATCTAAATGGAACTGGGCCCACAATGAGCACGCCTGATATTCCGAGTTGAGTTTCAGGTCCGCATCTCTGTCGCTAGGTTCTCCGGCGTGATTAACCTCATGCGCCAACGTATTAATCTTGCCAAGCGTCCAAACCGTGAAAATAGCTTGATCTGCGAGTTTATCTCCGAACCGAACTCCTTTTTGTTTCTGGAGGTCTGTCTTGAGCATCGCGAAGCATAATTTGGATATATCCTCCATAACGCTTTCGGAAGCCAAGTTGCTGAGCGTATCCGCCAGTGCGCGGCGAGCGCGAATGTACTTCGGCCATATTGCTGCCCGAGTCTCTCCAAATTCTGCCACTGAACGAGTTTCCAGCACGGCCAGCAATTGATTGTCTAGCATTGATACCAGTTTTCGGATAAGCTCCTCGTCTGAGCGAACAAGATTAATACGAACGGACTCAGACTCCCCGAAAAATGCTCCAAGGGTTCCACCGTCAAAAGGTGGCGTAACCTGCCTTGGCATATCTAAGCATCCTAATTGCATGTCGATTTATTCCCTCTCATCGGGTAGTTGGCTGCTTTGTCCAGCGCACAGCGCTGGCTTTCTTAGCGATTTCTATGCGGCGCTCTGCGCTGATTGTCTTGGCACGCGCAGGGCCACCAATCAGGCCACCCTTCCGGGAAGAAGCGGTTTTCTTGCTAATTTCGGTGGGATGTTCACTGAGAGCCTCTTGTACCGTTCGGAATGCCCTCACGTTCAAGTCCATGCAATCCTCCTGGGAAGGTTGGATGCAGTGTGGGCTAGAAATGGTTTTCGCCCGGACCATGATAGTAACACACAATTTGGCGGCATGGTAAGCCGAGCGACACCATACCCCACATTTTTGCTGCTGTCCGTACGAAATTTGACCATACGATGTAAATAGCATGATCGGGAAAAAATATCAAATAAAACTGAACAAAATGCTTGACACTTAAGTACTACTCAAGCATAATGCTCAATATGAATTCATTGAGCAAACAAGAACGCACTCGGATTGTGGCGGCATTAGTCGAGGGTAACAGTATACGCTCCACCTCGCGAATGACCGGAATCGCTCGCAATACGGTCACAAAGCTTCTTGTCGATCTAGGACAAGCCTGCATGAAGTACCATGACGAGCACGTTCGTGATGTGCGCGTTCGACGCCTCCAATGCGACGAGATATGGGCATATATCGGCGCGAAAGCTAAAAACGTAAGCCCAGAGAAAAAGGAAATTGGCTGGGGAGATGTTTGGACGTGGGTCGGCATTGATGCTGACACTAAACTTGTTGTCAGCTATCTCGTTGGAGGACGCGGGGCAACATGGGCAATGGATTTCATGCAAGACTGTGCCCGCCGAATCCAAGGACGAGTGCAAATCACGACGGACGGTCATCGTGCATACTTTCAGGCCGTTGAAGGGGCATTCGGCATGGATGTAGATTATGCCCAACTGCACAAGATTTACGGATCTTCTCTCGAAACTGAAACGCGCTATAGTCCTGCGGAGTGCATCGGCTGTGAGCGGATAAGGATAATGGGGAATCCCGAGCCGCTCCACGTTAGCACGTCCTATGTCGAGCGCCAGAACCTCACCTTACGATTGCACATGCGACGCTTTACGCGCTTGACCAATCGATTTTCAAAGAAAATAGACAATCATGCATATGCGGTCGCGGTTCATTTCATGTATTGCAACTTTGTCCGCATCCATCAGACGTTGCGTGTTTCTCCTGCAATGGCAGCAGCTATCTCAGACCATTTGTGGAACCTCGAAGAAATGATCGGGCTCATCGATGTACAGGAAAAACAGCCGATGACTCGAGGACCTTACAAGAAAAGGAATTCAAACTGAGCCACTACCGGGAACTAGTGTGGTGTCCCACGTAAGAATTGACAATAGGCGAGACCCCCTCACCCGGCCCGCCCCGGCTGGCGATTACGCCGGATGCGCGCCACCCTCTCCCCCAAAGGGGCGAGGGCAATAAA
>JBEKQO010000224.1:0-12677 GCA_049519635.1 Terriglobia bacterium | reverse complement strand
TCCCGCGCCTGGAACCGTCAGGTCAATCGGCATCGGGTCAAGATCAACTGGCAGTTCACCCGTAAGAGGGCACGCGCAAAGTTCGGCTATAAAAGGAATCTGTTTATGCGGTCAAAGACCTAAAGCCCGGCGCTACGTCGCAAATTAGGACACTACCTAGCCTCCTTTCCCCTTGACAAGGCAAATAGGCATGTTAAACTAGCTTATGAGGCTGTGGCATGCTGGGGAGGCGGAAGGCCGTAGACCGAAGGCTGACCACTGGCTGCTGGGCGCTTAACGCTAAATCCCGGGTGCAGGAAAATTGGGAAAACGCCTCGGAAATCGACTATGTCATTTAAAATGTAGGTGGTTAGAGGTTTTACCATGGCCCATCACAAAATCAAGTCGCTGAAAGCAAACAGCTTACTCATCCTGAGTTCCGGGGGGAAGGGTGCCGGCAAAAAGATGTTAAAAATGAAGATAGGTCTGGATGAGTGATTGAAAACAAAGGAGAAAATTAAGTGCTCTGGATGAGTTTATGAAAACAAACAAGTTGTGGCCTTTTCTGGATGAATTACTGAAAGGAAAGGGGATAGATGCTAAAAACGAAGGGGGGAACTCGCGGAAAATGCCAACTTTTAGCTCAGCACGTGCCGCTTCGCAACCGCTCCGGGCGTGCGATAAACAGTGAGATGGGGCCGCGATTTCGGCGGGGCTAACCAGGCTGCGGAAAAACCTAAAAGCGCTGTCATTCTGAGGAGCAGCGGCGACGAAGAATCTCGCATTGCCTTAAAAATCCTCAGAGCCAGATCCTTCGCTGCGCTCAGGATGACAGTATTGGAGCGTTTTCCGCAGCCTGTAAAGCCCTTCCTGCGACCCCCCAACCGCGTCTTGGTGTCGTGAGAAGTGCGGGCTAAACGTCGGCGCTACAATAAGGGCCGCGGTTTGACCCGCCCCTTCGGGCGTTCAATACTGCTTGACGCCCACCACTTGGTCGCCATCGAAGGTGACGAAAAGCACGTGGGGAGGAGTTCCGTAGATCCAGTCTTCCTGCTCAGCGCCGTCCCGAACCTCGCGCACGCGCCGGTCGGGGGTGCCTTTAGCGGAAAGCACGGCGTCACGGTCCATTCCCACGATAACCTGGTGGTTCTTGATGGCTTCCTTGACCTTGGGCGGTACATTCGGCGAGTACAAGACGGTGGGCGAGTGCCGCTCGAAATCGAGGATGCCGGACAGAATCGTTTTCACTTGGGGGACGGTAAGGTCAGGCATGGACTTGCCAAAATTCACCGTGACCGAGGACCCGAATGCGGTGAGCGTTTGTTGTTGTGGACCCACCGGGCTCGTTTCCGTCCCCATGCCGATCTCGATGTGCTGGTACCATTTCTTCCCGGATCTTCCGCCTCCGTTGAGGTCCAAAATGATCTGGTTCGACTTGAACTCAATCCTGGTAATCTCTGCGGGCACGCCCGCTTGCATGGCCATACCGTTCTCATGCAATTCCTTCTGGGCGTCCGGCTGGTCCAACTTTCCCTGCGCGTCCACGCGCACGCCCCTTTTGCCGCGAGGCAGGGGAACCTTGGTGACCCCCACCTCCTTCAGGAGGCCACGAATGATGTCAATACGGGCACTGCGATCCATCCCCTCTTTGGGAAAAGCGCAGGGAATAACCAGGAAGGCCGTGGTCATCCACAGGCTCCGCCACAGCCAACGCCAGGTGGCTTTTTCCGAGCGGGCGAGAGTCTTAAAGCGCCAGGCGGACATGGGAATCAGTCTCTTTTCGCCTCATCCTCGGGAGGAGCCGGGAAAATTGTGATCGGCGGGTCAGGCGATCGTGCTGTTACCGGAGCAAGAACCAGGGCCTTCATTTCCTCACTCGTATAGATGCTTTTTGTGAACGACAGGTACACGGTCACAAGCAAAATTGCTCCCGTCGCCAGCAAGCCGCCTTCCGGGCCGTAGTCGCCTCCGGTCAAGCGCATGGGACCCAGCACGTGCGCGGTAAAAATGCTGGCCGGAAGGGTCAGGCCGCTGACCGGGAGGCCCAGGAAAAAGCCCAGGAGGAAGTTCCAGATAAAGTGCATCCCGATGGGCATCCACAATGAGCGAGTCCGTAAATAGGCAATGCAGAAGGGGATTCCCACCAGCGCGGTGTTGAGAGTGGATATCCAGGTCCTGTGCGGGTTGGCGAGATGGGCAAAGCCAAACAACGCGGAAGTGGCGGCAATGGCCCCCAAGGGAGTGATGGACTCCGCCAACCGCTGGAACGGATAACCGCGAAAGATGGCTTCCTCATTGGTCGCCGCCAGGGCAAACAGCATGCAGGTGGAGGATGCCGCAAGCAGCATCGGATGCGGGGTAAAGGTGAAGTGCGCGAAGCCGCAAACCCCCTCCGGCACGACCGCGAGAAACAGCATGGCGGCGCCCACCGCCAGACCGCGGCCCAGTTCCCTCCACCACCGGGGGTAAAACGCCAAGCCCACGGAACCCAGGGGACGCCGCTCGAAAATCGCCGTCATCAGCTTGAACGCGGCGATAATCGCTATGAAGGTTAGGAGAGATTGCCAGAAGGCTGCCACCCATATACCGGGATGAACCTTCGCGATGAGGAAGATGGTTCTCAGCATCTCCCCCGTCAGCACGAAAGCCGCGAATAAAAGCAGAAGGGAAAGAAGGAATCGCCAGATGGGACGCAGGCGGCCATCATCAATGAATATTCCGACCGAGTTCATCGCGTTTCCCGGGTTCTCTCAACTTGATCGACGTGGACTTCCAGCCCGGTGCTCGAAATGCCAAAGTTGATGATCTGCCCGCCCATTTGGATCAGGGCGTTTTCGACGGCCGACTTGGCGCCCAGGCGGACCATGAAGACCACGCAACCGCCGCCACCGGCCCCGCAAACCTTGGCGGCCATGGTTCCTTGCTTTCGGGTTTGTTCGATCATGCGGTCGATCTTGGGGGTGGAGATGCCTTTGAAATTCCGTTTGCGGTTTTCCCACTCGAGCGCCAGCAACTCCGCCACGTCGTTCCAATCCCGCGCCAGCAGCGCTTCGCGCATCTGGCTGGCGATGGTGGTAATCTGATCGAAATTCTTGAGGACGCGCTCGTCGTTGTCGATGTGGGCTTTCATAACCTCCCAGTTGTTGATGGCGGAACTGCGTGGCTGGCCCGTGTAGCAAAGCACAAAGCGCTTTTCCACGTCGGCGAACGGCAAGGCCAGCCGCTCGACCTTCACGCCGTCACGCTCCAGGTGGACGGAATTGGCGCCGCCGTAAAGCGCCGGAAAGTAGTCCTGCCAGCCGGTAGGCACGCGGATGACAATGGCCTCCACGTTCTTGGCAATCTCCAGGATCGTGGTGCGCGTGCAGCGCTTGCCCGTGACGCGTGCCAGGCCCCCGCACAGGGCGATATTCAGCGCCGAGGAGCCCCCCAGACCGGCGCCGGCCGGCACCTGCGAACTGGTCTTGATATTCAAGCCGCGCCGGGGCTCAAAAAACATCACCAGTTCCCGCAGCAAGGGCAATTGCGAGACGCCGAGGGAAAGGTCGGTGAGGTTTTCCCAGCTTTCCCGCAATCCCTGGTCCTGCGAGCTGAGTACGATGCGCCGGTCGGCTCGCGTGTCTATTACACATGAGGCATAACACTTGATTGCAATATTAACCGTTTGTGCTCCAGGATGAAAGAGGTAGAGAGGCCAGATATCCACAGTTCCGCCCGCCAAATCAACTCGTGCGGGCGCTCGCGCTTCAACTCGCATGGGGGCTCCTTGGTCCTTTGTCCGTTGTCCTTCGTCTGTGGTCCGCGATCACTCGTCGTCACCGGCTGCCCGCAAAGTGGCAGCGGAGGAATTAGGGTCGATCAGCGCCGCCTGACTGCTGAAAGCTGACAACTGTGAGCGGACAACGGACCAAGGACTACGGACAAAGGACGTCTTTTCTACTGTTGCGTCACTTGCATCAATTCGTCGATGGAAAGGGTCGGCCAACCGGCTTTGGCGGGGTCGGTGGGCGTGGCCGTAATTTTGAAATGCTGGCCATCGTCCACCTCCGCGGTGAAACTGTAGCCGCGCCGGTTCGCGCCGGAAAAGGTAATCGAGCCGTCCTGCTGGAGCTCGTCAACCGAGACATAGGAACCGTGGCTCGCCAGGTATCCCCTCTCCGCCTGCGCGATGGTCAGCAGGTCGGCCTTAACGCCCACCACGTTGATGGTCTCGGCGGGAGGCTGCGCGCCTGTGGGTCCTTGCGACAACTGCGACTTCACTACGAACCAAATGATCGCCAACACGATGACCAATCCCAGAATGCCTCCCGCCGCTCTCATAAGCTCTCCTTGTCCAGGGCCGTCGTTCGTAGTCAGCCACCACCCGCCAAGCGGGTGGCTTGATGAGTAGGGCCGCCTCGAAGGCGGTCCCCCGAAACGTTCAATTTGCTTCCATGCCGGCTGCCATCGGAACCCCGAAGGGGTTTCCTTTGAGTAGCCGTGGGCAAGGACACGTCTTTTGTGCCCGCCGCCCACGGATCGCGTCTTAAACCATCTTACCGACCCTGGAGGGGTCGAACAGTTCGGCCGCTTCAGGGCCGGAATGACTTGTTAATGTACCGTGACCGTAGGTTTCACCTACGGCTACTCACGGTGTTCCCCTTGCGGGGAACCGGGCAACGGTCAAACCTCTTCGAGTCGCACGGGTCAAACCAGTGGCTTACCTTTCAGGTATCAGCAAAAACAGTAGCGAACGACTGCCGGCTTCTTACTTAGTCCGAATCGTTAGGTCCTCAGACCTGGCGAGTGAAGACTGACCCCTGACCACTGACAACGGACCACGGACTATGCCGGGCGGCCCTATTCTGACGCGATGTGCGCCCGGATGCAACAGGCAGTAGAGCCAAGCTGCGCTCGTCCTCCTGTTGAGCCCCACCGTCACCCGCCGCTAAGATCGGCGGTCACTTAGCCGCAGTGACCCCGACAGCAGATTTCTCACCACTCCCATGCCTGGTGTGTGACAATTTGAATTTGTTAAGGGAGGGAATGATTCGCTAGAAAGCCACTTGCACGACAATGAAACCTCTGCGTATGAGTCGCCGTCTATTAGGTCAGCGAGACAGCGCGCGGAAGTGGCGACTATGAGACCACTGCCAGCAGCAATAAGGGGCGGCTTTTGATCGGAAGGGCATGTGCGTCCGGGCTGCTTTAGTCCCTGCAACAACGCTTGGCTTCATGTTGCCAGGGGAGCATCGAAGGTCTTTTGTTGTCGAAGTCATCAAGAGAATTCCGGACAACAGCAGGAGGACCCATGAAAACAACGTCGCTTTTGCACCTACCTCTTTCCCGAGTTTCTGTACTTATATTGGCCTTCGCCCTAGCGCTTGCTACCGCGTTCACCACCGCCTGCGGCTCCGGCGGCTCCGGCGGTTCCATCGCTTTCAATCCGCCGGCTTCCTCCTCGGTCACGGTGCTGCTGTCGAGCACCGTAAATGATCAGTTAACTAAAGTCTTTATTAGTTTCAGTAGCATTACTATGACCAGCCAGTCGGGTAAGACTGTCGATCTGTATAACGCGATCCCGACCAATGGAGTGTATTCTGGGGGATACGAGTTCATCCATCTGAATGGCATTGTGGAGCCGCTGGTGACCGTTAGCGTCCCGCAGGGCGTCTACACCTCCGCCACCGCGACCATCGCGCCTGGTTCTTATATGAGTTGCGTGGCGTTTGATGCCGTGCCCAGCCCGGGCGCGCTTGCGGTTTACTCCAATACGCCGCTCTCCCAGGCAGAGGTAACAGTCAACCTACCCACGCCCATCACGGTCACCGGCACTGCTATGGGAATCTCGCTGGCTATGCTTCTGCCCTCATCGGCCCTTTCCGCCTGCACCAATTATGCCGGCGCCCCTTCATTAACGCCGACCTTCAATCTCACCCCCGTGGCCATTTCGTCCCAACCTACGAACGGCGAAAATGGCGCGGAAAGCAATCTTGACGGGCAAATTTCTTCCGTCAAGACCGCCGACAGCAGCTTCACCTTGGTGCTAGCGGATGGCCAGACATTGTCCGTCAATCCCAACACCAGCACGGTCTATCAGGGCATCAATGGCTTTTCCGCACTCACCGCGGGCACGTTCGTAGACATGGACGCGGCAATTCAATCCGATGGTTCGCAGTTGGCCACGCGCATTGCGGTAGAAGACACGGACACCACCAATCTGAGCGTGGCGATTGGCCCGGTGCTGGCGGTGTTGGCCGCCAACCCGGTTGTGGACGACTTCGGGCGGCAGGAGCAGGGTTACCTGACCACGTCTGGCCAAGCTGCCCTCCTCATGCATTACGACTACGGTAATGCCGCCTTCCAGGTGTCCGGTCAGTTCACAAGCCTGCAAGACCTTCCATTCCCCGCCCGGTTCGATGCTGGCAGCATTTTCGGCGCACAGAATGTCTACATCACGACCCATGCGCTTACTATCGGTGCTGGTCCCACGTATATACCGGCGACCACGATCACGCTAATGCCCCAAACCATCAATGGAACGGTTGTCGGAGTGTCCACCAGCGGCATTTTCCAGATCTACAACGTGGCGCTCGCCTCCTATGACTTGCCACCCATCCTTGCTTCGCAACCGGGGCTGTCCTATATACTCAACAACCCAAGCACGGTCGAGGTGTACGTTGACAGCAACACGCAACTGCTCAACCAGCAGCCTCTTGCTCCGGGCAGCATCTTCCGTTTCAATGGCCTGCTCTTCAACGACGGCGGCACGATACGCATGGATTGCGGTCAAGTGAACGATGGGGTCACGGAGTAGCCGGTAACTCAACCCCCTCGTTGCGCGACCATCTTTGGCCATCGAGGACCGCTTGTGAACTCCGCATCGGAATGATGTGGCTCATAGCCTTGCGCCCCTGCGCGAATGTCCCCCCGCCGGGAGGGTTTCCTTCTCTTGCCCAAGCAGGCTAAGATGCCCGCCAGCACGACCAGTTTGATTCTTGCGAGGGGAGTTGGCTCCGTGGCGGAAACAGCCGAGGTGGTGATTATAGGTGGAGGGATTGTGGGCGCGAGCATCGCCTATCATCTTGCCGAGGCCGGATGCGCAAACGTCCTGGTGTTGGAGCGGGAGCCCCACCTGGGACGCGGCTCCACCGGCAAGAGTATGGGAGGCGTGCGCGCCCAGTTTTCCACCGCGATCAACATTCGCCTGTCGCTCTATGCGCTCGATTTCTTTGCCCGCTTCGAGGAGGCCACGGGCTGCCCCGGCGGATATCGTCCGCAAGGCTATCTGTTTGTGGCGACAAACGAGAAGCACTTGTCCTACTTGCGGACCAATTACCAACTGCAAACGGCGTGCGGAGTGAAGACGGTGGAATTGCTCGCGCCCGCCGAGGTGCTGCGCCGCATGCCGCATTTGCGCGCGGACGACATCGTGGGCGGCAGTTTCAGCTCCACCGACGGATTTGTGGACCCGTACAGCGTCATGACCGGCTTCATGCAGCGGGCCACGGAAAAAGGCGTGCGTCTGTGGAAGGGGTCAGAAGCCACGGCGATTTTGCAGGACGCGCAGGGCATCGCGGGCGTTGACACCACCCGCGGCCGAGTGACCACGCGCACGGTGGTGAATGCCGCCGGACCTTGGGCGGCAAAAGTCGCGGCTTTGGCGGGAGTAGAATTACCCGTCGAACCCCTGCGCCGCATGTTGGTTCCCACCGAACCTTTCCCGCTCATCGCGCGCGATGCGCCCATGACCATTGATATGGCCACGGGTTTTCATTTCCGCCCCGAGGGTCTCGGAATCCTGCTCGCGTGGAACGATCCGGAGGAGACACCGGGATTCAAAACCCATTTCGATCCGGCGTTCGTCGAGAAGATTCTTCTGCGCGCCGTGGACCGCGTTCCCTGCTTTGAGGCGCTGGAAGTGAATCCCCAGCGCGCTTGGGCAGGCCTCTACGAAATGACCCCGGACCATTATCCCATCCTGGGAGCCGTGCCCCAGATCCCCGGTTTGTATCTCGCCAACGGCTTCAGCGGACACGGCGTGATGCATTCCCCCGCCACCGGCAAGGTTCTGGCGGATTTGATTATGCACGGCCACTCCGACCTGATCGACGCCCGGGCCCTCAACCTCGCGCGCTTCGCCGAAGGCCGTTTTATCCACGAAACCGCTGTGCTGTAAGGTCGACTGGTATTCCGGCAGCGGCGGCAGAAGGGGGACCATGGCGATTGGCAGCCACCGCAACTCGGCGAATCCGCAGAGAACGGAAGATTCCAACTTTCGCTAAGTTGCGTGCGTAACGAGCCTGCTGATGAGGATTAAGCGGAAGCACTCCTCTGCGACCCAGATTACCAGAGGAGCTTCAATCCGAATTGCACCTGCCGTGACGTG
This sequence comes from Terriglobia bacterium, assembly GCA_049519635.1. Lineage (GTDB taxonomy): Bacteria > Acidobacteriota > Terriglobia > UBA7540 > UBA7540 > Bog-366. The sequence goes on along the minus strand of JBEKQO010000224.1, from coordinate 4,330 downwards.
GTGGATGTACTGGTAATGGCTCCCGCCGTTCCGGAGAGCCCCGTGGGATTCGCTGCGGTGGGCGGGGTGAAGACAATGAGGTTGGGAGTATTGAAATTGGCGCGATCCAGCAGGTGGAAGATCTCCGCTCGAAACTGCAGGTGCAGCCCTTCGCGACGGGAGGTATCTTTCAGCACGGAGAAATCCCACGCCGCGAGTCCCGGGCCGATGAAGGTGTCTCTCCCCAGATTGCCCTTGAATCCACCGGTCGATGGCGGCGCGATGAAGGCTTCCGGATTGAACCACTGCGCCGGTTTGCCGAGGATGACAGGGCCGGTGAAGTCAGGATTCAGAAACGGGCGCGCCGGGTTCCGCGTGTCTCCGCTGTTCGACGGGTTATAGCTGAGTTGGGGGGTGAATGGAAATCCCTGTTGCAGTGTAACGATGCTGTTCACCGACCAGCCGCTCACCACACCGTTGGCAAAGCCTTCAAAGCCGCTCGCGAAGTGTTCGCCTTTCCCCAAGGGCAGTTCGTAGAGCGCGCTGATCACGCCGATGTTTCGCACGTCATAGGTGGCCGGCCCCCGATCCGCTCGCGGATTGAAAGGGTTCGAAGCCAGTCCTGGAGCATTCCCGGCGGCGGTCCCTCCAGACGTGGAATCGTATATTTTCGATGATAACCGGTGTTAATAGCGGCAAGTAGACACCAGAACCGTATTTGTTGTACACTTCCCAAGTTCCCCCAAGTTCGTGAGTTTTCGGCAAGGCTGCATGAAATTGCCGTCGGATAACTGTTAAGGTCGTTCTGCCGCCGGATTCCCGGCGAGGAGGAACGCGATGGCGCGAAGCAAGACTCCGATCATCAGCCTCGTCGCGACCGATCCTCAGGAAAGGTGATCCATCGTGAAACGCTCTGACCGCTCGCTGATCCTCTTTCGGTACGGGAGGCAATGGAAAACTTTGACGCGTGCCGGCTACGTTCCAACGTCTGCCTCACGGCTGCTGGCCCAACCCTTCTTGCTGCTTTTGTGGCTTGCGGTGGCGGCATTCCCGGCGTGGGCCCAAACGGGAGCGAGCCTTTCCGGCGTGGTGACGGACCAAACCGGCGCAGCCCTTCCCGATGTCGCGGTGACAATCAAGAACGTCGTCACAGGTGCAACGCGCACGATCGCCACCGACAGCAGGGGGTACTATCAGGAGTCCGGCCTGCCTCCGGGGCGCTTCCAGATTCGAGCGGCAAAACAACGGTTCGCCGATGAAACGCGCACGGGAATCAGCTTGGCGGTTGGCCAGGACGCCACGGTCGACATTAAGATGCAGCGGAGCACCCCCGACCCCTGCACGAGCGGCCACGAGTTCTCGACCACCGATTGCGCGCTGACCTGGCACGGCATCACGCTGTACGGTGCATATGACGTCGGCGTCGGCTGGGTCAGCCACGGCTTACCGGAGAACGCCGTGAACTATGAAGGCGAATCTCTGGTGAACCGCAACGGCGCTGGGTCTCGATTCCTCATCGCACCGAACAACCTACAGCAGACGGGTCTGGGCGTCAGGGGCAAGGAAGAGTTCGCGCGTGGCTGGTCCGTGGTGTTCAACCTTTCAACGGGCATCAATCCGCAGTCCGGCCAGCTCGCCAACGCGTCAGCCACCGACATCGGCGACAACGGCCTTCCGCGGGCCAGCTATTCGGAAGCCATCGACGGCGCGCGCGCGGGCCAACCCTTCAATGACGAATACTATGGCGGGATATCGTCCACGGTTTTCGGCACGCTGACCTTCGGTCGTCAGCGCTCTCTCGGTACCGATGTGATGCTCCTTTACGATCCGGCCGGCGGCAGCTATGCCTTTTCGTACATCGGGTATAACGGCACGATGGCCGGCGGCGGCGACACCGAGGACAGCCGTTGGGACGACGCCGTGAAGTATCGCCTCACCTATGGCCCGGTCCATTTCGGCGCGATGTATAAATTCGCCGATGGTTCTGGCGGCTGCTACTCCGCCTCCTTAACCTGGACTGCCGCCAACTGCACGCCGGAAGCGGCGCATAACAACGCCTATGGATTCTACGGCGGCGGAGAATACCGCAAGTTCTTTGCCGACGCCGTCTACCAACATTACAATCAGGCGATCAGCGTGTTGAATCCCTTGCTGGGGCCCCAGAGTCCGTCGGCGTCCTATCAGTCGACCACCGACAGCATCAATACCAACCCCATCAATCCAACCCCCAGCGGTCAGCTCAATCTGATCAATACGACCAACACCGTATATGGCATCGTGACCGACAACAGCGCCATTATGGTCGCTGCCAGGTATGCGTGGGACCCGATTAAGTTTTATGGCGGCTACGAATACATCCAGCAGAATAACCCGACGAACCCGTTGGGCGTTGGCGCCTTGGACCAGGGCGGTTATCTCATGAGCGGCGTCGAAGACAACAATCTTGATTCCACCAAGAAAGTGCAGATCTGGTGGACGGGCGCGAAGTACACCTACCGCCGCAAAACCGACGTCACTTTGTCCTGGTATCATCAGCAGCAGAACGATTTCCGTATTCCGTCGACTTGCTCGGCCACAGCCGGTTTCCGTAGTTCCTGCGCGGGCGACCTCGACGAGGTGTCGCTCTATTTGGATCATCACTTCACCAAGCGTTTCGATGCTTTTGCCGGAATTGCGTATTCCGACGTGAGCGGCGGTCTGGCCATCGCGATTCCTCATGGCCCCGGCGTCCCCTATAACTACGACAGCAACCTTGCTCCGTTAGTCGGTGGCCGTTTCGCCTTCTGATCGTTTTCTGATCGGCGCGAAAGAGTGTTTCCGAATTGGCGTTATGATCGCAGCAGGGCTTCGTCTGGCACGCGAAGCTCTTTCCGGGCGTTTCACAGGTAATCAACGTGGGAGAGAATTCGCGAATGTATCGCCAACTATGCAGGGCAGCACTCTTGGTTGCGCTGTTACTCGTATGGATCTTGCCACCCTCAGCGTCCGGTCAGAATCGGCCCATCGTGGTGGGCGCAGCCATCAGCCTCAAGGAATCCTTTAACGAGTTGGGCGGTATCTACGAGCACCGGACGGGAACGAAGGTCACCTTCACGTTTGGGTCTTCGGGCGAATTGGAGAAGCAAATCGAGGCGGGGGCGCCCGTGGATGTTTTCGCCAGCGCCGCCGAAAAGGAGATGGACGAACTGCAGGCGAAGAATCTGATTGATCGGGCAACCCGACGAGACTTCGCTCGCAATTCTCTGGTTCTTGTGGTCCCCGCAGACTCCCAGCTTCATTTGCAGTCGTACTCCGACCTTCAGAAGCCCGGCGTAACGAAGATCGCCATCGGAAATCCCAAGACCGTCCCGGCAGGGCAATACGCGGAGGAATTGCTTCGTAACACACAACTCTGGCCAAAGGTTGAGTCACGACTGATCATGGGCGAAAATGTGCGTCAGGTCCTCGACTACGTGGCCCGGGGGGAAGTTGACGCCGGCCTCGTCTATGCGACCGACGTGCAGGTGGCTCAGGGTAAGGTCTCGGTGGCCGCGCGCGCCGCTGACCAGGATTATGGCCCGATCCTTTATCCGTTGGCGGTAATCAAAGACAGCGCGAATGCAAATGCGGCCAAGGGATTTGTGGATCTTGTCGTGAGTCCGGAGGGAAATCAAATCCTCAAGAAACACGGCTTTCGGCCTGCGAAGTAGGGAATGATCTGGCCTGCATTCAAGCTCTCACTTCTTGTCGTCAGCTTTGCCACCGTTCTCATCAGCGTGATTGGGACCGGGTTGGGTTTTGTTCTTGCCAAGCGGCAGTTCCGCGGCAAGGAATTGTGCGACGCCCTCCTCACGCTGCCGATGGTGCTTCCCCCCACTGTGACCGGATACTATTTGATTCTGCTCCTCGGAAGGCGCGGATTACTGGGGCGCTACCTATACGCCTTGACGGGCTGGACTTTGGCCTTCACCTGGGAGGCAGCGGTTGTGGCCGCAGGGGTAATCGCTCTCCCCATCATGGTGAAGTCCGCGCGCGCGGCACTGGAGTCCGTCGACGCACGGTACGAGATGGTTTCGTTTAGCCTGGGCAAGGGGGAACTGGAAACCTTTTTCCGGGTCACCTTACCGCTGGCGTTCCGTGGCATTATGGCGGGTATCGTTTTAAGCTTCGCGCGGGCGCTGGGAGAGTTCGGGGCCACTCTGATGCTCGCCGGTAATATTCCGGGGAAAACTCAAACCATGCCGTTGGCGATTTTCGAAGCATTCATGTCGGGAGAGGACCGGCAGGCCCAGTCGCTGGCTTTGATCCTGACCTTCACCTCCATTGTGACGATCTATTTCACCAATATTCTGACGCGCCCATCGAAGAGTGC
>JBEKQO010000223.1:0-12683 GCA_049519635.1 Terriglobia bacterium | reverse complement strand
TTCAGATCTTCAGCTGATACTTTCACCTCAAGGGGGCGTCGTGACATGCCCCAGTATAGGCCCAAAGATTCTCCATAAACAATATATTATAGAATCTTTTCATGCGGTCAAAGACCTAGTGCCAAGTTGCATTAGAAAGCGATATTAATCATGGCCCTCGGAAGGGCGGGGCTTTAGCCCCACCGTCGCAAAGTGGAGGGTTGAATTGGCCTTTAGGCCCTGAAGCAAGCTCGCTTCAGGGGCTAAAGCCCCTAAACTCCTCCTGAGTTCTGCGGCGGGGCTGAAGCCCCGCCCTTCCATCCGCCGACTTGAAATAGCGCTAATTTCGGCAACTAAGCACTAGCTACGCGATTGAAGCGGAAAATGTCAGTTCCCGGACCCCTGCTTGCTGCCCTGGCGCGACGTGGTGGGCAACGTGGTGCTGCCGATTGAGATCAAAGGCAAGAAATGCGATTCCGCGCAGGTGGCGTCGATCATCGACATGGTGGGGCTCCACGGCATTCCTGGATCATTTTTGGGTCACCGCAGTGGAAAGCACACTCGGGCTGGTTCTGGGAATTGCCATCGGCGTATCCCTCGCCATCATTTCCGTAATGAGCGGAGCGACCGCGGGCGCCAAGAAAGGCCTGGGCTTCCTTGTGCTGTACGCCTCCATGCGAGTGGACACCCTTCAGATGTTCGGGGCAATCCTCTTCAGCTCGGTTCTGGGATTCCTGCTCTATGGTCTGGTGGCCGGACTGGATAAGCTCGTGGTTACGAGAATGGGGATGGAAACCATCCGCGAATAGCCCGTTCTTTAATTTATCTGAGTCAAGCCGCGCGCGCTCATCTCGCGGGTGAGTTCCGGGGGAAGGAGGAAGGTCACTTTTTCATCGATGGCCATGACTTCTTCCATTTGCTCGACCCCCATCGACCGAAAATAATCCACGACTTGTTGCACCAGGTACTCCGGTGCGGACGCGCCCGCCGTGATGGCCACGCATTCGACGCCCTCTAACCACGCGGGGTCAATCTCGTTGGCATCATCGATGAGGAAGGCCTTCGCTCCGGCGCCCTCGGCAACTTCCCGCAGGCGGCGGGAGTTGGAACTGTTATCCGAACCCAGAACCAGAACAAGGTCAACATCCTCTGCCAAGAGCTTCACCGCCGTCTGCCGGTTTTGGGTGGCGTAACAGATGTCATCACTCGTGGGGGTAATCAAACTCGGGAATCGGCGGCGAAGGACTTCAATGATGACGTTGGCATCATCAATGCCCAAGGTGGTCTGGGTGGTCACCGCCACGCGCTCAGGGTCCGGAACCTGCACGTTTTCCGCCTCTTCGACGCTGCCGACCAGTTGAATCTGTCCCGGAACTTCTCCCATCGTCCCGATCACTTCGTCGTGGCCGGCATGACCCACAAGAATGATGGAACGGTTCTCGTGGGCGTAACGAACCGCTTCCATATGAACCTTGGTAACCAACGGACAAGTGGCGTCAATGACTTTCAGATTTTTCGCAGCGGCCGTGACTCGGACCTGAGGGGAGACACCGTGGGCGCTGAAAATTGCCACTGCACCATCCGGGACCTCGTCGAGTTCATCGATAAAAACCGCACCCTTGGCGGCGAGGGAACGGATGACATACTTATTGTGGACAATTTCCTTGCGAACATACACCGGCGAGCCATAAAGCTGTAGCGCCATGTTTACGACATCAATCGCACGGTCCACACCGGCGCAGAATCCCCGCGGTTTTGCTAGCACCACTCTCTTAATTGGCATCTCGGTCTCTCGGCTCAGCCCTAACCCTGGTAGCAACCCACAACCTGATTCTATAGGAATCGGGCGGGTTCGTCAAAATTCGATTATCACTGCGTACTTTCTATATTGCTGCGACAGCACCAAGTGATCTGAGTGACCCTCCGCCTTGATTCTGGTAATATTTAGTGTGTAAGGGCGCTCGACACAACATGGCCGCGAGTTACAAATCGGACCTGGTGAAGATCTATCATTCCCTGGGGCGGAAGAAACGCCTGGGGACGCTGATCTTCTTCGTCACTTCCATGTGCAATGCCAAATGCCGCACGTGCTTTTACTGGGAAGAACTGAACCAGCGGGGAGATTTGACCTGGGACGAAATCCGCAAGCTCGCCTGCAGCATGCCGGCCTTCAGTGACCTGTGGCTTTCAGGCGGCGAGCCCATGCTGCGGCGCGAGCTCACCGACATTATCCATCTCTTTCACACCCGCAATGGAGTCCGCTGGGTGAACCTTCCGACCAATGGCCTGCTGCCTGAACGCACCGCCGAGTGGGTGGCGCGCATCTCGGAGGAAAACCCCGAACTGCAGCTCGACGTAAATGTGGCCATGGACGGGCTGCACGAGATGCAGGATTCCATTCGCGCCGTGCCCGGGAATTTTGCCAAGACGCTGGAGACCATCGAGGCGCTTCAGCCCAGCCGCCAGAAGTATCCCCGGCTGCGCGTCAACATCAACACCGTAATTTGCTCCGAAAACTTTAATCAGGTAATGGCGATTGCGGAGTTTGTCAAAGCGAATTGCGCGGTGGACGGGCACTATTTCAACATCATCCGCGGCGCGGCCAAGGACGCCACCCTGAAGGACATCCCCACCCATCGCCTTGCCGCCCTCTACAAAGATTTGCAAGCAGTCTACGACTACTACGCGGACCATGTCATGCGGCGCCGCACCGGAATTGCGCAGAAGATCGCCCAGATCTACTACCACGGCACGCTGGCGCTGCACAACAAAATCCAGCTCGAAAATATCGCCGAACCCCATCCCTGGCCCATGCCCTGCACCGCCGGCGACACCTCCATTGTCATCGACTTCAACGGTGACGTGCGCGCCTGCGAGCTGCGCGGCAAGCTCGCCAACCTGCGCGACTACGATTGCGACTTTGAAAAATTCTGGCAGGCCCAGGAACGGCAGGAAGAACTGGGGGCCATCGTACACGACCAGTGCTGGTGCACCCATGTCTGCTTTATCCACGACAGCCTGCGGCATTCGCCCAAGGTACTGCTCTACGACATCCCCATCACTTACCTCGAGTCGAAATTCACTCCGACCTCCACCCAGGGGGAAAGCTTCCAATCCGCCCCCGCCCTGGCCGCACCTGTATTGAAATAAGGCATCCCCGCGGCAGCCCCCATCAACCGTAACTTCTCCAAGCGTTCCAATCGTACGCCAGCCTATGCGACAGCAAGAAGCCATACAGAGCGACTCAACTGGTAGCGGCGCTCTAGCCTGCATTTCTCACCACGGGCCTGGAAGGGGGGGCTTTACAGGCTGCGGAAAAACTCGAAAGCGCTGTCATTCTGAGGAGCCGCAGGAGACAAAGAATCTCGCATTGCCTTGAAAATACTCAGAGCGCGATCCTTCGCTCCGCTCAGGATGACAGCATTGGAGCGTTTTTCCGCAGCCTGTTTAGCCCCGCCGTTGCAAGGCATCCTGATTATTTCCAAGTCCCGCACCCCGCGCAGCTTGCAGCCGCAAGCTGCGCGGGGTGCGGGACGAATAGAGGGCGGGAGCCACGATTTTAGCGGGGCTGAACCCCCGCCCTTCCAGGATCGTCCAAACCTGATGAGAAGTCCGGGTTAATTAAGAACGGTACATTCCAAACGAAGCAGACCCGCTGGAAAACCGGGAGGGATTTGTTGGAAAAATCCTAGAAGCTCCGCAACTCGCGGATGCGTGGGCCGCCTCAGCCCTGAGAAGGAACCCCTCATCCGGTCTCCTCCGTCGGCCACCTTCTCCCCCGGGAGAAGGTGTTGGGTATTTGTAGCGCCCACCGGAGCCATGGCTCAACTTTTCCACGCCCCCAGCAAGCGCCGCACCACGACAAGTTCCCCCAAATGATAGGCGTTGTGGTCCGCCACCAGGAGGGCTTCGCGGAGAATAGTCTGTCCCTCGCCGTGCGGGATGGGCGCGTACAAGTCGGTGCCCGGTTTGGCCACCAGGGCCTGCATCCGTTCGAGGTCGCGGCGGAATTGTTGGATGCTCTTCTTCCATGCAGCATCGTCCGGCGGAGCATCGCCTTCGGGCCAGTATCCGGCCGGCCAGGCCGGCGAAACGTGCTTTGGATTGACGGTGAATTCCACAATGTCCCATTGGGCGATCCGCAGGTGCTCCAGCAAACGCCAGGCGGAGAAAGGCAGGTTAGGGGGCTTCACACCGCGCAATCCGGCGGGAAGTTTGGCGATGGCTTCCTCAAAGCTGAGGTGGGCGCCGCCGCCACGCAGCAGAAAAAGCAGGTGCTCGCGCAGAGCGTGGTCGCCAGCCGCGCCATTCATTTTCTCACTGGATTTCGAAGGTTTCTTCTTCATAGAGATGGAGCCTCCCACGACCAAATTGTGCCACTGCCGCCTCAGCCTTTTTGAATATTATCACTTGCCGCGCCAAAATGGCGGGGCTGCATAGGCTGGGGTAAAACCCACCCGTACTTTCATCCTGAGCGCAGCGAAGGATCTCGCTCTGAGTGCTTTCACGGCAATGCGAGATTCTTCGTCGCCCTCGGCTCCTCAGAATGACAGTGTCTACGGTTCTTTCCGCAGCCTGTGAAGCCCTACCTTTCAGACCCGTAGTGAGAAATCGCCGCTATGGCCCCAGGTCCAATTCAAGCAGAGTGATCGTGAGCGGAGGGAACGTGAAGGCGAACTGTGTCCCGTGAATTTCCGCCGGCCGCGAACGGAGTGAAATCCGTTGCGGATCATCGCGGCTGTTCATGACCTCGGAAGTCCCGGCATGCGAGTGATCCTCCAGAGTAAATATCGTGCCGCCCGCCACGCCTGCCTTGAACCTGTCCAGGTGGAAATTCCGCGGAAGGGGATCGAGCGTCGAGTTGACGGCATAGATCCGCAACTTCTTTCCGTCCGCGTTGACGCTGGCGGTCAGGTCGGGTTCTTGCAGGTGCCACGCGAGCTTCGAGGAGCGTTCGATGCGGAGGGGGTAGGCGCCGGCGGCACGCCCGTATATTTCCTGCGCGTAATAGGCAGGTGACTCGTAAATCCAGCCGGGGCCGGTCACAATAAAGCCCGAACCGAAACTGTCGGCGAAGTTGGAGCGGTTGGCGATTTCCACCAGATCGGCATCGCGCTGCATCAGGTTCAAGTAGCGAGAAATGCTGAGCGCGTTGCCAAGCGTCTGGAGCATTCCCCGCGTCAGGCCGAAATCTCCAGCCGTGGTGTTCCACTCGGTCACCCCCACGCGAATGTCCTTGCCTCCGCCATGGGCCGAGATCCAGTTCTGAAGCTCCTTGAAATTGCGGTCCTCGCTGACCAAGTCGTTGATCTCATAATGGTGGGGACAGAGATAGTCAAAAACAGTTCCTGCGGCGTCGAGCAAACCCCTGGTCGGGAAGGAGGACAATAGCTTGATGCTGGGATCGGCCTTTTTCATGGCCTCAGCGAACGCGCGCACGGAATTGCCGTAGTCAGAGACGTCAACTTCGTTGCCGATCTGCCAGTACTTCACATGGTAAGGCGCGGGGTGGCCATTTTTGGCGCGCAGCGCGCTCCAGCGTGTCCCGGTGCTGCCGTTGGCGTATTCTACCTCCGCAGCCGCGTCTTCAGGCTTCTTGCCGGTCCAACGCACACAGATGAGCGGCTCCGCGCCGATGTATTCGCAAAGCCTCAAGAACTCATCGAGACCGACGAAGTTTTCCTCCCAACCGCCCCACACGGTGGTGAAGCCTAGCCGGTCATCCCAGGGCCCAATGGCGCGGTCCCACTCGTATTCCTCCGTGGTGCTGCCGCCGAAGCGAATGACTCCCGGGTGCATGGCCTTGAGCGCGGCCACCACATCTGGCCGCCAGATTCCCAGGACAGCATCCGAGCCAATCATATACACGCGGTCAAGCCACAAAGCGCCCGGCCCCTCAAAGTCGATGGTCAGGGTGGCATTGTCTGTGGTGCGGTCGGCGCGCAATTCAGCCTCGGCGGCGGCCCATTTTTCACCCGCGCGGCCCAGCAGAACCGGGCCGGCGATCACCCGGCCTCCCCCGTGGAGGGAAGCCCAAACGGGAACATTTGCCTCACCGCGCATGTGCAGGCGCAACTTGTAGGAAATTCCCGCGTAGAGAGAAAAGCCGTCTTGCGAGATTCCGGCGCGGCCATGCGCCGCGGGCAACACAATCTTCTGCGAGCGCGCGCCGCTGAAGGGGTTTACGGTGTCGAAAGAATATTGCGCGACCTCGACCGCGCCATCCGGGTACCAGGGCCGATAAGGCTCGTCAACCTCCCGCTTATAAGCAACGCGACAGGGTGGCGCATCCTCGAAGCTGGTTGAGACCACTTGCTGTGCGGTGATCGAGGGAATCAGGTCGCAAAGCAGCTCAATGAACTGCCCTTGCTGCTTGGCATCAATCGGACGCTTCGTGGTGTGCTCGGCAGAGATGCGAACGTCCTCGCTCGCCTCGGAAACCAGGGCTTCCAGCCTGACCCCGTCAAACCAGGCTCTCCCCGTGCCGTGGCGCGCTCCCACGAGCGTCAAATCGATGTAGCCGGGGGAGGGTACGCGGAAAGTCACTTCCTCATCGAGCCAGGGAGTTGTGCCTGGGCGGCCCACACTCGTTGCAATTTCCGCCCCCGGCGTCTCGATAGCGACTACACCCTCTGCGCTACCATCCCCGGCAGCCGTAAGGTTCTCCGTTTTGATCCAAACGCGCACGCGCCACAAAGAACCGACCGGGAGAAAAATCCTTTGCCTTGCGTAGGCGTCCGCAGGGTCCAGGGTTTCTATAAGAAGAGATTGCGTGCCTTCCTTCGCATTATTCCGATCGACGGTAACCGTGGGCGCGCGCCCGGGCTCTTGCCAGAGGCGAGTTTTCACCTCCCATCCAGTTAGGTCTGGGGCAGATTCGAAGCCAGGATTCTGAACGGTGGGTTGGGTTCCCAGCGAGGGAAGCAATGTGAAAAACGCAAGCGCGACGGAAAGCATGGAACCTCCTTCGGGGATGTCGTCGACAGTCCTTGCCGTTCGGCAAAGGCGGCATAGTATCATGCCGGAACGCCCCCGGGCTCCCCGGGATCGGTCCGATCACAGCCCGCCCGGCTCGCGGCAAGGAGATCCGGCCTGAGCATGCCCCGACGAGGCAAAAGCGGCGGCAAGCAAGCATAGCGCAACCGAATTCAAGGCCCTCGCCGTGATTACGCGGCGCCGGCGCGGAGGCCCACCCCGCGAAGGTGGTGGGGCAGTTTGCTGTAAAGGCGGTTTTGTGTGCCTGACCAAGGATTAGGGGAAAGAGGAGCCGGCGATTATATAGAATTGCAAAGGCGAGGGCCTGCGCTACGCTCGCTTCAGGATTTGCTACTTGCCGTGAATCCGTACTTCACCAGCCACTAACGCGGGTTTACAGAGGCTCGACAAGAGCGCAGTTTCAACTCGAGATGTCGTCGTCAAGGTCCAGCGTCAAAATGCATGCAGGCCGCGGAGAGCCATTAGGGAAGGTCGAGTACGAGGACATCCCGGCGCTTCTCCAGGCTCGCGACAGCGAATCTGAAATCTTTGCTCACAGTTTCATCCCGGTCGAAACGGACTGGCATCTTTTTGATCTCGTCTGAAAATGTGCCGTCTTTCTCGCTCAGAACATTGCATAGACTTTGGCCGTTGGGGATGCTATTGAACATGTCGAACAGTATCGCTGCACCGATGGGAACGAGCACAATCTTCTTCTCGTCAGGAATCTCGCGTTCAATGCTCGCGACCAGGTTCCCCTCGAATACAAACACCCGGAGTGCCTCGTTGTTGTACGGTTTCCCGACGCTCTTGATGTCGGCACTGTTGGTCTCCAGGGTTGCGGCGATGAGCGAGCCGAACTTCAATCCTCCGAGGTGTGAAGCCCTAGGTGCAAGCGAGAGGAAGTCGAGGATCTGCGGTATGTTGGAAATTTGGACAGCGACCTCCTCATTGGAAAAGCCCCTGTCCGTTAACTGCCGGGCTACGTAAGCAAGCGCTCCGTCGCTGGCTGCCATTGACCGAAGCCAGCAGTTCTGGGTGACGCCGTTCATCTGAACTGCCTTCAGCGCATCCCGGAGCCGGCCTAAGTCTTCGAGGAACCTCTCAGAATCCTGCTTGAGAGTCTCAGTCAAGTCTTTCTCCAAAAACTTCGGATTCTTCTGCAGGTACTGGCGGAGGTCAGGCAAAGTTTTGGTGTAGGCGAGCAAGTCGTATCGGAGCTGGATTGTTGAGGTGTGGAGAGCTGAAAGCGCGCCGCCAAGTTGGGAGAACACCTGCTGGGCCGCAGCAGCCTCTTCCTCCACTCTGGGACTGACTTCGGTTTTCCACTCCCTAGCGTGCGCGGCGTTCGAGTACCAAACGGCAAGCAGGAAGATTAGTATCAGAACTATTGCCAGCGTCAGCCCAGCAAGGGCACGTATCCATCGAGGATAATAAGGTAGCAGCGGGAACAACCGCCCGAGCAATTCCAATACCTTGTCCATTCGACGCGCCCTCGGCTTCGCTGGATGCGCGGCGCTGCTTGCCTGATCTGAGCAGCACTCCTGAAAGCCACCCGAACAGGAAACCCTCTTACGCCATCCTGACGCCTGCTGGTTTTAAGCGGAATTTTGATTTTGGGTCCCTGCAGCCTCACATAATACACCCAACGAGGGCTTCCATCGCATTTTTTCTTTGGCAGAGGTACCGCCAGATACTTTCACAAGAGAATCCCGGCCGCGTGGATTGCCTACTGACGGCCTTCTGCTTACTGCCTACTGCTTTCTTCATCCCCGCTACGCAGATCGCCGGTTGGCGATGGCGGGATTTTCCCAGACGAGGAAGTCTTGTGCTGCTCGGTGTTAAGCAGGGCGCTAAGGAGCACATCGAGCGAGTCGAGAACACGCTTGTCGGCCGTCTGGATCAAATAGTTCGCCATGCGCAGCAATTGCAACTGGCGGGGGTCGTAACTTTCCACGGTGGTATGAACCCGCTTTCCGTGGCTGGAATGGAGCAGGTTCATGATGCAGTTCCCCGATGAGGTGATTACGCACTGCAACGTGCCCAGTTGCGTGGAGCGCTCCTGGAAGATTTCGCTCATCGGCACTCCCAAGGCCAAGGCGATTTTGCTCAGGGTGTGGGGACGAGGTTCCAGGTGGCGATTCTCGATGCGTGAAAGGTATGAAGAGGCCAAACCGGTGAGATCGCTTAACTGCTGCTGGGTGAATCCCTTCTGATTCCGAAGTTGAATGATGCGCGTACCGATACTCATGCGGAGGCCTCCTTTTGACCAAGCGGCCTAAATCTTAACACAAATGTAATAAAATGGCTTTACCTGGCCTGATTCTCTTGACACTCCTGTAAAGGAGCGTATCGTTGACTTGGGACCAGGAAGCAGTGGAACGGTTCTCAGTCCACGGTCAGTTCCGGAATCCTGTCGGTCCCGCCGCCCACGCGAGGCGGCAGGCAGCGCGAGAAAAGAGACATGGCCACACGCGGTGGCCGCCTCGACGCTCCAGGGTAGATGTAAAGGGGGGCTAAAGGTCGAAGAAGGCGCCCCATGCTGGGTCAGTAAGGAGAGCGCCCGACCTGATGAAGCCCGATTCTTGGCGGCAGGATTCCGAGTATTTCAAGTTTCGGTAGGAGGATCAACAAGCAGTACGGAAATCGTACGCACTACCAAAGAGCCCACCGACCCGTCCGGGAATTGTTAAGCAACCCCACAATCCTGCCTGATAAGCCCTGAGCCGGACGGGTCTTTCCTTTCGCAGCACTCCCGCCCATAGACTAGTTTCCCTCTGGTAACGCCAAGGACTCCATGGAGGTCAGGAGTAACCGCCATTTCATTATTGCGCAGCGAGCCAGATAGGCGCTATGTTGCTAAGCGCCCACGGAGCAGCGCAAGCGCAAGGATGGAGGAGAATTTATGCGGGTTTTGGTAACCGGCGGCGCGGGCTACATTGGGAGCCACACCGCCAAGGCGCTGGCGAAGGCCGGGCATGAACCTTTGGTACTGGACAATTTCAGCTCCGGGCATCGCTGGGCGGTGAAGTGGGGGCGATTCCTTGACTGGGACCTGGCGAGTACGGAAATGCTTCCCCAATTCCTGGAAAAAGAGCAAGTGGAAGCCGTCCTGCATTTTGCCGCAAGTTTGCTGGTAGGCGAATCCGTCCTGCAACCCCGTAAATATTTTTGGAACAACGTCGTCAACACGCTCCGCCTGTTGGATGCGATGCTGGCGGCAGGAGTGAAGCGGATGGTTTTCTCTTCCTCCGCGGCCGTCTATGGCGATCCGCAGAGGATCCCAATTCCCGAGGATCATCCCAAACAACCGTTGAATCCCTACGGCGAAACCAAGCTGGCGATGGAACGCGCCCTCCAGTGGTACGGAAACGCTTACGACTTAAAATGGGTCGCATTGCGATATTTCAACGCGGCCGGAGCAGACCCGGACGGGGAGTTAGGTGAGAATCATAACCCCGAATCGCACCTGATCCCCTTGGTCATACAGGCTGCACTCGGGATGAGGCCACACGTCGAGGTCTATGGGACGGATTATCCTACCCCCGACGGCACCGCCATCCGCGACTACATTCACATCACGGACTTGGCCGCCGCCCACGTGCAGGCGCTGGAATACCTTGCCGATGGGGGCCAGAGCCGCGCGCTAAACCTGGGTACTGGGCAAGGGCACTCCGTGCGCGAGGTCATCAATTCCGTGGGGAAAATATCTTCCCGTCCAGTTCCCTTCCGCGAGGGACCGCGCCGCTCGGGCGATCCCCCAGTACTGATTGCGGATGCAAGCCATGCAGGAAAGGCTCTGGGCTGGAAACCCCAGCATTCCGAACTGGGAACCATCATTCAAGATGCCTGGAAGTGGCATTCGAAAGGCATCCCAGAAAAGTAAACAGCCGCCGCACTCTCGGTTCGCTCCACGAAAGATGAAACACCGCAATTCTCACCTGCAAAGTTTGAAGGGCAATTGCGTCATGGCAGCCATCTACACCAAATGGTATCCCCCTACACCAATCCGGTATATAAGATTTACCGGCTTAGAAAGGGACCCCAGGCCGCGTGAATGCCTTCAATGCCCCATAACCCGTCGTTTTATCATAGCGATATAGGATGACGAATAGAATTGGCACTGCAATTGCCTCCCCTCGGGGGTGACACCCGGAGCGGCGGGCCGTTCACGCGTTCCGCATGGTGTCAGGGTGAGTAATGGAATGATTGCCCCCTTAAGCTCTTGCTTCGAAAACTATCAGGTGAAGATGAGCATCCAAGCGATAACAGTGGCAAGTCCAAAAAACCCAACTCGGAGAAACGCCATGAAAAGAAGTCATACGTTCAAACGATCAGATTCATCAAGCGCTGCGAACCAGAATTTCGGGAGGGTCATTTCCGACTGTGACCCGGATGGATTCAAGACCATAAGGCAGTCAGCGGACCATAGGCGGTTGCGGCGATCAACGGGGATATTGATGTCCGGGCTATTGGTGATCGGGCTGCTTGCCGCGGCGGTTTTGGCCGCGCCCAGCGCCGCGCGGGCGGCATCAATTTCCGTGGGCATATCCGTCGGGATCGCTCCTCCGCCGATTCCCGTTTATACGCAGCCGGTTTGTCCAGCCCCGGGCTACCTCTGGACCCCTGGCTATTGGGCCTACGATCCTGTACGCGGGTACTTCTGGGTTCCCGGTACCTGGGTGATGGCGCCGGCCACGGGCTTGTTGTGGACACCCGGTTACTGGGGCTGGGGTGGAAGCGCATTCTTCTTCCATGCGGGTTACTGGGGCCCCCACGTGGGCTTCTACGGCGGCATCAATTATGGTTTCGGATACATCGGTGTGGGCTTTGCAGGCGGTGAATGGAGGGGCGGGACCTTCTTTTACAACCGGTCGGTAAACAATTTCGGTGGCGGGCACTTTGCCAATGTTTACTACCGTCCGGTGGTGAACAATTTCGCCGTGAATCGCGTCAGCTACAATGGCGGTGTGGGCGGACTCAGATCTCGTCCTATCCCCGGTGAAATGGCTGCGGAGCGCGACCGGCACATAGAAGCAACTTCCATGCAGCGGCAGCAGGAAATGGCAGCTCACAATGAGCGCGCACAATTTGCTTCCGAAAACCATGGCCGGCCTGCTATAGCTGCAACCGGACGACCGGGTGAATTCCGAGGCGCCGGCGTGGTGCAGGCGAGCCGTGCAGGTGGTGAGGTCGGTGGACCCCGTGGCGCGAACCCGGGCCACGCGAACGGTTATTCCGGCGAACGCGGTTCCAATCCGGGAGGAGGCGGCAATCACCAGGTCATGACCGCCCAGCAGAATTCGCCCTCCTCGCATACCTACGGCACCCACCAGTCCGGGACGGGCTCCGGCCAATTTCACTCCACCTCATCGCCGCACAACGAATCTTCCCATGGGTCGGCGTCGAATCACCAGACTGAGTCCCACCAACGACAAGCCGGACAGCACAGTTCGAAACCTTCCGGAGGAGGACAGAGCACTAAGCACGAGTCCGAATCGCACCGCTAAGAACCGGCCATTGCGCTGATCGCGAACCGGGGCGGAAACTCTCCGCCCCGGTGGCAACAATCAAGACCTTATGTCAGTGCTACACCCACTACGGGGTTTTTTCCAACGTTTCCGTCGGTGGGTCCGAGTATCACAATTCTGCACTTCCATACTCATCATAGGAGCCAAGAGCTAACCCAGATTCTCACCTCGGTTCTGAAAGGGCGGGGCTGAACAGTC
>JBEKQO010000222.1:0-19567 GCA_049519635.1 Terriglobia bacterium | reverse complement strand
GCCCTGAAGGGGCCGACCTTTCCCACGGTCAACCCCGTCGGGGTTGAAGGGGCCATGGGGTTCTGCGAGCCGCAGGTTAAAACCTGCGGCTACCCACGGTTGGCCCCTTCGGGGCCGGACCGAAAATTGCATAGTCCAGCGCCTAGGGGCTTTAGCCCACCCTCCAATACCGTGGGGGAGAAGTCATGGTTAGGTATGTTTGGCAACGTATAGGAGCACGGCGAAAATCACGATGGGGATCAGCGCCAGCATGATATAGAAGAGGATTCGCCGGAGCAGGGGGGAACGCCGTTCTTTCCAATCGCGGAGTTCCGGGCGGTCGGCAACCCCCACCTCATCCATGTGATGGAGGTCATGGGCAAATTCCGTCGCGTTTTGATAGCGCTTGGCGGGATCGCGTTCCAGGGCGCGGTAAAGGATCTCTTGAAGCTGCGGGCTGATGGCGGGATCGATTTCGCGCGGCGGAATGGGGTTATTGAGCAAGCGGTCGTTCATGATGGCAAAGGGATTGGGCCCCTGGAACGGCACCTTGACCGTAAGCATTTCATAGAGAATTACACCCAAAGCGTAAAGGTCGCTGCGCCCATCGCCCCGTTTTCCTTTGACCTGCTCCGGGGAAATATAATCGGGCGTGCCCATGGTGTTGCTGAGCTTGGCAAACGTGATGCGCCGGGCGCCGGCATTGGCGGCAATGCCGAAGTCGATTAGTTTGATGTTATCGTCGGCGTCGATCATGATGTTCTCGGGCTTCAGATCGCGATGCACGACGCCGCGGCTGTGGATGTAGCCCAGCGCATCGAGGATCCGCAGCGTAATCTTTACGGCGCGTTCGGGAGGGAACTTTCGCCCGCTCATGACACGGCGCAGCAACTGCCCCTCCACCCACTCCATCACCATGTAGACGCGTTCACGGTAATCATCAACGAACACTTTCATCACGCCGGGGTGGTCGAGCTTGGAGCCGATATCCGATTCGCGATGAAAGCGTTCAAAGAAAATGGGGTCGCACTCCATCTCGGGGTGCGGGATTTTGATGGCGACCGGGCGTCCCGTGCGGGTATCGATGCCCCGGTAAATGGAGGCCATGCCGCTGCGGGCCACGAGTTGTTCGATCTGGTAGTGATCGAGTTGATCACCGGCGTGGATAGAATTCATGAAGGAAATAGTGAATGGTGAATTGTGAACAGTAAATATTAACGCGCAACTTCGTGATCTCCAGACAGGCGCGAGTACGTTTTACGACTTACTATGCACTATTCACTATTCTGCTCGACGGGTTGCCTTCTGCTTACAGCTTCGTGCTTACTGCCATGTCGCTTTTGGAACCGGCCATGCCGCGTTAGCGCAGCTTATAGGGCCTCCCCCGGTACATTCCCACGCGTTCGACGCTTTGGATGCGAACTACCTGAACGCTGATATTATCGCTGCCGTCGCGTTCATTGGCAAGCGCCACCATCTGATGCGCGGCCTCCCGCAAGTCACGATTTTGGGTGACTATGCTAGCCATTTCGGCCGCTTCCACCGCGCCGTGCAATCCATCGCAGCACTGCAACAGCACATCACCCGGGATCACCTGCGTCTGGTTGATGTCGACATTCACGAAAAGATCGTTTCCCAGCGAACGCAGCAGCAGATGGCGGTTGGACGATTGGGAAGACTCCCCCGCGGATATCAGGCCCATGCGCAAGTGCTCATTCGCCACGGTGTGATCGCGGGTGAGCAGGGTGGCCTGGCCTCGCCGGATCAGGTAGCAACGCGAATCGCCCACGTGGGCAATAACGACGCGGTCGTGACGCAGGGCGCAAGCAACCAAAGTGGTGGCCATGCGCGCCCCGCCCGGCGCCGCGGCCCGGCCCGCTTCATAAACGCGCAGATTGGCCTTCTTCGCCAGCCGCGGCAGCAGCGTGGTGTGAGGTTCGCCGGCGCGGGATTCGCGGAATCCCTCGATCATGCATTCCACCGCAAGGTGGGAAGCAACCTCGCCCCGCTCATGCCCCCCCACCCCATCCGCCAGCACGAACAACCAACCCTGCGAACGCGCTTGCGCCGGATTAGCCGGAGCTACGTGCCCGTGCGAGTCCTCGTTGTGCTCCCGGACCTTTCCAACGTCGGTATGTTCGCTAAAATCAAGGTCCAACATGGAAGCTTGAGCGGCGCCTTCTCCCGAAGTTAGGGATGCCTGACGAACCGGAAAAGTTCCCGCCGTGTTCTCAATCATAGCTGCTCCTAACCCGCATTTCTCCCAGGGGCCGGCGGGGTCTCAGAAGTTGCAGAAAAAGCCTCAATGCTGTCATCCTGAGCCCGGACTGTGGGCGAGGGAACCCGGCAGTCCGCGGCGGTCGGTGAACATTGTGAACTACGGGGGGTCTTCGCCCAAAATTCGGCTCAGAATGACGGTGCCTACGGGTCTCTACGCAACCACGCCGCCTTCCGAGGCGCGCGGTGAGAAATTCGGGTTAAGTACAATACTGTTCACTTAAGCTGACCTTTCCTCCTATTCGACCCCCTCACCCGCACGACTTGCAAAACGTGGGGGTGAGGGGGTCGCTCGGGAAAAATTTGATAAATACTTTTCTCAGAATCTCTTATGTGAACAGTGTTGGGGTTAAGTCAGAGCCCCTCGCGAACTAAGAAGCTATCGCCTTATTTTCCGTAAACGTCGTTCGCTTCGTACGCTTGCTGGACCGGACGAAGTAGATACCTCCGAAGATAGCCCAGACCAGGGCGATTCCCAGGGCAGACAAGGGCTCCAGCTTGGTGCCGTAGCCCATGAAGGGGCCGATCAAGTAGAAGACCATGCAGGCCAGATTGGCTAAGACACCGAAGGTGGGAATCAGCAGGTGTCTCACCACTTTGAACTTGGGGTGGTTGTGGTAAGCCACCATGCAGACGATGCAACTCAGGGCGTAGAGGAGGAAGGTACCGAAATTCGACGCGAGGGTTATGGTCAGCAAGCTATTAGGAAGCGCCGCGAGCTTGTCGTGCGAGAAGTATCCGAAGCTGGAGAAGAATCCGTGCGGCAAGGCCTGGATGACGGCGTCAGCGGGAGCGTTGGCATCGCCGAACACCGTCACCAAAGCAATGCAGCCAAACACCGCGGAGATGCCCGCCAAGGTCCAAATGGCCCGGTGTGGAGAGAGGTTCTTGTCGTGCAGAAGTCCAAAGTGTTCCGGCACTTCCTCATCCTTTCCCATGGCGTAAGTTACGCGGGCGCCGGTGTTGATGCAGGAGAGGGTCGTGCCGATGATCGCCAGGAACACGGTAAAGGCCTCAACCAGCATAAACGTACGGCCATGCCCTGGGCCGAAGAGCGCATCGCCCACCACGATCATCATGTCGCCGATGGGCGCCGCAGAGCCCGCGGCATTTTGCATTGTATAACCGCTGTTGAGGAAGTAGTTGGCGGCGAAATACTCGAACAAATAGCAAAACACACCTTGCACCAGCAGCGAGACGATGACCGCAATCGGGACGTCGCGCTTGGCGTTCTTGGCTTCACCTCCCATGGCGGTCACCGATTCAAATCCCACCAGGATCAGGATGGCCACTGTCGCCTGGATGAAGGCCCAACCAAGGTTGTGCACCCCCACCACGGAGGAGGCGCTTCCGTGCGACAGGAAATTGCCGCTGGCGTCCTTGGCGGGGTAGGAGATGAGGTAAGGTACGGGCTTTCCGGCGGCATCCAACTTCGGTTGGGGAACGTTGTTGGCGTCGCGGACAATGGTCTCCGCCTCCTGCCCGTTGACAACGCTCTTGGTGGTGGCAAATTCATAGGTGTAGGCTTCACCCGAGGTGGAATCAAATTGGAAGGCCTGGCTGCCGGGGGGATGATTCATGCGATAGCCCAGCGCCATGACCGAAAACACCACCAATGCCGTGATCTGAATGACGTTGATGGCAATGTTCACCGCCGTGGATCCGGAGACCCCGCGATGAGCGATGTAGGCGACGGCAAAGGAAAAGACGATGGCCACCAACATCATGAACACGGGTCCGGGATTGGAAGCGCTCATGAAGTTCGGCCACAACGTCCCCACCAGGTAACCGCAGAAAATTCCCATCGTGGCCACCATAAACCCGGGATAGATCCAGTAATATAGGTGCGAGCCCCAGCCCACGATAAACTTGGAAATTCGCGCGTAGCGCCATGCTTTGTCGTGATTCAGGAAGGATTGTTCCGCGAAGTAGTAGGAACTCCCCGTACCGGGGTAGAGCTTGGCCATTTCGGCATAACAGACGGCCGTCGCCAGGCAAAGCAGCAAGGCGATGATAATCCCGATCCACATCGAAGGCGCCGTGGTTCCAGTGGTGGCCTGGATGAGAAAGGTCAGCCACAGAAACGCTCCCGGCGCGATCAGCGCCATGGCATTCATCGTCAATCCCGTCAAGCCCAAGGTAGGCTTCATTTCAGGTGCGGTAGACTCCGCCATCTTGATCCTCCCTACTTTTAGGTTAGGGGAAAGACTTGGCCTTCCGGACGTCGAGCGGCCGAGAAAATCCCTCGAGTGAATGCGCTTCTGTGATGCCTGACGCTTTCTTTCACCCGCCGCAACAGTCCCAATTCGATTGCTTCGGCGGGGGCGGCAGATCCTCAGTTGGTGTGTAAAGGCGTCGCGCTAGGTGACCAGCCCATCCACCTTATGCAATCCCTCTGGGAAGGTCAAAGTAATAGATTTTGTTACGCCTATAAAAAATAGTTTGGGCAAAGATAAACTTTTGGAACCCTTAGGATTCCTTCCCCGCCGCCTTGTCCGCCCCACCGCGCGGATTGCGAACGCGTGGTGACAAGCGCTGGAAGTCGATCAAACATAGCCTTTATCGCCCAGTTCGACGGCAACCGCGGATCGTTTGGCCGAGAAAACCACCGGCGCGAAAAACGTCAATAGAAGGGAAGAAGCTATTCATTAAATTCTAGGCGCAATAAAAATAATCAATTGGACGGGCCTCCGGCCGGACACTAGGCTTTCCGTTTGCTCCACAATTATTCTGATAAACTTGTGGAGGTGGAAGAATGAAAATTACCGGACTCCTCTTGATGCCAGCGGGGTGGTTCATCGTGTTGGCGGCTTTGGTGCTGCTCCGAGCTTTCATGGGGCGGGAATTGTTCATCGCCGCCGGCATCGGAGTGGAAATCCTGGGACTCGTTCTCTTCACCCGTGCGCATTTGGCTGCCAATAGGGGGAACGAGTGAGTCCACAATCGCCTCCGGCGATGTCGGAAATTTCCCAGGCCTTTTGTATCCTCCTTATACTTCTGCTTCCGCTCGCCCTGGCCGGACTCGCCCTTATTAATACCGGCCTCAGCCGTTCGCGCAGTGCGGCGCACTCGATGATGGCAGCCCTGTGTATCGTGGGCGTCGCGGCCGCCGCTTACTTTGTAGTCGGTTTCGCCTGGCAGGGTTATCCCGGACTCGCTTCCCACACCCTGAGCGTTTTTGGCAAGGAATGGAACTGGCTGGGCGCGGGACACTTCTTTTTGCGCGGAGTCCCCCTGGACGGCTCGCCCGCTTCACTCGCAGCCTTGTTGCAGTTAATGAGTGTGGGCCTGGCGGCGCTGATTCCTCTGGGTGCCGCGGCGGAGCGCTGGCGTCTGCGCGCCTGCTGTCTTTCCACCGCGCTCCTCGCCGGCATCACCTATCCGCTGTTTGCCCATTGGGTCTGGGGAGGAGGGTGGCTCGAGCGCCTCGGCGCAAACTACGGCCTCGGCCTGGGCTTTGTGGACGCCGGCGGCAGTGCCACCATTCAGGCGGTGGGAGGACTGACGGCCCTTAGCCTGGTGTGGTTGCTCGGCCCCCGTCGGGGGAAGTACAACCCGGAAGGTCTGCCCGCCGCACTGCCGGGCCATAACACGGTATTGGTACTCTTCGGCTGTCTTCTCGCTCTGGTGGGTTGGATGGGATTGAACGCCGCCGGTTCGATTCTCTTTGCCGGCGCGCCGCCGGGGCGAACCGTCCTGGTGGCGGCTAATACTCTATTATCGGCATCCGGTGCGGTGCTGGCGGCTGCCGCGATTACCCGCTACCGCTTTGGCAAGCCTGATGCCTCACTCAGCGCCAACGGTTGGGTGAGCGGATTGGCGGCTTCCAGCGCCGGCTGTGCATTTGTTCCACCCGCCGCGGCGCTTTTGATCGGACTTGTCTCGGGCTCGCTGGTGACGTACACCGTAGCTTGGATGGAAGCCCACCTGGAATTGGACGACCCCGCCGGCGCTGTTTCCGTCCACGCGATTGGGGGCATCTGGGGAATCCTGGCCGTGGGCCTTTTCCCGCGCGCGGCGGCGGTTGCGGCTGCGCCCGGCGCCGCCCATCCCGTCACGATGCCAACCGGGCAATTGCTTGCACAAGTCCTGGGCGTTGCCACTCTGGTGGGTTTTGTCCTGCCCTTCACCTACTCACTCAACTGGTTACTCGGTCGCTTTTTCCCGCAGCGGATTCCTCCGGAAGAAGAGCGTCACGGCGCCGACCTCTATGAACTGGGCGCGGGGGCTTATCCGGAATTCATGACCCACACCGACGAATTTTCGCAGTGGTAATCCTCCCGATCGCTTACGCGTAATTTCCCTTCCCTCTCCCTTGGGGAGAGCCCTCCCGAGGGATGACGGCGGGTGAGGGGTTGCTTGCACACGCGAAGCATCTGGATTTCCGGCGTGTAGCGCACGACTCCCAGAATGGAAGGCCCTAAAAGATCGCCCGCCGCGACCTCACCGAGCATGGCGGGCTGCCCGCAATACTCCGATATCTCTCCAATGTTCCGGGAAAGCAGCAGGAGCAAGAGAAGCGATTCGATGAGCGGCACGTGGGTTCCCTTCTCCGACCGAGAAAGATCCGACTCTCCATTTGTAACTTATCGACTCATGATCGCAGAAAAGGGAATAAAATTTTATTGCCCTCCCCCCTTTGGGGGAGAGGGTGGCGCGCATCCGGCGTAATCGCCAGCCGGGGCGGGCCGGGTGAGGGGGTCTCGCCTATTGTCAATTCTTACGTGGGACACCACACTAGTAAGCCAGAACTGGCCCCGGATAGGACGTGGTGACAAAAGGGTTGCCCGTGTCTGTGAGGCGCATACATACAAACCAATGTATGTGCCCCCCGCGATTATGTTGACAACGACCTGAATGGGAGTATCGTAAGGCATGCCCTCCGTTGGCCTGGGAGGCGCCCATGCGCTGGAATCGTAGCACTCCCGACAGGACCCGCGCCCCTTTAGGACTACACGTGGTCGTGTGTCTCCTCTTTTTGTTTTTGCTCGGGCTTTTCTCACTGAACATTAAACCAAAGTTTCCCATCAACCGGCCTGTGCAACTCGTGCCTACCGCGTCGGCCAATCGCTTGGTCACAACCTACGGCAAGCTGCCGCTGTCCTTTGAGGCTAATCAGGGGCAGACGGATCGGACGGTGAAGTTCCTCGCGCGCGGGCGCGGCTATGCCATGTATCTGACCGGAAACGAAGCCGTGATCGCCCTTCGATGGAAGGTAGCGCAGCACCCGCCCTTCGGTGCTGCGGCTCTTCCAGATCTTTTGCCTTCATCTGGCCCAAAGAAAAAATCGAATAGCGAAGTGGAAAAGCCGCGGGACCGGAGAGCGGGTCCCGCGCTACCATTTTCTTCTCGCCGCTTGGCGGTCAGCGGCGAGAGTTCGACGGTACTCCGGATGCGCCTTGTGGGCGCAAATGCCAACGCCGCAGTGACGGGTGCGGGCGAACTGCCGGGCAAAACCAACTACTTCCTCGGCAACGACCCCAAGAAATGGCGCACCAATGTGCCGACCTACGCCCAGGTGAAATATCAGGGCGTCTATCCCGGAGTTGACTTGGTTTATTACGGCAACCAGGGTGGGCAGCTTGAGTATGACTTTGTCGTCGCTCCCGGCGCCGACCCGAGCGCCATCGTGCTTGACGTAGGGACGGTTCGTGAACCGCCCACTGTTGCGGGGGTCTCTGACCGCCGGTCGGCGGTGGGAACACCGCCGCTACAAAATAGGGCGCATCGCGATGCGTCCCTACAAATCACGGCCGACGGCGACCTCGTGGTTAATGCCGAGGGTGGCGAGCTTCGTTTCCTCAAGCCGATGGTCTACCAACCCGCAGTTAATAATGGGCAACGGAAAACGAACTACGGACAACGGACACCCGTTGACGGAAGCTTTGTCTTGCAAGCTCACAATCAGGTTGGATTCAAGGTTGCTTTTTACGACCGCACCAAGCCCCTCGTCATCGATCCGGTACTTAGCTACTCCACCTACCTCGGTGGCAGCCAGGTTGACTTACCCAGAGCCATCGCGGTCGACCAATCCGGCAGCGCGTACGTGACCGGGTGGACTCAATCCACTGACTTCCCCACCGTAAACCCCTTATAGGGAACGTACGCTGGGCCCCCCGCTTCCTCATCGAGTCAGGCTGGCGATGCATTTGTCACCAAACTGAACGCTGCTGGCTCGGCCCTTGTCTACTCTACTTATTTGGGGGGCAGTGGGTGGGATGCTGGTTATGGTATCGCTGTGGACCCCTCCGGCGGCGCCTACGTTACCGGTTTCACCGAATCCGCCGATTTCCCCACCGCCCATCCGATTCAGGCGAGCCTGATGAGTATCTACGGGAACGCGTTTGTCACCAAACTGAACTCGACCGGTTCAGCCCTTGTTTATTCCACTTACCTTGGGGGCAGTGGCGGGGACGGAGGCATCGGCGTTGCAGTGGATTCATTCGGCAACGCTTACGTGACTGGAGGGACTGGCTCGACCGACTTCCCCACGGTCAACCCCGTACAGGCGACCCTGAAGGGTTACACCGATGCGTTTGTGGCAAAACTGAATGCCGCCGGCTCAGCCCTGGTCTACTCAACCTACCTGGGTGGCAGTGATTTTGATCAGGGCTGGGCCGTCGCTGTCGATTCGTCCGGCAACGCTTATGTGACAGGCGCGACCAATTCGACGGACTTTCCCACCGTCAATCCGTCCCAGGCAATCAAGAATGCACCCGACGGTCAGACCAACACGTTTGTAGCGAAAGTGAATGCCGCCGGTTCTGCTCTTATCTACTCGACATACTTGGGCGGCAGTGGATATGGATTGTCCGTAGCGCCCTGTTCGCCGGCGCCGTGCCAATACCAAACAGACTGGGCAACTGGTATCGCCGTAGATTCCTCTGGAAGTGCCTACGTGACAGGGTACACTTCATCGACCGACTTTCCTACAGTCAATCCATTGCAGTCGAATCTCAACGCGAATCCGCACGTATATGTGACCAAATTTAACCCAGGGGGCTCTGCGCTCGCTTATTCCACTTACCTGGGCGGTAGTGGCAGTGACAATGCCTACGGCATCGCCGTCGATTCCGCAGGCAACGCTTATGTAACTGGGGCGACGGAGTCCACCGATTTTCCGACTGCCAACCCCGTTCAAGGGAGCCTGCACGGCCCCTACGATGCGTTAAACGCTTTCGTGATCAAACTGAACGCGACG
Organism: Terriglobia bacterium; assembly: GCA_049519635.1. GTDB lineage: Bacteria > Acidobacteriota > Terriglobia > UBA7540 > UBA7540 > Bog-366. Next base: position 10,110 of record JBEKQO010000222.1, on the reverse strand, counting down.
GGCTCGGCACTTATCTATTCGACTTTCTTAGGCGGCGGTTGGGACTGGGGCCAAGGTGTTGCCGTGGATTCCTCCGGCGACGCCTACGTGACCGGTTACACTGAATCTACTAGCTTTCCCGTAGTGAATCCACTCCAGCCAACCAACCGGGCTACAGGAGCATACACAGAAACCGGGTTTGTCGCAAAGTTCACGCCCGCGCCCGCAGTGAATCTATCCACCACAAGCCTCGCCTTCGGGAGCGTTCTCGTCAACACAATCAGCCCAAAACAGAGCGCAACCTTGACCAGCATCGGGGATGCCCCCTTGAACCTCACCAGCATTACCGCTGGGGGAGATTTTTCCCTCGTCACAACGGGCACTTCTTGTTCTTATGGTGGGGGAACGGTTGCGACCCTGGCCAACTGTACGATCGATGTTACTTTCACCCCGACGGCGACGGGCAGCCGCACCGGCTCGCTGACAATCACCGACAACGCCCCCGGTAGCCCCCAAACCATCGGGCTAACTGGCACCGGAATCGTGTCCGCTCCTACTCTCTCCAGTGGGAGTCTGACCTTCAGCAGCCAACTCGTGGGGACCACGAGCGCCTCCCAGCCCGTGACCATCACGAATACCAGCTCGGTGGCGCTGAACATCACCAGTCTGGCGATTTCGAGCGACTGGGCGCAGACCAACAATTGCCTACCTTTCGTCGCACCCAGCACTAGCTGCACGATCAACGTCACCTTCATCCCCACGGCTCAGGGAGCGCGTGCCGGAACTCTCACCCTAACGGACTATGCCCTCGGCAGCCCCCAAATTGTGAACCTGAGTGGTACAGGGCTTGCACCGGTGGTCAACCTCTCTGCTACTAGCCTGACGTTCATCGCGCAAACGATTTCAACCCCCAGCGCCCCACAGATTGTTACGCTAACCAACACGGGCACGGGAGCTCTGACTCCGCTGACCATTACGACGAGCGGTGACTTCGCCCAGACCAATAATTGCGCTGGCTCGCTTGCTCCCAACGGCAGTTGTACAATCAATGTCACCTTTACGCCCACGGCGGCTGCAAATCGACCGGGGACTCTCACGCTGACGGATAACGCGGCCAACAGTCCCCAGGTAGTGACATTGAGCGGAACGGGTACCGGAGCAGGCGCGAGCTTGTCAGCGTCAAGTCTGACGTTTTCAAATCAACCGGTGGGAACACCGAGCTCATCTCAGCAGATCACCCTTCAGAATACTGGCAATGCGGCGCTCAGCATTACCAGCACCGCTCTGGGCGGCTCCGATCCCGGGGACTTCTCGCTCAGTCAGACCTGCGGGAACTCCGTTGCTGCCGGTAGCAATTGTGCGCTCAATGTAACCTTCACTCCCACGACTTACGGGGCACGCGCGGCGATGGTTTCCCTGGTAGACAACGCGGCGAACAGTCCGCAGACGATTACGCTTTCGGGCACGGGAACTGCCCCGACGGCGGACCTTTCACCCAGCAGTTTGACCTTCCCCGGGCAGTTCGTGGGCACCAGCGGCCTGCCGCAGAATATTATGCTCACCAACAACGGTAACGTGGCCTTGACCCTATCGAGCGTTCAATCCAGCAGCGCGCAATTCGGGGCCACCAATGGCTGCACCAGCAGCCTGGCGGCAGGGGTGAGCTGCACCATCAGTGTGTTCTTTGATCCCTCGGCGGCAGGTATGCAGACGGGCACACTGACCGTGACGGACAATGCCGCAGGCAGCCCCCAGACCATTCAGCTCTCGGGCGCGGGGATGGATTTTGGGATGTCGAGTTCCGCGACGAGTTCCACCGTGTCGGCTGGGCAAACGGCGAATTACAGTTTGAAGGTGACGCCCGAGGGCGGGCTGAACCAAACGGTGAACCTGACGTGTAGCGGCGCGCCCTCACTCTCTACCTGTACGGTCACCCCCAGTTCGGTAACGCTGAATGGAGCAGCGCCCGCGCCGGTGACGGTTTCAGTCTCGACCACGGCAGGGACGATGGCGCCACCCTCTGGCATAATCCTCCCACCCCGCATCAAGGGGTTCGGGCGAATGCTCTGGCCGTACGCGTTGTTGATGCTGGCGAGCCTGGCGGCGCTGGCCGCGGGGCGTAAACGTCGCGCCGCTTACTTGCTGGGATTCTCCCTCATGATGATACTGCTTTGGAGCGCCTGCGGGGGTGGAGGAGGGATGGTTGTGCAGACAACTCCCGGCACTCCCTCGGGGACCTATGCGCTGAGCGTGACCGGGACCGTTACGTCAGCCGCCACGTCCAACAAGCTCACCCACAATTTGCCCCTTACCCTGACCGTGAACTGAGGTCGCCATAGGGGTTGACTGGCGCGAATGGCCGCGACCTTCAGTACAGGCCCGCGCCAGGGTTGCTCTTGATCGTATGTCGAGCCCGGACTTCTCACCAAGTTTGGGCGCTCTCAGGATTTGCTGGAAGCGCGGGACTTTAGCCCAGACTTCCCACCACGGTTGGACGCCGCCGAAAGGGCGGGGCTTCAGCCCCGCCGAAATCGCGGCTCTCACCCTCCATCCGTCCCGCACCCCGGCGCTCGGCGCGCCACCCCTCCTCATCTGAGGAGGGGAGCGTTTTCAACAACTCCCCTCCTGATTCAGGAGGGGTGGCGCCTTGGGCGCCGGGGTGGTCGTACGCCGAAGACAGTTTTTCCGCCGCCTGTTTAGCCCCGCCCTTCCAGACCCGTGGTGAGAAATCCGGGCTGGAGATTTTGTCTCGAAAAATTGCCGGGATTGTTCGTCTAGACCTCTGGTATTACGTGTTGTCCTAGCAGTCGCCTAGCAAGTAGGCTCAAATGGACATGGACACGGCTCGCAATCATGCTATACTTGAGGAGGCGGCGGTAAACGATAGACAGTAAGCGGTGCGCTGACTCTCCACTCCGGAGTGGGTTCTCCATCTGGATGAGTTTATGAAAACACAGTATGTTACGTGATAAAAGGTGGAATTTCTATGGCCTGTGCAAAAAATCAAGTGTTTGAAAACAGGGGAGTTATGCCGATGATTTTCGGGGACAAGACGCGGACCCAAAAGATGTTAAAAATGAAGAGTGGTCTGGATGAATTATTGAAAATAAAGGGGGAAAAAAAGTGCTCTGGATGAGTGAATGAAAACAAAGAAGTTATCACGTTTCTGAATGATTTACTGAAAGGAAAGGAGATAGGTGTTGTTTCGTCGGGAAACCCTGGATCCTGCCCATCTGCGATGCCGCAGGGCGAGATCCTTCGCGAGGCTCAGGATGACAGCCTTAGCCCGCATTTCTCACCGCGACTCTGGAAGGGCGGGGCTGAAGCCCTGCCCTCCACAACCTTCGATGCACTTCCCCGCATCGGCTATCGACAGTTCCCGGTGGGATGATGAATCAATTTGCCGCCTATGAAAATCACAAATCGAAAATCGCCTGAGCGAGATTCTTCGGTGCGCTCTGCAGAAACTCGCCGCGTAAGTCCTTGAGATTCGGCACGTGTAGCGCGGACCTGGTTTTTAGGTCCGCGGCTCGTCCCCGATGGACAAGGAAAAGCCGCGGACCTAAAAAACAGGTCCGCGCTACCCTTCCTCGGCCCGAGTTTCTGCCGATCATGGGCAGCCGCAAGGCTGTCGATGCTCAGAATGACAGCGAAGGAATCAAGATGGCGGTGCAACAGGCCGTCAGGCGCGGAGGATGGAGCGCACGAGTTTACGCGCTTCCGAAACGAACTGTTCCATCTCCAGGAGGAACTGGGCGGGGTCAGTTTTGGCGAGGGCCGGATAATCCCGCGTCAAGCTCAACCAGGAGGGGTCTTCCGCAAGATTCCAATCGGATGATCCATCGATGCCATAGCCTAAATCGTGCACATGGCAGAGTTGGTCTGACAAGCTGACCAAAGAGACCAATGCGGGATGGAGTTTTGCCTGCTGAACGTCGTGATGATGTTCAACAACTTCCGTGATGTCCTCCGGCAGGCGCCAGTGTTCGGCGAGGATTTTTCCTACGTCGCAGTGAGTGAAGCCCAGTGCGGAACGCTCCGCTTGATGCAGCGGAATCTTTTCGGACCGGGCCAGTTGAGCCGCGGCGCGGAACTCCTCCTGGAATGACATCATGTTTACCAGTTCGCCCAAGTCGTGCAGCAACCCTGCCAAATAAGCGCGCTCCGGCTCCCGGAAGCGTGCCTTGCGGGCACAGAAGCGGCTTACCAGTCCGCAACCCAGGGAATGCTCCCAGAAAACCAGGGGGTCAATGACCCAATTATCCTTGGGCAAGAGATTGAGCAGGCTGCACGAAAGGAGTATCTCGCGGATTTGCCGCACGCCCAGCACGACGATTGCGCCGTGTACGGACCTGACCTCGCGTGACCGGAAATACAGGGCGGAATTCGCCACTCGCAGGCATTGGGCGGAGATTGCCTCGTCGCACGACACCAGGTCGACAATGCGTTGAACTTCCATCTCGTCCACCGGTTTTTCGAGATAGAACAGCAGAGGGCGGATGATGGCTGGAACGGTGGGGATGGAGTTCAGCCGTTCCACTCTTTCGCGAATCAGCTCCCTGAGTGTGGGCGTCATGGGCGGCCTTGTTGTACCTCTGCATATTATCGGCAGCGAAGGGGCTTGACATGAGGATGAAAGAGAGAAACCTTGGGGGCCGCCCGCGGAGCGTCAGGGCCTTGGTGGGGCCAACAAGGGAGTGCCGGCAGAACTCTCCGGGGCAGGGGCGAGCACGACAATGTCCACGCGCCGGTTCTGCGCTCGGCCCTCGGCGGTCCCGTTGCTCGTTACGGGGTGATACTCCGCAAATCCGGCGGCGGAGAGGCGTGTGGCGGGGAAGTTGTAATGGGTAATGAATAACCTGATCATCTCCGTTGCGCGGGCGGTCGAGAGTTCCCAGTTGGAAGCGAACTGCGTGTTGTGAATGGGTACGGTGTCCGTATGTCCTTCAATGCGAATATTGTTGGCCTGAGCCCTCAGCGTCTCGGCAATGCGCTGCACCGCAGGTTCGGAAGCCGGCCGAAGGGCTGCCGACCCGCTATCATAAAAGCCTGTCTCCCGCAGGCTGACCACCAGACCTTCGCGATTGGCCGTGAGCACCACTTCGCGCCGCTGGATCTCCGGCGCCAGGGCGCCGGTCAGTTGTTTTTGCAAGGTCGCCAAATCTTTCTGAGCGGAAGGGGAGCCCATCATCTTTTCGAAAGGGGAAGCCATTTTCCCACGGCCGGACATCCCTTTGCCGTCTTCGATAAGCTGGATGTTTTCTGCGGGTAAGGGATCGGTGGTAACCATGGGGGTGCGTGAGTTGGCCGTCTGGAAGATCCCCATTTGTTGAAAGGCCGCCTGCATCGCCACGGAGACTTTCCCTACCTTGCGCTTATCTACCTGGGAGGAAGAGAAGAGGACCACAAAGAAGGCGAACAAAAGGGTGATGAAGTCGGCATAGGAGACCAGCCATCGTTCGTGGTTCACGTGCTCGGCAACTTTCTTCTTCCGGCTCATGAGGAGGACTCCCGGGATTCTTCCGGCGGTGGAGCGTCGGCCAAAAATCCCTGCAACTTGGTCTCGACCATGCGGGGGTTCAGACCTTCCAGGATGGAGATCACACCTTCCAGCATCATCTCGCGCATCTGGTGCTCGGTCCGAATGCGGATCTTGAGCTTGCCGGCGGAAGGCAAAAAGAGCAAGTTGGCAGCGCCCACGCCATAAATGGTAGCCACGAAGGCCACGGCGATGCCACGCCCCACCTCATCAATGTTATCCAGGTGTTGCATGACTTGAATGAGGCCGAGAACCGCCCCGATAATGCCGATCGTGGGAGAAAATCCACCCGCCGCCTCGAAGACCTGGGGGATGCGCTCTTCGTGCTCGGCCTGATTATCGAGTTCAAGTTCCATCATCTTGCGCAACTCCTGGGGTTCGGTGCCGTCTACCGCCAGCATCAAGGACTTGCGCAGAAAGGGTTCTTTCACGTTGTCCAGCTCGCGGTCGAGGGACACGATGCCTTCCTTGCGAGCCTTATGAGCAAAGCCGACTATTTCTTTGACCAGCTCCTGCGGGTCGCTTTGCGAATCGAAAAAGACATTGCCCAATCGTTTGAAGCTGGCCAACACAATGGGGAGGGGAAACTGCAACATGACGGCGCCGAGGGTGCCGCCAAAAACGATCATGGCCGCCGTAGGCTGGATGATCTGGGCAAGCTTCCCGCCCTCGATCAGCAGGCCGGCGAGAATCCCTCCAATGGCGAGCAGTATTCCACCTAAACTACTCTTGTCCAAGTTCAGATCCCCTTACTCATCGTCTTCAGACGGCTCATCCGGCCTCTCCGGTTCGGCGGCCTTCCCAAGTTGCTCCACCGAATTCTCTAGCGGGGGGACAATCAACCGCGGCCCGCGAAGCCGCCGGCAGTATTCGACAATCCGCGTAATTACCTCTTCGGCTGTCTCAAGGACCACGATTTTCTCGCCCGTAACGAGAGTGATAACCGTATCGGGTGCGTTCTCGATGAACTTGATCAGCTCCGAATTGACCACCAGCGGCCGGTTATTGAGCCGGGTCAAACGAATCATAACTTGGCCGTCCTTTTCTATCGGGAGCACACAAACTCCCGCGCGTGACAATGTCCCGTATGGTTATATCGGCAGTTTTCCTCAAGGCTTGTGAAGAAATTGGGTGTCCTTCATGTCGATATTGGTCAACTCATACAATGTCTTCGGTTTAGTTTAGAAAAGATAGGGCGGGATTCGATACAAAATGCCCGGATTCGCTCCCGGAAGCGGCAGATTGTTGCCAGGGCAGAATTCGCCCCCACCGGATGCGGAGCTTAGCGGGCCTTAATAATTCGACCTTTCGGCTCCTCCACCGCTGGGTTGCGAGGCCAGAAGCGGTAGCCGCAACCCTCTCTGCGACGGAGGGGTCACGGATGTTGGCCCAAGGGCAAGATGCTTCTACGCCGTACCAAGCCGGCGTTACACCGCTCGGGTCGAACATAATCGTTGAGGAGGTAATGGCCGGGCGGAAATTCCAGATCCCTGGCCAGTGACGGGATGCTCCCTACGGATGTAAAGCCATGCATGTAGAGCATGGGCGTGTAACCCCAATCGAGCGTCAGGGGCGCGTCTTGTTGGACCAACCTCCCTTCCCTGTCCTGGGTGCGCAGACCCAGGTCAATGCGGAACAGCCTTGAGTAGAACCTCATGATGGATCCGGTCGACATCCGCAGCTTCGAGTATTGCTGGAGGATGACCTCCGCCGCCGGCCGCGAGAAGAGGATCATTCCCGCCCCCGTCCCCCAGTTGATCGAGTACCCCGAACGATGTTCAATCACCCGGCCACCATAGCTCCGGACGGTGGCGGCGCCACAAACGATGCCGTCAACGGCGGCGAGTTCGAACAGGTTCATTAACCGGTGAAACCAGCCGGGTTGCATCACGATGTCGTTTTCAATGAGCCCCACATAGTCGTACCCAAGGTTGAGAAGACGTTCGATCCCGAAGCAAATGCACCGGTCCGGGCCGCCGCGCACGTCATAGTTCACCTCCACCAGGCGCGCGTTCTGGAAATGGAAATCCTTCGGCAATGCCCGCGCCTCCACTTCATCGCTTCCGTCGTTCCAGATAATGTCGAAGCCGCTATCCGTATCCATGGCCTCGATGGTCTGGCGCGTGAGGGACACGCGGTCCCTGCTGCTCAACGCGAAACCGATTTGATCTCCGGGCTGGGGCCGGCGGCATAGGGTTCCAGTCTTGGTTTGCAGAAAACGAATAATCTCGATGACGGCAGGAGCTTCCCTAGTGTCACTCATGGCGCGCTCCTCCCGCAGGTGGGACAAAGTTCTGGGCCGCGATACTACGCAGCTCACACTGGATTCGGGTCACTACGTCGTGCCAATTGCCCATGGTGGATTGGCGAAACAGCCGGGCCGTGGGGTACCAGGGGTTATCTTCGCGATCAAGCAGCCAGCGCCAATCAGCCGATTTGCTTAGCATGACCCAAACGGGCTTGCCCATGGCTCCGGCGAGATGGACCACGGAGGTATCAATGGATATCACCAGGTCGAGATTGGCGACAATCGCTGCCGTGTCGGCAAAGTCCCTCTGTTCGTCCTGGAGATCGATGATGTGCACTCGGGATCCCAACTCCTTCACCTGGCTGGCTGGCGGCCCCATCTGCAACGAGTAAAAGGCTGTACCCTCCAGGTTCGTCAACGGCGCGAGCTGTTCTAACGGGATGGAACGCCAGAGCTCATGTGGGTGCAAAGGGCTGCCACCCCAAACCAGCCCGATACGTAGCGAACTCCCTGACAGTCGATGCCGCCATATCTCCACCTGAGCAGGGTCCGGATAAATGTAGGGAATCTTCGCGGGAATCGAGTTCAATTCCGTGGCGAATGCCAAGGGCAAACTCAGCAGCGGGCACTGCCAGTCAACTTCCGGAAGTGGCGCATCACGGCAAATTACCTCTTCCGGCCCTTTGGCCAGACTAAGAAGACGATGCAAGCGGGGCTGGACTTCCAACACCACTTTTGCCCCCCGTGCTGCCACCAAGGGGACATAGCGTGCGAACTGAAGGGTGTCACCCATGCCTTGCTCGGCATAGAGTAGGATTCGCGACCCTTCCAGGGGTTCGCCTTTCCAGAGCGGTTGTGAAAACGTCCGGCGAAAGCGCAGACCGTACGGGGTTCCCCACCGGCTCTCATATTCGCTCAAGCCCGGGCGGAAGTTGCCTTGCTTCAGATGAATAAGCCCAAGGAAGGCGCGGGCCTCGGCGGAGTCAGGCTCCAATTTCAGAAGCTGCTCGAAGCACTCGGCGGCTTTCCTCAAATCACCCTGCAAAAGATGGCATGTGCCCAAATGAAGGTGTGCGCCTCCCAAATGCGGATTGAGCTTCAAAGCATTCTGAAATGAATCTGTGGCGGAAGCGAGGTCCCCTTTACGTTCGAAGAAGTATCCCAGACCATAGACCGCCTCGGCGGAATCAGGCTTAAGAGCGAGGGCGCGCCGGTAAGCCTCCACCGCCGCCCCGTAGTTTCCCAGGTCCGTGAGAGCATTTCCAAGTTGGATGTGGATCTCGTCACGGTTGGGATCTAGGGCCAGGGCGCGCCGGCAGGACTGCACCGCATCTCCGTAGGCCCCCTGCTTGCATTGCAGCCTTGCGAGGCTCCCATGAGGGTCGGGCGAATCCGGCTGAAGGGCCAGGGCGCGCCGATAGGATTCCGTCGCGCCATCCCAGTCCCCCAGGCGTTCCTGCGCCTTGCCCAGCCGGTGATGGGCCTCCGCTGATTGAGGAAGAAGTTGTGCCAAGCGCTGGAGGCAATGGCTCGCCGGTTGGATTTGGCCTTGGCCAATGTACGACCCCGCCAGGCTGTTCAGCGTGTCCGGATCGTCGGGATTGAGGGCCAGCGCCTTCCCAATCAAGCGGATGGATTCTTCATATTCACCCGCTTGCTGAGCTAGCAAGCCCAACAAGTGGAGCGCCTGTGGGCACCGGGGGTCAGCCTTGAGACTCTGGCGGTAGCAATTTTCGGCTCGCTCCATGCGACCCGCCTGGTGGTGCCCGATACCTTTTTTGAGAAGCTTTCGGACTCGGGGATGAAGAGATAGCTGCTTGGACACGGATTTGCCTCGTTGATCGTTGAGTGCCATTCCAACCCTTTGAGACTATCCCTCGCAAGCCTTATGGCGAGCATTTACAATCCCTGACAAAGGCTTACTGGATGGTCTTAACAATTGGTAGCGGCACAAACCGGTCGATCCCTCTGGGATGTCGGCGTGGTCGTCGTACCTCGAAAATCGCGCCGGTTTATCGCCTGCCAATCGTACCCAGCATCGGGAACATGCAGGTTACATGCCAGTCCGAGGTAATGTTTCTCTCTTTGATCGGCGTGCCCACAGCGGCGATCCAATTTCCTAAACGCCTTATTTACAAGGCAATAAATCTTTTAGCGAGGGCTTTTGAGCGGTTCCGCGCCGGGAGATTCGTCACGTCACATCTTAGGGATCGCTCAGATAGAGGACGTTTCCAACTTGGTTTAGATTAGGACTGGATTATGAAATGACAAATCCTTAATCCGGAACACTCACCTCACCAGGAAAGGGCGGGGCCACATTCAACTCATTCTTGTTTTCACCTTT
>JBEKQO010000221.1:0-12711 GCA_049519635.1 Terriglobia bacterium | reverse complement strand
TCGTGGATAAGCTCGCGAACGTGCCGATCAATCAGACCATCACCGTGAAAGAAGGCGTGGGGATTATTCCCCGGAACTTTCCCTCAATCAATGGGAAGTAACCTCAATGGGACCGCGGCCGTGCACTTAACCTTACCCGTCGGGGAGACCCGCCTCGCCCACTCGCGGCGCACCATTGCTCCAAGACGCCACCAGCCGTGCGCCGGTTCCCGCGCACAGCCCTTGTGTAAATGGACGGAACTTATGCTATAAGAAGGTGGAACTGTTGTGGGTTAGCCGCTGGTTGCTTTCGCACGCATTGTACAGAGGTTGCACCGTCTCCGACCGGCAGGTGGAGCGAGGGGCGTGGCCTCAGTAAACATGCCCGGCATGGGCGCGGGGTCGATAGGACATTGATTCGGGAGATGGGGAGCGGATAAGCGATGAGCGAGAAACTGAACCGCCGAGATTTTCTGAAAACTGGGAGTGCGGTAACGACGGGAGGCTTGCTGGCAGGAGGGCTGCGCCCGAGCGCATGGGCAGCGCCGGAGGTCCCGCCGGCACGCGCGATTTCGCCCAACGACCATATACAACTTGCCCTCATCGGCGCCGGCAACCAAGGGCAAGGGGACACGCACATTGCTGTCCAGGTGCCGGGAGTGACGCTGGTGGCGGCCGCGGACTGCTACGACGGCAGATTGGTCCACTGCCGCGAAGTCTGGGGCAACAGCATCTTTACGACGCGGGATTACCGCGAGATCCTGGCGCGTTCGGATGTGGATGCCGTGTTGATCGCCACTCCGGACCACTGGCACAAGCAGGCGGCGATCGACGCCATGAATGCGGGCAAAGATGTATATCTTGAGAAACCGATGATCCATCTTTACAGCGACGGGCCGGAAATCATCGAGACTGCTCGGAAGACGCAACGCATCCTCCAGGTCGGAAGTCAGCGCGTCAGCTCGATGATTTACAAAAAGGCGAAGCAGCTAATTGCCGCGGGGGCAATTGGCCAGCTCACGGTGATTAATGCCTGGTGGGACCGCAATCCCAACTATCCCGTAATGTGCTTCGACGCTTCCATACCTCCCGATGCCTCGCCGGAGACAATCGATTGGCCGCGTTTCCTCGGCTCGGCTCCCCAAGAGCCCTTCAACGCCGAACACTTCTTTCAGTGGCGGAAATGGAAAGTTTACGGCAGCGGCGTGGCGGGGGACCTTTTTGTTCACCTTTTCAGCGGCACGCATTTCATCACTAATTCACACGGTCCCACCAGGGCTGTGGCGACGGGTGGTCTCCGCTACTGGAAAGATGGTCGCGACCAACCTGACGTATTGCTGGGCCTCTTTGATTATCCGGAAGGGTTCAATCTCCATTTGCGCGTGAATTTTGTGCATGGAGCGGCTGAGAACGAAGGGTTTGTATTCACCGGTTCAGAGGGAATGCTGCAGATTTCCGGCGACGGCGTTGTGGTTAAACGTTCGCCTCGTCCACCGACGCCTGACTATAGCATCAGTTCCTTCGCCAATGCCACGCAGGAAAAGTTTCTTGCCGAGTTCGAGAGGAAGTACCCATTGGTTCATGCCTCCGGCGAGCCTGCGGCCGAGGGAGAGGAATACGCCGCCCCAGCCGGCTATAGTGATAGCTATGATCACTTTAAAACCTTTTTCGAAGCTGTTCGTTCGCGGCGGCCGGTGGTAGAGGATCCGGTGTTCGGTTTCCGCGCCGCCGGCGCTGCCTTGCTGGCGAATGTGAGTTACGAGCAGGGAAAGACCGTTGAATGGGACCCGGAAGCGATGAAGATTCGTTGAGAATCCGGGAAGGAATTCCCTGAGAGCTTTGTCGCTGCCAAGGTCCAGCGAAGCCTCAGTCCGTACTCAAGACATTGCAAGTGCAGGGTAACGATTAAGTTTCACAGTGGCTTGCCACTCTTCCCAACGCCGGCGCTCGCGGCCTTCCCGGCGCCCTTGGTTTCGCCGGATTTGGGGCTGGCAGGCTGGGATACAGGCGCTTGGCCCCGACTTATTGGGACAGCCGCAACTTTGGGCCGCGCGTTGGCTTCGCTTACAGAATGAAATCGGATACGGTCGTTCGGGGTAACTGGGGAGTATACTGGGGTCCGGTTACGCAGCAAATGGCAGGGTACGACGCGGTGATCCAGCAAGGGTTTTTCCCGACCTTTACCCAAGCGTCGCCTGACGGGTTTTCTCCGCCGTTTAACTGGACAAATGGTTTTTCCCTACCCTCTGGAAATCTCTTTAGCGACTTTGACCCCACGGTTGCCAACGGTAGTTCGACTTACACTTTGGCGAGAATGCCGGGCGTGCGCCCTTCATCGAGATGTATCACTTGTCAATCCAGCACCAGCTTCGCGGGAAAATCCTCTTAGACGTTGCCTATTTCGGGCAGAATGCGCGCGGCATTCTGGCGGTTGGGCCTCAGGAGCGGAATCAGATCAACTACCAAAAGTACGCAAGCTTGGGATCGGTGTTGGGAGAAAGTGTTACCTCACCAGATGCCGTGGCAGCGGGGATTAAGGTGCCGTACGAGGGTTTCACCGGGACTGTAGCGCCGGCGCTACGGCCGTTTCCTCAGTATTTAAGCATTCAGAACGAGGGTGCTGCCATTAGCTGGTCCACTTACAATTCTGTCCAAATCAAGCTCCAGAGGCAGTGGTCTAACGGTCTGAGCTTCCTTGTTGGGTACACCATATCCAAAAGCTTGTCAGACATCGGCACCCTGGAACCGGGATACTTCGCATCCGCCTACCAGGACGCCTACAATCAACGAGCAATAAGTTCATACCGATCAAGGAGAAGGCGAAGTTCAACGTCGGCATTGATACCTTCAACTTATTTAACCGTGTCAAACCGGAAGGACCCCACAACGATATCGATTCCTCCAACTTTGGGACTATCACCAGCTTGGGGGCACAGGTTCCGGGCGCATTATCCAGTTTCACGCCAGAGTTGACTTCTGATTACGAAGAGTATAAACCATAGAGTGCCGGCGAGTAGTCAAGTGAAAGCACGGGACTACTCGCTTGCCAACAAAAGCCCACGCCCGCGCATGAACCTCTTGTCTGCCCATTAATGGGCTTCGGGGAATTCCGTTCTATGGGATTCCAGGGTCCCACGGTCAGCAAGCGGCTCGATGATTTCCGGTTATGGACCACGTGCGGTTAATGCGAGATTGCCCGAAGCCGTCCGTGTCAGACTTACTTTATAGAGTATGTAAATTCCTCGAGGGAGTGAAATCAAATGGTAACTAAAATCAACAGGAGACGATTCTTGCAAGGCGCTGGGCTGGGCTTCGCTGCCTTCGCCGCGAGCGGCAATAGGAAAGTGCTGGCTAATCCCTACGGAATGCCCATCGGGCTACAGCTTTATACTGTCCGCGACCACATGGAAAAGGATCTTGCCGGAACCCTCAAGAAGGTGGCCGAGATAGGATACCGGGAGGTGGAGCTGGGGGGCTTTAATTATTACGGACAAAAGCCGGCCGATCTGAGGCGGATGCTGGACGACCACGGTCTTAAGACCGTAAGCGCGCATTATACTGAGTCCCAACTCAAGTCAAATCTGGAAAAGCACATTGCAGAAGCTAAGGTATGCGGGATTACGTACATCGGGTTGGCCAGCTTGGATGACAGCGACCGGAAGTCGCTCGACGTCATCAAGCGAGCTGCGGAATGGTTTAACCAGGTGGGGGAGACCGTGCGCGTTGCCGGCTGCCGGTTTTTTTACCATGGCCACAACTTCGACTATGCCACCGTGGACGGCGCAGTGGTTTATGACGAACTGATCCGCCGGACGGAACCCCGGGCCGTGAATTTCGAGATGGATTGCTTTTGGTGCGTGCGAGCAGGCAAAGACCCGGTCGATTACTTCCAACGCTTCCCGGGGCGGTTCCCGCAACTCCACATTAAGGATTTGAAACCAGGCTACCCGCCAACCACCGGAGAGGACTCCCGTCCAGGGGCCTTCACCGAAGTTGGTCAAGGAGTTATCGACTGGAAGAAGATTTTCAAGGCCGCCCCCGGAGGCGGCATGAAGCATTTTTACGTGGAGCAGGACGAATGTGATCGCGACACACTTGAGAGCGCCAGGATCAGTTACGACTATCTCCACCAATTGTCCATCTAAGCCTGAAATCACCACTCCCCGGCTCGACGTATCACCCATCCGCAGAGCCCGGCGGAAACCTGTGCCGCCGAGTATCGAAAACCCGACGGACGGTTGCATTCAGCGGCCTATAGTTGTGCGTTCCCATCCGGCCGAGTGCTGAAAATAGAAACCTTGGCTTTAGTGTCTAATTCATAGGAAGTCTTGTTATGAGTGATAAATCGAAAACAGGGCGGCGCCAGTTTCTGAAAAGGGCTGCAGGGGTTGCCGGAGCCTCAGTGGCATTCCCCTACATCGTGCCTGCTTCTGCCTTGGGCCTTAACGGTGCTGTTGCCCCAAGTTGATCGCGTCACGCTTGGTTTTATTGGCGTCGGAAACATGGCTCAAAACCAGTTGCGTCCGTTCATTTATCAGCCGGACGTTCAAGTGGTCGCGGTGTGCGATCCGAACCGCTGGCGGCGTGAGCAAGCACAGCATATTGTCAATGGCGAGTCCAACAAGCAGGTTTGAGGCTACCGATCATGCGGAAGCAAAAAGAGTGGTCACATCCTTCAGGTATCGTCTATGGGCGGTCGCCTAGCCGTTGCCGACAGCGCTGCGCACAACCCCGCCATTCCCATCGATTGTTTTTTTTGCGCTAAATGCGGCGGCAAGAAAAACACATTCAGAGAGTGGACCCCTTGAGCGCCACGCACCAGGGTTTGCGTCAGGTTGTCTGCGCCTTTGCGGGAGGACCCAGCGCGACGGCGGCCTCCGCGGTGAGCAGCAGGAAGGTAAACGTCTCTTGCAGATACAGGCGCACAGCGGCGTCGGTATGGCTGGAATAGCCGATGGAAACATCCTGGCCAATGTGCAGGTCAAAGTCGCCGCCTCGGGTGGTCAGCACGAAAGCACCGGCGATGGCGGGCGCCCAGATGATTTTATCGTTGACGAGCCGCTTAACGTGCTCCAGCACGGGGTAACCGTGGTCGCTGGTCTCCGCAAGTGCGGTGTAGTCGTCGGCGCCGAGCAGCACCGCGTAGGGGCCGTTGACGCCGACGAGCCGCAACTGGCTCAAGCCCTGGGCAATGGCTTCCGGGTACGCGCGCACGTCGGCAGGAAGCGTCATCGCCGGATTGCTGGTCCCCTGACGGATGCCCCCGATGCCGGCATCGGCATAGCCCTCGAACACGGCGCCGTCCTCGGCCAAGGCGATTTGGCGCGCGGCGTCCTTCGCCGGTTGCCAGTCCGAGTCGTTCGCGCCACGATCGACGTCGTCGATCGCCTGCCGATCCAGCTCAAACGGCACACGCAACTCGACCAGCGCTTTCACCTCGCGCTGCCTGGCGATGATGCCGTCTCGCGGAGCCGTGATCGTCCGCAGGTGGCCGGTGCCAACGGCGGAGAGGCCTGTGCCCGCCGGCCCCTTCACGTCGACGACGCGCCGTCCGGCAATGTAGCGCTTGAGCGTGCGCGATGTTTCCTCTTCGATGTCTGCCCACGCCGCATCGGAAATGGGGGCAAGCTCGCGATGCAGATTATTCATTGGTGATATCTCCTTTGAGGGATCCGATACCGAGCGAACCATTGTACTCCGAAGGGCTGGATGGAGGGGATTCAACCGACGCCGGCGCGGTGGAAGGCTCCGCATCGGCAGGCTGGTTCTCGGTCACGGTCTCCAGAAATGTCGCGGTCGGCACGAAGAACAGGTTTCCGGTGACGGCACGGCTGAAGTCGAGCAGCCGGTCGTAATTGCCGGGCGGCCGGCCAATGAACATGTTTTCGAGCATCTGCTCGGTCGTGCCGGGCGACCGGCTGTAGCCAATAAAATAGGTGCCAAATTCACCATGTCCAGGGCGGCCGAAGGACATGTTGTCACGCAGGATTTTGATCTCTTTCCCGTCCTCGACGATCGTCGTGAGTGCGTTGTGCGCTGAGGTTGGCTTTACGGAGTCGGCCAATTCAATGTTCGCCAGCTTCGTGCGGCCGATGATACGTTCCTGCGCCTCCGTGGACAGGGAATTCCACCCCTCAAGGTCGTGAAGATATTTCTGCACGATGACGTAACTGCCGCCGGCGAACGCGGCGTCCTCCTCTCCCACGAGCACGGCGTCGATCGCTGCCTCACCCCTCGGATTCTCCGTTCCGTCCACAAAGCCGATGAGATCGCGGTCGTCGAAGTAACGGAATCCCTGCACCTCGTCTGCCGGCGAAACGGCATCACCCAAACGTGCCATGATTTGCGTCGCCAGCTCGAAGCATAAATCCATGCGCTTGGCGCGAATGTGGAACAGCAAGTCGCCCGGCGTGGAGACCGCGTGGCGCGCTCCGGAACGAATCTCCCGGAACGGATGCAGCTTCGCTGGCCGTGGCGGCCCAAAGAGGCGGTCCCACGCCTCGGATCCTATTCCCATGACGCAGGAAAGGGCAGCTTCAAGATCGCGAGTCTCCACCGCCCGTACCAGCGCGCTGAGGTCTCCGCAGAATGACCGCACGGTCGCGCGATGGTCGAGGCTCGGCTTTAGTGTCGCGACCAGGAAGATCGCGGCGCGGGTGAGCGGTGCGGCTACCGGCTGCGCGATGCTGTGCATGCCACCTGCCGCTTCGGGCGCGCGGTTCGGATCGGACTCCATCGGATGTCATCCTGGCGGGGCTGGAGGAATTTCGCTCTTCCCAATTTCGCGCTCGCCTCGCGTGCAAATAATCGGACCGCAAGCTTACCATCGCTTCCCAAGGATTGTCCATGCCGTCTCCACGCGTGCTAGTGGCCAACGGTTCTCCGGTTCATTCAATTTGCAGTTCCAGGATGGCGCCGAATGCACCGCCACCGGGGCAGCGGCCCAGGGTTTTTGAGCGACATTTTATTTGTAGCCTTGATGAGGGGAGTACGCGAGGAAGGTAAAACCATACTGCTCGAAGACGGTTACCTGGAAAATGGCGAGTTTACAAATTGCCGGATAATCTTCACTCAGAATCCGGCTCGGCTGAAAAATATTATTTTTAGGGACTGTGTCTTTGAGATTCCAACCACCGATCCGCCCAGCCCGTACATAAGAAAAGTGAGCCAGATACTGCTATCTTCAAACCCGGGTTTAGTGGTCATATGGATTTTACCGGAAGCTTGACGATGTCGCCGACCTCCGCGACCTCGCGCATAATGAAGGGCTCACCGTAGCGCACGCCGATCATATGGCCGAAATGGCGGGCTTCCGAGCCCATGCGAGCGTTGATGTCAGCACGGGAAGGGAAGAGGTTTTGCAGTTCTTTGGGCGGGGAAAACTGCGAGGAAAAACAAAAAATGGCTTTAAGTTTTTTCTCGAACTGCGTCGTAATATCCACGACGAAAGTGGGCCGAACCGTCGGCACATACTGGGAAGCGTAGATGATTTTAAAGGGGCGGTGGGGTTTTCCCGCCAGCGGCAACTTGGCGAGCCCCGCCAGAAAGCAGGCCTCGTAACCGAGGTGTCCGGTGGTGTAATGGTCGGGGTGACGCCCTTTCCAATAGGGCAAAATCACCGTGTGGGGCTTCAATTCGCGAATCTTCTGCGCAACCTTCAGTTTGTTCTCGCGATTATTTTCTACCCCAGCATCGGGAATGTCG
This sequence comes from Terriglobia bacterium, assembly GCA_049519635.1. Lineage (GTDB taxonomy): Bacteria > Acidobacteriota > Terriglobia > UBA7540 > UBA7540 > Bog-366. Next base: position 5,028 of record JBEKQO010000221.1, on the reverse strand, counting down.
AGGTTTTCGCGGTGGAGCACCCCCAGAACCGCGGCGGCGCGACGCGATTCCTTTTCGCGGAGAGCCGCGCTGCCGCGCGTGCCACTTTCGCCCGCGGTGAGGTCGAGGATACCGACGCGATAGCCCGCTTCCGCCATCTTGATGACTGTGCCCCCGCAGGTGATTTCAACGTCGTCCGGGTGTGCCGCAATGGTCAGGATATCAACTTCCATACGCTGGTTTCTCTCCTTGCGCCGGTCGCGATTTAAGCCGGCGTAAGAATGCCTCCTCGTCCAGATGATACTTGAATGCCTTTCGCCCGTTTATGACTACCACGGGAATTTCCTCGTGAAACCGGGCATACGCAGCGCCGTCTTCGAGAATATTGACTTCCCGAAGGGTGAAGGGCTGCGTGGCCTGCAGTCTGCCGAGCTGCGCTTTGACCGTGTCGCACAGGCAGCACCCGGGCTTGGTGAAGAGTATGACTTCTATCATCTCGTATGACTGGATTCTAAGAGCAAGAGGAGAGAAGCGTCAAGGTGAGATGCCCATCCCGAGCCGAAAGAGGGTTAAAGTGGATAGTTCCCCCCCACTTTCATAATGAATCGGTGGAGCCGGTGGACCAGTCCCGGGTGGGGAAGAAACATGAACGGGCAATAGCCTTCGACTACGTCAGAACCCTGCGAGCGGCAGAACTCCACGGCGTGCCCATGGTTGTGGCCATCGTTTACACTTCTATAGATCCAAATTTTCATGATGCCAGCTTGAGTGCATTCGCACATTGCCTGGTCAGTTGCATCCGGCGGGCCGGTCATCAGCAGCGCGGCTTCCACAGGAGGGGTGATATCGGATATGCGGGCAAAACACTTTCGCCCCTCGATCTCCGTGGCCTGAGGATTTACCGGAACAGGGTCGTATCCTTTTGCTAGGAATTCGCGTAACACCGCGCGGGAGAAATGTCGCGGGTGGCGAGAGGCGCCCACAAAAGCGACTCTTTTGCATTCCAGGAATCTGGTAATATCTTCCAGTGACGCCTCGCGCATAGGGCACCTCGCAGGTGAATCTAGGCCAAATCGCCAGTGAGCGCAAGAGACAACTTGTCCCGCCGCTTGAAATAGCGCTGAGCGTATTATTAATGAGGCATGATGAGCGAAAAACATCTACAAGGCCAGGTGGCATTGGTGACGGGCGGCGGGAAGCGGATCGGGCGGGTCATTGCCTTGACGCTGGGCCGCGCCGGAGCGGATGTGGTCGTGAACTACCACCAATCGCGCGAGGGCGCCCAGGCCACCGTGCGCGAGATTGCGGCACTGGGGGTGCGTGCGGTCGCCCTCCGCGCTGACGTCGCGCGTCCGAGTCAGGTTGCGGCGATGTTCCGCACCGTCGAGAAGTGCTTTGGCCGTCTGGATTTGCTTGTCAATAATGCCGGCGTTTTTTTTCCCAGGAAGTGGGACGAGTTGGAGGAAAAAGATTGGGACGATGTCCTGGGCGCCAATCTGAAAGGTCCTTTCTTCTGCGCCCAGGCGGCGGCGCGAATGATGCTGCGTCAGGGGCGGGGAAGTATTATCAACATCTCGTCGCTCGGGGGGCTGCAGGCTTGGCCGAGCTACATCCACTATGGAGCATCGAAGGCGGCCCTTATCTCCCTAACACGCTCGCTGGCGAAAGCCCTTGCCCCGACAATCCGCGTAAACAGCGTGGCTCCTGGAACTATTCTCTTTCCCCACGAACAGCGTGACGCAACGATCCGCAAAATCATCCGCACCACACCGCTGCGCAAACCCGGCGCCGCCGAAGACATTGCGCAGATGGTTCTATTCCTTGCCATCCACGGGGAGTTCATCACCGGCCAGGTGTTTTCTGTGGATGGCGGCAAGTCGATTCCGTGACCGCAGCTTTCCGCATTCAGCGCTCAGCTTGCCGCCGCCCGTCGATATGTTCGGAGGAGTCTCCGCCGCGGCGACCGCGGGGTGTGGGACGGACAGAGGGTGGAGGAGCCGCGAACTCGGCGGAACGGAGCCCCGCCCTCCCGGTAGCCCCTGATACTATTTTGTTGTGTTCATGGCCTGAGTCCTCTGCAATGCGCGCACGAACGACTTGTACGGCATTGGCTTCCGGAAATACTCAGATTGCACTGACAGTGCCGCTTCCGTACACATGTTTGGCCCTCAGGCCGACATAACGTAACTAAGTAATACTAAGAGCGGTCAAGCGTGGTGAGAAAACTGGGTTAACAATTCAGCCTCCGTGAGCGGGCGACAGTGTCGCTCACATTTGCCGGTTGTTTCCGTCCCGACGCCCGGAAATGCCTCCAGTTATCCTCCCCTACGGCACGTAGATTGTGTTAGCGGCGGGGAAGCCATGGGCCATAATCTGCCGCCGTAAAACGGCTTGTTTCCGCCGCTCCTTTCCCCCTTGGGGTGCTTTGACAAGCCCAATGAGAACGTGAGAATTTTAAGCTGAAATCCGCATACCTTCATGACAGGCCTGCACTGCACATACTGACGCACATAAAATATACGAACGCCTGCCGTCGGTAAGTTAGATTACGATGGCCTGGTCACCCGCGATGGAAATGCGAGTGCAAATCGCAGCTCATAATCTACATCTCTCGCCTCCATTGTGTGTTAGGCACTATCTGCAATAGTGTAAGTGGGTGTAAATACGCTATTTCACGAAGTACATATACCGAATGATAAATATGGCCGCTGACAAATTTCTTTATCCAAATGTTACGATCCCTCCCTATCCTACTTAACCGGTAAATTCTTCCCGAGCCTTGTGTAAAACTTACATTTGTTATCCCTTCGTGAGAGCACAAATGTGCAGTCGGCTCCCAACAAATCAGGATTTTGTGATTAGGCAATCGGTTGGCAGGATATATGCAGAGCAATATGTGGATTGCAGCAAGCTCCGCCGATTTGCATGCGGGGGAGCCAGTAAATCAACACAAGTACGACCGAACCTCTCGCTTAGTGAACAACCAAGCGCGCCCTTCGTCCTGCGAGTACAACCCTGTCTGGGTTGTGGTAGGGGGATATTTATGAACTGCGGCCGGAGCGCGCGGATCATTTCCGCCATGCAGTCTAGCGCACCAGAGGATCGAGTGGTAATGAGCCGGGAGGCTCTGGGATCCAAATGTTCAGGAGTTGTCGGTCCACGGCGGCTGGGGAAGTCGGCTTCCGCGAAGCACAATTTACGTGGCCGCCGCGCGACGCAAAACGGAATGCACTCATAAACATAGGTGTAACACGCGGTGTGTAGCTTTCATCACTGTAAGACGTCTTTAGTGGCTCCTGTCCCCAACGCACGTAAGAGGATGGGCGATCCTGGCTCGAAAGCAGGTATGTATCTACAAGAGCAAAAGGGATATGGAGCAAGATAGACCCTGCGTTTATATAGGTAGGTACTGACAAGTGAATTATTCCATATTATAAGAATAACACGGAGTCGGCCTGCGGCCTGTGTCGGCGCTGTACGAGGATCGAGGTGACGTACAAGAGTACAAATATTTATCGGCGGGAACCTGATCGGAATGCAATAATCCTATTGGACCTTAGTGACTCAGGTATACAGATTATAAAAAAGCGGGCAATTCGGTCCCTCCGCGAGTCTTCCCCCAGGAAATCTCAAGGTAACAATGTACTCCGCCGAAAAGAGTGCAGGCGTATGAAGGGGTTTGCCGTCCCCTGAACGCGTTCCTGCGAACCCCGGCGACCACGCCGACGACTGAATAACAAATATCATGCCGGCTTGGACTCGTTGCTGAGCCCTGGAGGAGAACTGTGCATAGCCAGATTCATATTGGAAATCCCGGAAAATGCTGGTGCGCTCTCCGCCGAGCCAAGCCCCACCTTATTGCTTTCTTTTTCATCCTGTTCTTCTGTTTCGCCAAAGATGCAATGGCGGCGCCCGCAATCACGAGTATTGCCCCGACTACCGCCGTGGCGGGACAGCAGGTGACGATCACGGGGACCAATTTCGGGACCACGGCGGGCGCCGTGTCGTTTGGGAGCATTTGGCAGGAGGAGATAAGCAGTTGGAGCAACACACAGATCGTGGCGCCGGTGCCTGTCAATGCGCAGTCGGGGGCGGTCTCCGTCGCCACCGCAGCTTATGCGCAAATCAGCAATTCGGTGAACCTCACCGTGGTGTATGCGAGCATCACCAGCATCAGTCCGACGACGGCGGTAGTGGGACAGCAGGTGACGATCACGGGGACCAATTTCGGGCCCACGGGGGGCGCCGTGTCGTTTGGGAACCTTTGGCAGCAGGGGATGATCAGTTGGAGCAACACGCAGATCGTGGCGGCGGTGCCTGTCAATGCGCAGTCGGGGGGGGTCTCCGTCATCACCTCAGGCTTTGCGCAAAGCAACTCGGTGAACCTCACAGTTACGGGGGCCGCCGCTGGCCTTTCACCCAGCAGCCTCACTTTTACCAGCCAAGCCGTCGGCGGAACTAGCGCGGCTCGGGCCATCACCCTGAACAACACGGGCAACGCGGCCTTGAGCCTCACCAGCATCGCGTTTACGGGCACAAATCCCGCTGACTTCGCTCAAAGCAATAATTGTGGGGCGAGCGTAGCGGCAGGAGCCAATTGCACGATCAGTGTGACCTTTACACCCACCGCAAGCGGAGTTCGCAGCGCCGCCGTCACCCTCACCGACAACGCCACCGGCAGCCCCCAGACCGTGAGCCTCACGGGCACAGTCGTCGTGGCGCCACCCGTGATCACCAGCGCCACGACCGCGAGCGTGAGAGTCGGAAGCACCGTCGCGTTTCCGATCGCCGCCACCAACACGCCGACCAGTTATGGGGCCACGGGATTGCCGGCGGGGCTGTCGGTGAGCAGCGGGACAGGTTTGATCTCCGGCACGCCCACGTCCACGGGGACCTCGGCGGTGACCCTGAGCGCGACCAACGCCGTCGGGACCGGCAATGCCGCTTTGACGCTGACGATTGCGGCCCCCCTTCCAGCGCCCTTTGCGCAGATCATTGCTAATAAGACCAACGCGACCCCCAGTGCCATGTCCCTCTCTTTCCCTGCGA
>JBEKQO010000220.1:0-13548 GCA_049519635.1 Terriglobia bacterium | reverse complement strand
AGCTACGACGCGTGGACTAAGATTGTCGATCAGAGGATCCCGGAGCTGCTGGCCGCAGAGACCTCCGCATTTGAGAGCGGCGTAAGGCAGCTCCTATCCCAACTCGGCAGCAGCCATACCGCCTTCTACCACGAGGTCGGAAGATCACTTCTTCCCCAACATTCGATAAACGTCACGCTCCACGGCTATTCTGCGGCAGGCCGCGAGCGCTGGTCCTTTCTGGACGTCTTTGAAGGCGGACCAGCCCGCGCTGCGGGAATCAAGCCAGGCGATAGGCTGCTTTCCGTAAACGGGATCGAGTACTTCCCGCCATCGATGCCGCCTTTCGATGTGGGGCGGACATACACGATCCGGATTGCTGATGCCGATGGAGAAAACGCTCGTCAGGTCGATGTGAAAGTGCCGGAGCGAAAGGGGACAAAAGCGCGCCCGCCCATCGTTGAGCCCAAGAGCCTGTCACACGCCATGATTGCCGCCGGCGTCGGCCTCCTGAAAATAGTGTATTTCCCGGGCCCCATGGGGTTGCAGTTCGCGAAGGATTTAGATGCAGCCATGGCGGAACTTAAACAGCGCGGCATGAGCTGTCTGATTATCGATCTCCGAGGAAATATCGGTGGAGGGCTGGGATTGGCGAGGCTTGCGAGCTACCTGTGTCCTGGAAAGGTGCCGATCGGATATAGCCTAACCCCAGGTCGTCTTCGGAAGGGTTACAAAAAAGAAGAGCTCCCACCCGTTCCGATGCCGCGCACCGTGGTTGAGCTGGCATGGACCTTGGGCCGGTTCTTATTTCGTGATAAGTCCATTGTTCGTGAATGAGTGGACCAACAGCGCCGCGGAGATGGTGGCGGGCTTTGCTGCCGAACATCGGTTGGCTACTATCGTCGGCACCAAGACAGCCGGCAACGTTCTCGGGGCTGCGAATTTCAACGTGGGGGCTGGCTATTGGGTGCGTCTGCCAGTTTTCGGCTGGTATACCTCGAAAGGCGATTGCCTCGAAGGCAAAGGAGCCACACCTGACGTAATAGCAAATGTTGACCCGTACTTGCTGAATGCCGGCACGGATCAGCAAATGGATAAAGCGCTCGAAATTGTGCGCGAGTTGGGAACTCGTGAGACGGCATAGGATTAAGCCGATCGGGGGATTCCTCAGTTTCGGAGTGCCGCTCGTGGTCGTCCAGCGTTGGTCTGACTGCAAGCCATCAGACTGAATGGCTTATCGGATTGGTCGAAAGTGTTTACCCTGTTTGTCCTATAATTATGAGGGGGCGAATATTTACCCTAATTATGACCTGGTCTAGAAAAGTTCAAAAGTTTCCCCACTTTGCTAAATTTCTGTTGACTCGCCGAAATTTGTGACACTATTATATGCAACATGAAAAATGGGAAAAAGGATCGCAGTTCGGAATTTACCCGGCTTCGCTCAGAAGAGGTTGCCACTATTCTCGGTGTGACGAAGAGGACCTTGAAAAACTGGCTTCGCGCGGGAAAGATTCTGGAGCCGCAAAGAGATCCCGACAATAATTATCGCGTTTGGACGCTTCAAGACGTGGAAACCATACGCAAAATGATGGAGGAGAGATGATCCGTCTCGTTGTCTCCAACCAAAGGGGAGGCGTGGCCAAGACCACAACCACCCACACTCTGGCTCGTTATTTGGCTGACAAAAATCTGCGAGTGCTCATTATCGACACCGATCCCCAGGGGTCGGTTGGCGCAGTACTGGGACTCAAGGCCCACAACTTCCTGCACCAGTTTGTTGTGCATGACCTGCGATTCAAGGATTGCATCGTACAGGCACGAGACAGAATCGACATTCTCTGTAGCAACCGTGAGACCGTACAGACCGAAGCTATCCTAATGGGCAAGACCGGCCGTGAAATGACCTTCGATATCCTATTTTCCGCCGTAGATGGTGCCTACGACGCCGTTCTGATAGACGTGGCACCCTCGATCAACCTGTTGCAGACCTGCGCCATGATCTACGCGCAGCAGTTGCTCATCCCCGTAGCCATGGACCCTTTGAGTCTGCAAGGGGCTGTGGCCAGCATTGAGACTTCAAAAACCTTGAACCAGCTCTTCAAGACAAGCATCAGGCCCGTGGCTATCTTACCGGTTATGGTGGATCGTCGCCTTCAGATCACCGAGGTCATCATGGACTCGCTCAAGGCCCTCTGTGACCGGTTTTCGATTCCGATGCTTCCTGTCATCCGCACGGACTCGACGATCACAAAGGCGACACGGGCCAAACAGTTCCTGGCGGATTACGAGCCCAAGTGTAAGGCCATGGAAGACTACGAAGTATCAAGCCAGAAGCTGCTCGAACTCCTTAAGGATCAGATTGATGTCCGGCAGCTCCCAATCGAGACGCAAGTCTAAGCACAAGCTCGAACCCATCTCCTACGAGGAAATGTTGGGTACCGCGGGCATGTCAGGTTTCGTGTCTTTTCTCGAAGTGACGCCTGGTGACGCCAACAGAACGCCTGAGGCCTCCGGCCACACCGCAGGGGTGACCGAAAGAACGCAATCTGAACTGCCAAGCGATGCCAAGCGCGAACTAACAACTGCGAGCGAGGCCTGTTCCCCGCCCCGGAATGCCACAAGCCAATCAGGTCCGTTCCGCGGTGAAAGAGGTACACCTGATACAGGGGTACCTGATGATGTAACAGCTGATGCTATCGGAGCGTCTGAGGGTTACGGCGATGCAGCAGGCGAGGCCGGAAGAACCCGACCTGTACCCCTAAGCGATGCCAAGAGTGAACTAGGAACCGCCAGCGAGACCTCCTCCCGGTCCCGAATGGCCGCTAGCAATGCACCCCCCTTAGAACATGAAAGAGGTACACCTGATAGGGGCGTACAGAATACGATTCCCCCCCTCACACGGGTAGATCAAGACGGAGGTTCCTTCTTGTATTTAAGGGGTATACCTCATACAGGTGTACCTGTTACTACGACAGCCGACGCTAACAGAAACCCTAATGATTCCAGGAAGGCCGCAGCTGAGACGCAAGAAAGGCAACCTGAGACCCTGAGCCATGCCAAGCGTGAACTAGCAATTGCCAGCGAGACCTCTTCCCCGCCCCAGATTCCCCCGGATTTGCCGGTTCCCTTAGCTGATGAAAGAGGTACACCTGATAAAGGTATACAAGATACGATTGCATCCCAATATCCAGACGAAGACCGAACTGCTTCATACACCACAACAGGTATACCTTATTCGGGTGTACTTTATACCATTGCAGCAGACAGTCAAAGAGGTGCGCCTAATTCAGGTATACCCTATTCAATCGGCCATAATATAAACAGGGAGATAGCGAATTGTGAGCTCGTTGAATCAGGTACACCCGATTCAATACCAACAGAATTGCAATCAACCCTGATTTCGACCTCCAGAGATACTCGCGATCTCGGAAGGGGATTGGATACTAACTCTCCTTTGATTCCTTCCGATGATACGGGCGCACCTGAATCAGGTACACCCGATTGGCGTTCAGCACCTCAACCACTGCCAGAGATTATCCAAAAGCAAACCTCCGAACAAAATGCTGGACGCCTTTCTGTTCCCGCTTTTCCCGGTGGAGAAGATCGGCTTCCTCCCAAAGTACCAGAATCAGCCGCACCTAATTCTTCGGGCCTTGAGCCTCCAACGGCGGTCTTCGGGCACGGGCCCTCATCGGAAGATTCAACTCGATCAATCATCGTACCCTCCGCAGCAGAGATGCAGCCTCGAGTGGGTGTACCTGAATCAGGTGTACCCATCTATCAGGCTTACAGAGTTTTACAACCGCGGGTTCAGCGGATTCGGCGCGCGACGCGCGTCCAAGACGGGCACTCCCTCGGTGAGCAAGCCCTCTACGATTCACTGTGGCAGGCTGCGCATCCCTACTCGCCGGACGCTCGGGCTATCACAATCGGGTACCGACACATGTCCGAGCTCGCCCGTCTCACGGTGAACAACTGCAAGGCGAATATTCGTGCCCTCATTCAGAAGCTCGCGGTCACGGAACTTTCACCGTTCTCACACGCCCATGGCACCACCTACCTTATATTCAACTTCACTGCCATTCTGCAGCGTAGAAGAAATGCAGGGTTCACTCATTGCATTCGCTCGCGAGGAGTCGTCTTCGTTGATCCCAGTACGGGAAGTCCACTCACCGTATCGACCCATGGTAAATCAGGTACACCTGATTCGGGGGTATCAGAGGACTTAGGTGTACCTGAATCCGACCAAAAGGGTGCACCCGGACCAAATGGATCAGGTGTACCCAATACGGGTCCGCATATATATAGAAATAAAGCTAGTCACCAGATAGATCAGCAAACGGCGTCGACGTTCTCTGAGCCCCCGGCAGATCTGACGACAGGCCTCAGGCGTTTCACGCCTCTCTTTGACCACCAAGCGGTAACAAACCTGTGGACAGAATGCCGTGCACGAGCGGGCGACTGCACGGTAGAAGAGATCTTACACTTCACTCAGACGAAGGTTGGTATGTTCCGCGCTGGGAAGATACAGAACCCGGTTGGCTTCCTTCTGGCCGTAGTGCCGAAGTGCTTCGAAGGGGAAGCATTCTTAAATTTCAGAGAGGAAGCCCGAAAAGAGGAGGAAGATCAGGAGAAGGCTGAAAGGGAGCGCGGGAGAGTACGCAAAACCGAGGATGAACTAGCTCGTGGCGAGGCTGAAGAATATGAGCGCGCCCAGGAGAAACTGAGAAAGCTCCCAAAGGATGCCTATGACACCCTCTACCAAAAAGCGAAAAGAGAGTTGTTTCAACTCTCCCGCTCTGCTCGTTCTTGGAGTCAGCAGGTTTTGGAGGACACCATCAGAGCTCGAATCCTGTCCGAATTGCAGCGGCAGGAATTAACCAAGCCATGATATGCTCATGTTTTTTGCATCGTCATGGGATTGCTGCAGCTTCGGACGGACGTCTGCGCGAAGTCCCGCCGCTTTAAGCGGCCAAATCCCCAAGCACTTGAGGATCGAATCCGGCTCGGCATGATCAGCGAGCTTCAACGGGATCTTCTGGCCGGATATCAAGCTCCACCGTAGTGGGGCAGCTCGTAAAATCACTCGCCTGCGAGCGCCTTAAAGCGCTCGTAATCGTTCTTCATCGCATGCGCCAGCTCAAACAACTGCCGAAACAGGTCATCGGCGCCGGAAAACTGGATCCTGAGCTCGCCCGGCCTGATACTCACGGTCGGAGGTATCCCCTCAAGCTTCAACTCAAGAGTTTTACGCGGCACGACCGCGCGCTCCATAAGGGCTTCGCGCTCCTGCCAAACCTCCTCGATCACTTTCTCGACCCTGGCATGGCGAACCTTTTCCCACCACACCTGTTCGCCGAGAGAGGCACGACGGAGCCAGGCGGCGAGCTCGGGGCGGCCCACCACGAAGTTCTTGCCGATCCGGTAGCCCTGGACGGAGTGCATCAGTTCGATCGCCTGACGGCGCTTGAGGCGGAAGAGTTCTTCCACGGCTGCCCGGGTAAGGAAGGGGTGAGCGGCCATTTTGGGACCGTTCAAGTCTTCCAAGATTTCGTTAACTCGCAGTAGCCAGGAGGGTTTGTTGGGCACGAAGGGATTTCTCCTTTACTCCATGTTACCGCACACTTGTGCGGAATGGGATTATTTTAAGCTATTGATAATACAATCGTATCGCTAGCCAGAAATTTTTGTTACAATGCCCGCCATGTCTGATGATTCCCAGCAGCTTACGCCCATCCAGGGCAGGGAACTCGCCTTGGCCGACGCCCTTTCGCGCGCCCAGGACCTTCTCCGCCAGTCGCTGGCCGAAAATACCCGCCGAGCTTACGCGAGCGATTGGAGGGATTTCTCCTCGTGGTGCCAGGCCCATCACCGGCTGGATCTTCCCGCCTTGCCGGAAACAATCGCGATTTATTTGACCACCCTGGCGGAATCGCACAAAGTTTCAACCCTCACCCGGCGCATCTCGGCGATTTCCCAGGCCCACCAGGCCACCGGATTTGATTCTCCCACCCAGGCGCCGGTGGTCCGACAGTTGATGAAAGGCATCCGGCGGACCCTCGGCACCGCCCAAACCGGCAAGAGCCCGGTCAAGGTGGAGCACTTGCGCACCATCATCGCCGGCCTCGATCCCGGCCGCGCTCTCGACGTTCGGGATCGGGCGCTGATGCTGGTGGGTTTTGCCGGGGCGTTCCGGCGGTCGGAGTTGGTCGGTTTGAATATCGAAGATTTGGAATTCGATCAAAGCGGGTTGGTGGTGCACTTGAGGCGCTCCAAAACCGACCCGGAAGGGCAGGGAAGGAAGGTCGGTATTCCGTACGGTCTGGCGCCCGCCACCTGCCCGGTACGGGCGGTGGAAGCTTGGATCGAAGTCCTCCAGATCGCGGAAGGACCCCTCTTCCGCGCGGTCGACCGGCACGGACGGATCCACCCAACCCGCCTGACCCCCCAATCCGTTGCCTTGGTGGTCAAAAAGCTGATTGCGAAAGCGGGCATCCCCGGCGACTACGCCGGCCACTCTCTGCGCGCCGGCCTGGCCACCGCGGCGGCGGCCGCCGGCGTGCCCGAACGCGCCATCATGGCCCAGACCGGCCACCGCTCCCTCGCCACCCTGCGCAAGTACATCCGCGAGGGTTCGCTCTTCCTGGAAAATGCCGCTGCAAAAGTTGGGTTGTAGCGTTGAATAGCTGGTCTGGCCGCCCCGCTTCCGTGAGTGATCTCGTGATCTTGCTGTGGATAACGCAAGGCAAAGGTTGTATAGTTTCGTTAGGGAATCTCTAACGAAGCGATCCTTTCGATGGCAATGCCAACAACTGGCTGAAAGTCACAATGGTGGGAACGCAATCCAATCGCGAGGGCGTCAGCACAGCCTTGAAGCTGGTTTCCGAGGGATTTACACAGTACGGACAGAGAAAAGGAGACATGAGTTACATGTCTCCCCAGGACCCCCGAGTGCATTTCGGCTTGGGTCACCGCAAGGACATCGACTTAGTTGAGATTACCTGGCCGAGAGGAACGGTGGATAGGCTTATCCACGTTCTAATTAATCACGTCATAGCGGCGAAGCAAGGAGCCGGCACCATCCCACGCTCGTTCTCCGTCGTTTCCAGCAGGTCGAAGGCAACGCGGGGTTAGGAGGCACCTGATATGTTCAGATTTCTCGCGGTTCTCATCCTCCTGGCGGGCGTTACGCCTGCCTATGGGGGGCAGGCGGGTACTCTACTCACAAGCGATGATCTTGTCACGGATTGGAAGATTTCCAAGCAATACACGCTGGCGGTTGCCGCGAGAATGCCTGCCGGCCTTTACGACTTCAAGCCGAACGCAACGGAGATGACTTTCGGTGAACAACTCGTGCACATCGCTGCCGTCAATTACTATTGGCTGTCCCGGCTCACAGAGACCAAGAATCAATTTACCAAGCCGATACAAACCGACAAGGATTCGATCATCCAACTCCTGGATAAATCTTTCGATTACGTGATCGATCTGTTGCCAAAGATTACGCAACAGCAACTGGACAAGATGGTGACGGACGTAGGCTGGCCAAGCCGGACTGAGGTAAACGGACGCGGAATACTCCTGAACCTGCTGGTCCATACGGCTCATCATCGTGCGCAGTGCGAAGTGTACATGCGTGTGAAGAATATCGCTCCTCCCAGGTACAGGTTTTAGAACGAAGTGGCAAAAGTCTCCGCTCGCGAGTCCGGCGTGGAAGGCATGCCGGCCCTGTCAGGCGCGCGGCCAGGCGAATCCAGTGACAGGCTGGGTTCGATCCTGCGAACGGGTATCCAATCTCACAGGAGGAATCCGAAATGAAGCGATTACTTGCCTGGGCAATGATCTGTGCCGCATTGATGCCGGGGGTGGCGCCGGCGAAGTTGAAGCAAGCCGGCTCACTGACCGGCACATGGGAAGGCGTCTGCCATGGGTTTCCGCAGGGCGATGTGAAGTTCACCCTCTACCTTACGCAGAATGAGGATAATAGTGTTACCGGCTGGGTAGCGTCGCCGATGGGCTCCACCGACCTCACATCCGTCGACTTCAAGAACAACAATCTCGAAATCCACATCGACACCGCGCAAGGTAACTACCGCCTCAGCGGCAGGTGCGAGAAGAACCAAATCAGCGGAGCCTGGTCCAAGGATTCGGCCCTAAGAGGCAAGTGGGAAGGCAAGAAGTCATCCGACAGCCCCGATCCGAAATAAATCCTACATCAGGCTGGAGAGCATCATGAACCCGGGGGGTGTGACCGCAATTGAATGATTTTGTTGGTAGTTAGTTGCAAATGCCCTTCATCGCTTGAGACAAAACATTGGTTCTTTCGCGAAGGACGTGAAATTGGCTGGGATCAATTGGGGCTGATTCCAAAGCACTTCAGGAATTGCCCCCCCGGCTCCTGATGCTCTCCGGGTGCGTCGCGGTCGCTAGTGCTGCTGGGTTACTTCGACTCGTACATTGAATCCGCTCAGCCAATGCAGATCCACGATCAAGATATTGGTTAAATTTGCACAAAAGTACCAAATGCGACATAGCAGTCTGCGAAGTGATGGCTCTCGTTGGGGCTTCGAGTCGACGGTTTTTAGGCCGTGGCTCCAGCCAGCATCTCTGTCCACTTTCGCTAGCCTCGACGAACATGGGTATTGGGGATCAATGGAACGGAAAACCGGGTTAAGGGAGTGTTAATTGTGCAGATGTCGCCGCCCAGCCGTCCCTCCACTTCGTGAATTTTACGGCCAACTGCGGGTGCAGGGCTCAAACAGATCGAACCCGGCACTGATCATCTCAGCCAGAAAAGCAATTTCATCCGCGGACGGCCTCGCCCAAGAATTCAGGGCTTATTGTGAGGGGAACTTCGGATTAAAGTCCGAAACCTGCTCACGGAAAATCTTCTGGCAGCCTGCTTTCTTCAGGGCCGTTAGCTGGAGATACCCGATTTTGATCTTGGGTTAAGACCTTGGCGTTGCCGATCTTCCCCGCCACTTCCTGTCTGTTAGGGCCTTGCAAAAGTCCTTACCTTAAAAGTATCGTTTGCGGCAGACTTTTGCATACGAATTACTGCGGCAATACGGTATCTCCGGTTTGCTCGCAGAAGTGCAAGTTTTGCAAAGGCCTCCCTCAGAGATCAAGGAGGCGCATGCCCGTCAGTTTCCTGACCGAACAGCAGCGAAACCACTACGGCCGCTTCGCCGGAGAACTCAGCCCGGAACAATTGACGCGCTATTTCCACCTGGACGACCGCGATCGCCGTCTCGTCAACTCCCATCGCGGCGAACATAGCTGTTTGGGTTTCGCCATCCAGCTCTGTACCGCCCGGTTCCTTGGCACCTTCCTTGAGGACCTCTCGGACGTGCCGGCTGGCGTCATCAACTGCCTTGCACGCCAGCTCCAGATCCAACAGCTTAGTTGCTTTTTTCATTACCGCGACAGCGAAACCCGTTGGGACCACGCCGCGGAGATACGCCGACATTGTGGGTTTCGCGATTTCGGCGATCCGGGAGCCCAGTTTCGTCTCAACCGTTGGTTGTACGCGCTCTGCTGGACTGGCACTGACCGGCCCGGCGTTCTGTTTGATCGCGCCACAACCTGGCTGATCGCGCAGAAGGTTCTCTTACCTGCTGTAACCACGCTGGAGCGGCACATAGCACGGCTGCGCAGTCGTGTGGAGGAGCGAGTGTGGTCGATGCTCGCCGTAGCAGCGTCGCAGGAAACCCGAGCCAAACTCGAAGCCCTCCTGTCGATCCCGGAGAGCGGGCACCAGTCGCTGCTCGACCGGTTGCGTAAGGGCCCATACCGCAGGAGTGCTCCTGAGTTGGTTCGAGCATTGGACCGCGTGGAAGAAGTCCGCCGCCTTGGAATTACTCTTTCCGTTGCCCACCGAATTCCCACGGGACGGTTGCACGCGCTGGCGCGGTTTGCCAGCACCGCCAAAATCAGCGTCATTCGTAGGCTCCCGGAATCCCGCCGGCTTGCGACACTGGTGGCGTTCGCCAGCAAACTTGAAGCGGTAGCACTCGATGATGCATTGGATCTCTTGGACATTCTGATTACCGAGATATTCAGCAACGCCGTCCGCGCCAGTGATAAAGCGCGGTTGAGGACAATTAAGGATCTGGACGCGGCTGCCCTGCAGCTCACGCAGGTGTGCCGGCTCGTCCTCGATCCGGATCTACAGGACGCTGAATTGCGATCCGCTATCTTCAAGGCGGTGGAACGCGAGGAGTTGGAGGCGGCGGTGAGCCAAGTAGATTCCATCGCTCGCCCGCCAGAAGACGTGTACTATCGGGAACTGGCCGGGAGCTATGCCAGGGTTCGTCGGTTCTTGCCGCATTTGCTCCAGACGGTTCGTTTCGATGCAACACCCGCGGGACAATCCGTATTGGAAGCACTCAACTATTTGCTGGAAGTCGAACGGGGCGCCACGAATGCTCCGGACCCGCCGGTGACCATCGTGAATCGTGGGTGGCGTCGGTACGTGGGAACTGGCGAAGATTTCGACCGCAAAGCTTACGTGTTTTGTTGTCTGGATCGAGTCCGTTCAGCGCTCCGGCGCCGCGATATCTTCATAGCGCCAAGTGTGCGCCACGCCGATGCACGGCTCGGCCTCCTCAGCGGTTCAACGTGGACCGCAGCACGTCCTACAATTTGTCGCTCTCTGGGACATTCGCTATCGGCTGAGGAAACAGTCGCCGCTCTCAGCCGCGAACTCGATCAGACCTATCGAACGGTAGTTGCGAATTTGCCCTCCAATCCGGGCGCTCGCGTGGAACAGGTGGACGGTAAAGATGACCTGATCGTCACGCCACTAGATAAACTCGATGAGCCCGACAGCCTGGTGAAGCTTCGCGCCGAGGTGAACGCGAGATTGCCGCGGGTTGATCTTCCAGAGGTGCTTCTGGAAATCGCGGCGCGGACCGAGTTCACCTCGAAGTTCACCCACGTCAGCGAACGGGAGTCGCGAATGCAGGATCTGCCGACGAGCCTCTGTGCAAACCTCATTGCCGAGGCCTGCAACATTGGGCTGGAGCCATTGACTCGCAATGATGTTCCGGCGCTACGCCGGGCGCGCCTATCATGGGTCAGTCAGAATTTCATTCGTAATGAGACGCTGGCAGACGCCAATGCTTGCCTTGTCACAGAGCAGAACAAAATTGCGCTGGTGCAGCAATGGGGCGGCGGCGAGGTGGCCTCCGCTGACGGACTCCGCTTCGTGGTACCGGTTCGGACGCTGCACGCCGGGCCAAATCCCAAGTACTTCGGCTTCGAACGAGGTGTGACCTACTATAATCTCGTGTCGGATCAATTCACCGGGTTGAACGCCATCGTTATCCCTGGAACACTGCGAGACAGTCTATACCTCCTCGCCGTCGTGCTGGAACAACAGACTGAACTGCACCCCACTGAGATCATGACCGACACCGGAGCATACACCGACGTTGTGTTCGGGCTGTTTTGGCTGCTGGGCTACCGCTTTTGCCCGCGGATCGCCGATATCGGCGGAGCCCGTTATTGGCGGATCGATCCTTCGGCCGATTACGGTTCGCTGAATGGTATTGCGCGCCATCGAATCAACACCAAACTCATTGAGGAGAACTGGGATGACATGCTCCGGCTTGCCGGCTCCCTCAAACTCGGTATGATACAGGCGGCCTCGATCATGAAGACGCTTCGAATTGACGACCGCCCGACAAAACTTGCTCAGGCCGTGGCAGAACTGGGGCGCATCGACAAGACGGTTCACGCCCTGACCTATATAGCCGATGAAAACAAGCGCCGCCGAACCCTCACCCAGTTAAATCGAGGCGAAGACCGGCACAAACTGGCCCGCGCCGTCTTCCACGGTAAGAGAGGAGAGCTGCGCCAGCGGTATCGGGAGGGTCAGGAGGATCAATTGGGCGCGTTGGGCCTGGTCGTAAACATCATGATTTTGTGGAACACCCTCTACATCAACGCTGCTTTGGATCAGCTTGTAGGCGAAGGCTATTCTATCCAGCCGGAAGATGTGGCGCGGCTTTCCCCGCTCGTTTTCGAGCACATCAATCTACTGGGGCGCTATGCCTTCACGGTTCCCGACTCAGTGGTGAGTGGCCAGCTTCGGCCCCTCCGCAATCCGGCCGACGCCTTGGAGGACGTCGCTTGAGATCAGTGGGTCACGGGATCGGCAAAACTCGGGTGACCTTAACCCGGTTTTCCGTTCCATTGATCCCCGCTACCCAAGATGATGCGCTGCTCGCGAAAGGTGCCGGCGAGAAGGGAATGGATCTCATCAATGATCAACATGCGCACCTCGAGCTGCCGAGCCAAGGCTCGAATCCGATGGCGCAAGGTCGTGACACTGGTGCCCAAGGAAAATACACCTCCCATAGCGGCCAGAATTTCTTCGTAGAGGTCCCGCTGGTTGGGCTCAGGGGGCATCTGAATGGAGACGACAGGGACGCGCGTCCTGCCGAGTTTCCTGTCAAAATGGGCGCGGTTATCGCGCAGAAATTTTTGAATGACGCGCGTCTTGCCCATGCCGGTGGCGCCGTAGATAACCAGGCACGGCATGCGGTCGCGGGGCGGGTAATCGACCAGGTCCGCCAAGCGCTCGAGAATGCGCTTGGCGCGAGGGTACTGGAGCCAATCCGTATCTTGGCAGCTTTTGACAAAAGGGCTAACCGGGATCCATTCGAAAGTCGAGCGTTCCAACGGGCTGCTCAATTCGCGCCGGTACTAAGCCTTCGCTGCGCGGTTGTAATCGTTAGGCGGGCTAACATAAACTGCGAATGAAATACAAGAGAAGATTCGCCCTAGGACGCAGAATGCACGAATAGGAATGGACCTGAGATTGCGCCGCGTCTTAAGGTTAGGGTTCTGGGTTCTTCTGCGGGGCCGCCTGTGGAGTACCGCAAAAGGCAATCTTGCGCGACGGGAGCATGTTTATGACGAGAAGGATGATTAGGCTTGGAGTAGCTCTGATCACAGCGCTCGCGCTGCTCATTCCCCCCAAACCATTGGGAAGTGCCTCTCCGCCATCTTCCCAACTGGAGCGTCTGGCGGGACTGGCGAACGTGTGGGGCGCCATCAAGTTTTTCCATCCCTATGTTGCCGAGCAAAACATCGATTGGGACTCTGCTCTGACCCAGACTATTCCCAAGGTGGAATCGGCCCGAAATCCGGAGGAGTATCAGCAGGCCATAGACTACCTGCTTTCTTTCTTGCATGACCCAAGCACGCACACCATCACCCGGCCGGCCTCTGCCCCGTCTAAGAATCCTGCTTCGGCTTCCGGACCTGCCCAACCCTCCGTGCGCTGGACGGACGATCACGTTGCCATTGTTGTGGCCAACGACTTCGCCCAGTTCGCCGGGAACTTCTCGAAACTTGCGGCGATTAAGAAGGCCTTCGACGAGGCGTCGAAAGGTAAAGGTATCGTTTTTGACCTCCGAAGCCATCGCCGTGAGGTCGACGGAGATAGCGCTTGGTGGTTTACTAGTCAATTCACGCAGGCCCTTCCGGTGCTACTGGACCATATTGTAGTCGAGTCCTCCTCGCGCTACCGCATATTCTCCGGGTACCCCTCCGAAGAGG
>JBEKQO010000219.1:0-12741 GCA_049519635.1 Terriglobia bacterium | reverse complement strand
CCACGCCCGGCCAGAACTTCATTTATGTGCATTTGAATCGGGTCATCAAGAAGTATGATTTGGATATGTTCTACATTGCCGGCCCCGGCCACGGCGGCCCGGCGATTGTTGGCAACGTTTACCTGGAAGGCACATGGAGTGAGATTTATCCGAACGTCAGCCAGGACGAAGGCGGGCTGAAGAAGCTGTTCACGCAATTCTCGTTCCCAGGTGGGATTTCCAGCCACGTGGCCCCCACCACGCCGGGGTCGATTCATGAAGGTGGCGAGCTGGGATACTCGCTCAGCCATGCTTTTGGAGCCGCGCTCGATAATCCCGGTCTGATCGTCGCCTGCGTTGTCGGTGATGGTGAAGCGGAAACGGGCCCGCTGGCGACCGCATGGCAGTCCAACAAGTTTCTCAACCCCATTAATGATGGAGCCGTGCTGCCCATCCTGCACCTTAATGGCTACAAGATCAGCAACCCGACCGTGCTGGCCCGCATCGAGCGTGAGGAATTGGAGCAGTTCCTGCGCGGCTGCGGCTGGACGCCCCACTTTGTGGAGGGTGATGAGCCGGAAAAGATGCATCAGCTCATGGCCAGCACTTTGGAAACGGCCATCGAGGACATTCGGCAGATTCAACTCGATGCGCGAAGCAAAAACGACACCACTCGGCCGCGTTGGCCCATGATCGTTCTGAGGTCACCCAAAGGCTGGACGGGGCCGAAGGTCGTCGACGGTCTGCCTTGTGAGGGAACGTTCCGAGCGCATCAGGTGCCGATTCTGGTCGATTCCGAGCATCCCGATCATGTGAAGCAGCTCGAAAGTTGGATGAAGAGCTATCGGGCCGAGGAACTGTTCGATGAAAATGGCCGGCTCCGGCCGGAATTGGCCGAACTGGCGCCGAAGGGCGACCGCCGAATGGGCTCGAATCCCCACGCCAACGGCGGCATTCTGCTGCGCGACCTGCGCATGCCGGATTTCCACGCCCACGCGGTGAAGGTGCCGTCGCCCGGTGCCGTCAGCGGGCAAGATACGCTGGTGCTGGGTAAATTCCTCCGCGACGTTGCCAAGCTGAATCAGGACCAGCATAATTTCCGGGTTTTCGGCCCCGATGAAACACTCTCAAATCTCCTGGGCGCGGTTTTTGAAGTCACTAACCGTCAATGGGAAGGGCGGGAAGAAAACAATGATGAATTTCTCGCTCCCGCCGGACGCGTGCTGGACTCGATGCTCAGCGAGCATCAGTGCGAGGGTTGGCTGGAAGGGTATTTGCTGACCGGGCGGCATGGGCTGTTCAACAGCTATGAAGCCTTCATTCGCATCGTCGACTCGATGTTCAGCCAGCACGCCAAATGGTTGAAGGTAACCTTGGAACTGCCCTGGCGCCGGAAGATCGCCTCGCTCAACTATCTGCTCGCCTCCCATGTGTGGCAGCAGGATCACAACGGCTTCACCCACCAGGATCCCGGCTTCCTCGACCACGTCATCAACAAGAAGGCCGATATTGTGCGTGTTTATCTGCCGCCCGACGCCAATTGTCTCCTGTCGGTCTTTGATCACTGCCTGCGCAGCCGGCATTACGTCAACGTGGTCGTGGCGGGCAAACACGCCCTGCCGCAGTGGCTGAGCATGGACGCCGCGGTGGTCCATTGCACGGAAGGAATTGGCATTTGGCAATGGGCCAGTAATGACCAGGACGGCGAACCGGATGTGGTGATGGCCTGCTGCGGAGACACGCCCACGCTGGAGGTTCTGGCTGCCGTTTCCATTCTTCGCCAGCATCTGCCCACTCTGAAGGTCCGGGTGATCAACATTGTCGATCTGATGAAGCTACAGCCCAAGAGCGAGCACCCGCACGGACTGAGCGACTCGGCTTACGATTCGCTTTTCACCAAAGACAAGCCCATCATCTTCGGCTTCCATGGATACCCCTGGCTGGTCCACCGCCTGACCTATGCCCGGACCAACCGCAATTTACACGTGCGCGGCTATAAGGAAGAGGGCACCATTACGACGGCCTTTGACATCAGGGTGCAGAACGACTTGGACCGGTTTCACCTGGTGCATGACGTGATTGACCGGCTACCGGATCTTGGCTCTGAGGGCTCTTACCTGAAGCAGCAGATGGAGGACAAGCTCATCGAGCACAAGCACTACATTGATAAACACGGCGAGGACCTGCCGGAAATCCGGAACTGGAAGTGGGGGAATCCAAATTGTGGAAAGAACTGAAATCAACGGGTTCACCATCGGCGCTGGTGGTTGAACGAAATGAGCATCGTGCGCGCCGGGATACCGGGATTGGGCTCACGGTTGCCAATCGACACGAAAAGGTGGATTTGAAGTCAAACACTTGAAAGGAGAAGAAGACCCATGCTCAGCCACAAGCTGCTTTTGCCAGAAGGAATACTCGTTCTCGAGCCGGATGCTCCGCTCCAGGCCGCCGACTTCGAGGGCTTGGCCCACGAGATCGATCCGTACATCGCGGAGCATGGAAAATTGCAAGGGTTGATGATCCACGCAAGGGCCTTTCCTGGCTGGGCGAATCTTGATGCTTTTCTCGCCCATATGCGATTTATCGAAATTCATCACCAAAAGATCCACAGATTAGCTGTGGTGACCAACAGTAGTCTTCTCACGGAAGTCCCTAAGATCGCCGCCCACCTAGTGCGTGCGGAGGTCAAACAATTCCCGGAATCTGCGTATGAGGACGCGTTGCGATGGCTTAGGGATGGGGCTTTCCCTGCCAATCTACAGAAAGGCAGCCAAGTGTCCTGAAGTCAAAGACAATCTGATGGAGCAGAAACAATACATCGACAAGGTCGGCGAAGACCTGCCTGAAATCTAGGACTGGAAGTGGAGCAACCGCCAATGAATACGCAAAAGCTTATCGACACCGCGAGAACGCTGGTCGCCGGCGTCAAGGGACTGCTGGCGATGGATGAAAGCAATCCAACCTGCAACAAACGATTTGCCAAATTGGGGATTCCCCAGACCGTAGAGGCGCGGCGCGCCTATCGGGAGATGATTGTCACCACGCCCAATCTCGGTGAGTGCATTAGTGGCGTGATCCTCTACGACGAGACGATCCGCCAGCAGAAAACAGATGGCACCCCCTTTGTCAAGGTCATCACGGATGCGGGAATTATTCCCGGCACCAAGGTTGACACCGGCGCCAAGGACCTGGCCGGCCACCCCGGCGAGAAGATAACGGAAGGTCTGGACGGGTTGCGCGAGCGTCTTGCGGAATACTCGCAAATGGGGGCCCGTTTTGCCAAGTGGCGCGCGATGATTGCCGTAGGCGACTGTATTCCCAGCCGGGGCTGCATTGAGGCCAATGCGCAGGCGTCGCCGACGAGTTCCTCGTTCGTGAACGGGCCATAGGCTTCGGCGGTATCGAAGAAGGTCACGCCGCGATCCACCGCCGCCCGGATCAGCGCGATCCCCGTCTGCTTGTCGACCGCCTGACCGTAGGCATGGCTCAGCCCCATGCACCCTAACCCGAGGGCTGAAACTTCCAGGTTACTCTTACCAAGTTTGCGCTTTTGCATTGTTTCTCCTGTGAGATGCTTAGGGCCGAACTTCGTATCGAATCCAGAGTGCATCGTTCTGACGCTGCTCTATGGACTTGAGCTTGAGAGGAACAGCTGCGTTTCTTTTTGGATTAACGCCATCAAAGACGGCAGGAATGTCATGGCGTCCGTCGACGCCAGGCACCAGCAATAGGCTGATCTCATCGACAAGTCCTGCCTGGAGAAAAGCACCATTGATGTGGCCGCCTCCTTCGAGCAGTAACCTGCGAATTCCAAAATGTTCCCGAAGCAGGTTCACCGCTTGGACAACGTCCACAGAAGGTTTTCCGGCGACGATGTATGAGATGTTTTTGTCACGAAGCATCGCGAGATAGTCCGTGGGAACTAGCTCACTCACGACACAAATGAGGTGGTCGCCATCCAAATCACCGCTTGGCCAACGGAGCTTGCCGAGAGCATCGGCCGAAATGGCACACGAGTCGGATCGGCGAGCGACATAAACCGGCTGAGGTCCTGCAGGTGTCTTTGAGGCTGAGACAAACGGTTCATCCTCTGCGAAGTGCTGTTGCATTGTTGTGCGGCCGCAGATCCATGCGTCATGCGACCGACATCTCCATACTTGAAGGCCCCGCCACTTGCCCATTCCACCACGTCGCCGAGGGCTGGCTTCTTGGTCGTGGCAACACGGCGTGCGGCTGTCAGGAACTCGTTCCGGAGCTGATTGAATCCCGGCTGGCAAGGGCGTAGAGAACCAACTCGACTCGGTTGGATAGCCTTGGCTTCGGCCAGGGTGCTGGCGGTTTGCTGGTGGATTTTGACGTAGCCGGCCAGATGCTTGCCAAGTTCAGCATGGAGTTCCCCGGGCGGGCCGGTACAGGTGAGCGGCGTACTGAGAGCCGGGTTGTCGTCGGCTTTTCCATGGGGGATAACGTTTACAGGAAGTGTTTTGTCATCCACCTTGGCCACCGTGATGAGCACAGTGCGGCCGGCGAGTAGTGGCATGAGTTCAACGAACATGGAATCTCCTTTTCGTGGCATAGGCGCCACACGTGTTGTTAATTAGGAATCTGAATATGGATTTCCAGGGTTCACGCGCCAACTCCGATGAAGGTCTCGTTCAGGTGCGCGAGTTGGACGAATGGCTGGGCCTCGGCGAGTCCAGTGCCCAGCACCTGCGGTCGCAATGTAGTCCCTTGGGTGTATACTGTGGGCTTCTCGGACGGCAAGATGGAAATTCCGGTCAAATAATCACGCGGCCAGAATTGGAGGTGAAGACTTCAACATATGGTGGAAAGGATCATCCATATCGAATGGGAAGGGCCCTATTCACTCAATCAGCTTGACACCCTTAAGGACTTGCATAAGGACCGTGGGCTCTATCAGATATATGGGCATCACCCGGTCTACGGCTCCAGCGTGCTTCTATATATCGGCCAGACTGTCGGGCGGACGTTTGGGGAGAAGATCGAGGAATATAACTTCGGCGGGGGTTCGCAAGAGGACCGCGCGCGCATCGAAATCTACGTAGGTCGCCTGAAGGGCGCTACGAGGACCCCATCATCAGACGACTGGCGTAACGAAATCAACTGGGCAGAGAAGCTTTTAATTTACGTGCATGCTCCGGCATACAACCCGCAACACATGATGGAGCTAGATGAAGCCGATCCCAGGGTGGGTGCTGCACGAGTGTTCAACTGGGGGTGTATCCGAGCATTACGTCCGGAGGTCTCGGGTCGCCGGTGGACAAAAGCCGCAATAGATGAGGCCTACGCTTACAAGGTTTACGAGACACCGTGATTGCGGACAAGCGTGTTAAATTATGCCGAGTTCTCGCACGACCTCCGCGAGCAGGTCTTGATTCTTGTGTTGCGGCCTGCTTCGAGCGGACTGTGCTCGCTCCCTCCCCTTTACCGAGAATCTGGAGGCGTCTCCTACGCTTGAGGTTTGCGGGGTAATGAAAATGCCAATGGGTGTGCCGCTGGCTCTACAAAAGGACCTTCGGGTCATCGCGTCTACAAGCCGTGATTTGCAAGCGGAGACTCAATCGGGAGGGTTCCGGGCCGATCTCTGGTACCGTTTGAGTATGGTGCAGATTCACCTTCCGGCCCTGCGAGAGCGGGCGGACGACGTTCTGCTCTTGGCGCGCCATTTTCTCACCCAATTCAGCGCTCGATATGGGAAGGCTGTCCAGCGCATGTTGCGTGGCGCCGAAGCTGCTTTGCTCGCTTACCCGAGCTGTTCTGTGGATTCCCACGGGATGAAGGCCAGGGACCGATCTTGTACCCGGTTGCCTGCGCTCCGCAAGCCTGGTCGGCGGCCGCCGTGTTCCTTATGTTGCAAGCGTGCCTGGGTCTGAGAATCAACGCACTCGAGTCCAAGGTCTCCATGGTTCGTCCCTTTCTGCCCCCGTTCCTGAGCCGGGCGAGAATGATGAATCTTTCAGTCGGCGGTGCGAACGTGGATCTTCTGTTGGTGCGACATGAGGGCGACGTAACGGTCAATGTCCTGCGACGAAAAGGAGACATCGACGTAGAAGTCCTGATGTGAATCATAAGGCTTTCAATCGAAGACAGTACGGGAGCACAATCAGGAACGAGAAATCGGAACGTTAGCGGGTGGGTGGTCCCAAGACGCTATGTCGCCATGAACTTGGCCAAAGCAAAATCAATTCGCCGTCTTGCCGCCGGCTCGATGAGAATGTTAGCGTGCCTCTCGTTGGTCGCGGCAATCACCTGGGCAGCCTTCTCCTGGCTGCGCGTCAATAGTTTGATCGCCGGGTTCTTATATGTATTAGTCGTCCTAGTGATAGCAGCTAACTGGAGTTTGGCAGAATCGTTTGTGACGTCAGTGGCAGCGATGCTCTGCCTCAATTATTTTTTCCTACCTCCGATTCTATCGCTCACCATCGCTGATCCGCAGAACTGGGTGGCACTTGGCGTTTTCCTGGTGACCGCCATCACCGCTAGCAAACTCTCTTCCAGTGCTCGGCAGCGCGCCAATGAGGCTCAGGCACGACGGATCGAGGTTGAGCGCCTCTACCAGCTTAGCCGATCGCTAATGCTAGTCGATACCACGAAGGATCTTGGAGCGCAGATCGCCGGGCAGGTGCAAGAGGGGTTTAGCTTTTTCGGAGTGGCTTATTGCGACGGACTGACCGGAGATCTCAGCATGACGGGCCCACCCGACTCTCGGTTTGAGCCACAAGTTTTGCGCGCCGTGGCGATTGGAGAGGCCTCTTGGTTTGTGTGGCGTAAAGAATCTACGCCCGAAGGAGTTGAAGTCATCGTCGCGCCCGTTTCCTTGGGAGGCCGAATTGTGGGCAGTCTTGGCGCCATCGGTCCCGCCGTTTCAGAACCCGCTCTGCAAGCAATTGCCAACCTGGTAGGAATTGCCGTGGAGCGCGCGCGCCAACACGCATCTGCGAGCAGGATGGAAGCGGCCCGCCAAAATGAGCGCCTAAGGAGTGTTCTCCTTGACGCCTTGGCGCATGATTTTATGACTCCACTCACGTCTATAAAGGGTGCCATTACCACCGTACGCTCGGAATATGGGCACGAACCGGAGGAGGACGATCTGCTGGCCGTGGTGGAAGAAGAGACGGATAAGTTAGGCGGTATGATTGATGAGACTGTTGACATGGCGCGCATTGAACCAGGGAAGACGCGCATCCAGCGCTGTCAGCTGCCCGTTCCGGACCTGATTCGCTCCTCCATTGATCGAATGAAGAGTCCTTTGGATGGACGGCCGCTGAAAATTCAGATTCCCGAGGGCATTCCTGCCGTGAATGCGGACCCCGACTTGATGGGCCTCGCGCTAAGGCAGTTGCTTGGAAACGCAGTCAAGTACTCGCCGCCTGGTTCCACCATTGCGATATCAGCCAGCGCGACTGAGGATACCGTCACAGTGCGAGTTTGTGACCAAGGGCCAGGAATACCTCAGAACGAACTGGAATCGATCTTTGACAGATTCTATCGAGGAAGCCGGGCTCGGGATTTGATACCGGGAACTGGAATGGGTCTAAGCGTTGCACGCGATATTATCAACGCGCATCAAGGGCGATTGTGGGCGGAGAATCGGCGGGAGGGCGGCGCTAAATTCTCCTTTACCCTGCCAATATTCAGCGAGGGTAGAAAGCCATGAGTACGGGGAAGATCCTGGTTGTCGATGACGAACCGCAGATTCGGCGGGTGATGAGGTCCGCGCTAACAAAGCAGCGGTATATGGTAGCTGACGCCCGCAACGGGGAGGAGGCGCTGGAGAAACTTCGGGACGAGAGATACGACTTGATCATACTTGACCGCAATATGCCGGGGATGGGCGGACTTGCCGCGTGCCGTTCGATCCGGGCCACTTCGGATGTCGGCATTATTATGCTCACGGTTCGAAAGACCGAACCCGAAAAGGTCGAGGCCCTGGACGCCGGGGCCGACGACTACGTGACGAAGCCATTCAGCATGCCGGAGTTGCTCGCACGCGTTCGAGCCAATCTACGGCGGGTGCCATTATCGCCGCGCGAAGGCCCAACGGTGGTTGCGTTTGATCGCATCGAAGTGAATTTGCTCAGCCGTCATCTGTTGGTTGAGGGGCGCGATGTTCGCCTTACTCCGAAGCAATTTGAGGTTCTTCACTATTTGATTACGATCCCAAACGTCGCAATCCCTCATAAGAAAATCCTCCAAGCCATTTGGGGTCCAGATTATGGTGACCAAGTGGAGTACCTGCACGTCGTGATCAATCAGCTTCGCAAAAAGATCGAACCTGATCCCTCCCATCCCGTGTACCTCCTGACCGAGCCTTGGGTTGGCTACCGGTTTAATCTTCCCAACAAATCCTAAAAAAATCTTCAGCAACTCTTAAGGACTTCTTTATGGGTGGGCGAGCATCATCGTTAAGGTGACTCGCATGCAAACCTATTCAGATGATGACGGCCGTCTCGCTTCCTCGGTTTTCTCTCATGAAGTCAAGCGCCCTGATCCAATTCACGGGCACACCGATAAGATTCCGGAGGTCTTCGCGATCTTCCCGGACCCACTGGGAACTCTCGCGGCCCTGCAAACGGCAAAGGGCCTGGCGCAAGAACTGGAAGTTCTAGTCATCTTTACGGACGCGGCGGGAACGCTGGCGGCCCTGCAAATGGCAGAAGGCCTGGCGCAAAAACTGGGAGCACACATACGGCTGCTCGTTCCCTACGAAGTGCCTTACACATTGCCCCTGACGAAGCCTCCTATATCGGTGGAATTCCTGGAGGGCCAAATCCGGGACTTGGCCGGTAAGACTCGCCTCGAGGTTTCGGCGCACATTTTTCTATGTCGCGACAAGATGCGCACTTTGAAACTCCTCCTGAGGCCGCATTCCTGCGTTGTCGTGGGCGGCAAGAAACGCTGGTGGCCAACTTCGGCGCAAAGACTTGCGCAGGGTCTTCAAAAGGATGGGCACCAGGTGATTTTCGCGGAACCGAGGTGAGGTCCCATGATTGAACTGCTGGATATTATCCCCATTGTCGCATTCCTCGCGGGCGCGTGGGCTTTCAACCGAGCGTGCGACCGGCGCGAAGAACGGTGGATGGATCGGACCACGCCGCGAAGCTTGCGGCACAAAGACTAAGGATATCGAGGTGGAGAATATGTTGGACCTGGCTTACATCCTGATTGCTGTGCTGTTTTTCGTCGGTTGCTGGACTTTCACACGCATCTGTGAGCGTCTCTAGGGAGGGCTGACCCATGGATTTCATCATTGCTGGTATCGCTGCATTGTTTTTGTTCGTTTACCTGGTTTACGCCCTCTTGCGTCCAGAGCAGTTTTGAGGAGGCTTGCATGACCATGACTGGCTTTGTGTACATTGTGGTGTTCTTTCTGGTGCTGTTGGCGGTAACGAAGCCCCTGGGCCTCTTCATGGCTCGCGTTTTCGAGGGTGAGCGCACATTTCTCCATCCACTGTTGCGGCCCTTGGAACGGCTTATTTACAAGCTATGCGGTGTCCGGGAAACTTCCGAACAGAGCTGGACGCAATATGCAGGATCGGTTATTGCCTTTGGCCTGGTCGGCTTCCTGTTTATTTACGCCATTCAGCGCTTGCAGGGACTTCTGCCACTCAACCCCATGCACTTCAGCACCGCCCATGCTCCCAGTTACTCCACGCCCATGACGCCGGACCTGGCGTTCAACACCGCCACGAGCTTCCTAACCAACACCAACTGGCAGGCCTACAGCGGCGAGCAGACGCTCAGCTACCTCGTCCAAATGGCAGCGTTAACGGTCCACAATTTCATGTCCGCCGCCGCCGGCATTGCCGTGGCCATCGCGCTGATTCGCGGTTTTGCCCGCAAGCAAATGAACACCATCGGCAATTTCTGGGTTGACGCCACCCGCGCCACGGTTTACGTGCTGCTGCCTCTGGCGTTGGTGTTTGCCCTTTTCCTCTGTTTTAAAGGGGTGCCGCAAACTTTGAAGTCCTACCAGACAGCCACCACGGTGGAAGGAGCGGCTCAAACCATCGCGGTGGGCCCGGTGGCCGGGCAGGAAGCCATCAAGTTGCTGGGCACCAATGGCGGCGGCTTTTTCAACGTCAATTCAGCCCATCCCTATGAGAACCCGACTCCTCTCACCAATTTCGCTGAGATCCTTTCCCTTCTCATGATCGCATCGGGCATGACCTATACGTTCGGGAAGATGGTGGGTGATACGCGGCAAGGCTGGGCGCTGTTCGGCGCCATGGCGTTCCTCTTCTTTGTCGGCGTATTTATCTGCTATCCCGCCGAGTACGCGGGTAATCCGAACGTTGCCCGACTTGGGGTGGAGACGGCGGCCACTCCCACCCAATCGGGCGGCAACATGGAGGGCAAGGAAGTCCGCTTTGGTATCCCGGGTTCCACCGTGTTTGCCACCGCCACCACCGACGCAAGCTGTGGGGCCGTGAACGCCATGCACGATAGCTTCACGCCCCTCGGCGGCTTCGTCACCATGTTCAACCTACAGACGGACGAGGTTATTTTCGGCGGAGTCGGGTCAGGTTTGTACGGGATGTTGCTATACGCCATCGTCGGGGTTTTTATTGCCGGACTCATGGTGGGCAGAACGCCAGAGTACCTGGGAAAGAAAATCGAGCAAAAGGAAGTCAAGATGGCCATGGTGGCCATCATTGCCACGGCCTTCTCCATCCTGGCCTTCACCGCGATTTGCGCGGTCATTCCCTTCGCGAAGAACGGCTACTGGAATGCCCCAGGGGCGGCCATCGCGAATCTCGCGAACTCCGGCCCGCATGGTTTCAGCGAGCTCCTTTACACTTTTTCCAGCACTTCGGAAAACAATGGCAGCGCCTTTGCCGGAATCAATGTCAACACTCCCTGGTATAACCTCCTGACCGGATTGGCCATGCTGATTGGGCGATTCGGCTTCATTCTCCCCACCCTGGCGATTGCCGGCAGCCTTGCCACCAAAAAGAAAGTGCCGACAACCAGTGGCACGTTTCCGACTCATGGCCCGCTCTTTATCGGCCTTCTGGTGGGTGTGGTGGTGGTGATTGGCGCCTTGACTTTCTTCCCGGCGCTTTCGCTGGGTCCACTGGTGGAGCACTTTTTCATGCGCGAAGGAAAACTCGTGTCCTCGCTGATGTTGACGATCTGGAGCTAATTCATGCCAATGACGACGGTAACGCCTCCTCCGAATGATGATTTTACGACCCTCGTACCCAAGAAAATGGTGCGGCCACGTCCCTTGTTCGATCCTCAACTCATGGGGCGCTCCCTCAAGGCGTCGTTTGTAAAGCTGAATCCGGTCACGCTAATCAAGAATCCCGTAATTTTCGTGGTGGAAGTGGGCGCAACGCTCACCACGGTTTTTATGATTCGCGACATGTTCATCAGGGCGCCCGGCATCGGCTTCTCGCTGCAAATTTCTCTCTGGCTCTGGTTCACCGTGCTCTTTGCCAACTTTGCCGAGGCCATGGCGGAAGCGCGCGGCAAGGCACAGGCCGACACCCTGCGTAAGGCCAAAACCGACTCCATGGCTCGGCGGATTGTTTCGCCCGGCGAGACAGAAATCGTTCCTGCCTCCAAGCTGCGCGCTCAGGACGTGGTCATCTGCGAGGTCGGTGAAATCATTCCCGGCGATGGCGAAGTCATCGAAGGCATCGCCACCGTGGATGAGTCGGTCATCACCGGCGAAAGCGCGCCCGTGATCCGGGAATCGGGGGGAGACCGCAGCGCCGTTACGGGGGGAACCAAAGTCCTCTCCGATCAGATCAAAGTCCGGATCACCTCTAATCCCGGCGAGACATTCCTCGATCGCATGATCGCGCTGGTGGAAGGGGCCGAGCGCCAGAAGACACCCAACGAGATCGCGCTCAACATCCTGATCGCCGGGTTGACTCTCATCTTTTTGCTGGCCGTCGTCACCTTGCAGCCGTTTGCCGTGTATTCTGTCAACTCCGCCCAATCAGGATCGGTTCCGAGCGTGGCCGTGCTGGTGTCCCTTCTCGTCTGCCTGATTCCCACCACCATCGGCGGCTTGCTTTCCGCCATCGGCATCGCCGGGATGGACCGCGTCATGCAGCACAATGTGCTGGCCATGAGCGGAAAGGCCGTGGAGGCTTCCGGAGACGTCAACACGCTCCTACTCGACAAGACCGGCACCATCACCCTTGGCAACCGGCAGGCCGTGGAATTCCTTCCCGTCGATGGCGTCAGCGGAGCCGACTTGGCGGACGCCGCGCAACTCGCCAGCCTGGCCGATGAAACACCTGAAGGCCGCTCGATTGTGATACTGGCCAAACAAGCGTACAGCCTCCGGGGGCGCGAGGTTGCTGAGCACGAGGCCCACTTCATCCCCTTCTCCGCTTACACCCGAATGAGCGGTGTTGACATCGACGGTCGCCGCCTGCGCAAGGGGGCCACCGATGCCATCGTGCAATTCGTCACCGGGCAAAGCGGCCAGATACCCGCGAGCTTCACCGAGACGTCGGATCGAATTTCCCGCACGGGAGGCACACCCCTCGCCGTCGCCGACGGAAACCGCCTGCTGGGGATCGTCCACCTGAAAGATATTGTTAAGGGGGGAATGAAGGAGCGCCTGGAACAATTGCGGGCGATGGGAATTCGTTCCGTAATGATCACGGGAGACAATCCCTTGACGGCGGCGGCGATTGCCAACGAGGCCGGGGTGGATGACTTCCTCGCGCAAGCGACGCCCAAAGACAAGATGGATTACATCAAGAATGAACAGGGACA
>JBEKQO010000218.1:0-12900 GCA_049519635.1 Terriglobia bacterium | reverse complement strand
TTAGCTTCTAAAGCGGAAAGAGAGTCAGGCATCTGAGCCTCCTGTCTGAGCATCTATATACGCTCAGAAATATAGCACAAAAAAAGAAAATCCACCGCTCTTAACTTCCAGGTCGCGCACCCAAGTCAACGCGCGCGTTGACTTTCTTCCGTCCCTTGAGGCTTCCATCTCCACGGCCCTCTCGATCCAAGGGGCATGGTAGCGCTTCTACGCTCGTCCGATCCTTTCGGGTTCACCCACGCGGTGGAACTGGGAATCCCGAAGACCGGCTCTTAGGTTCCCCTCGGCCTACTGAACCTCATGCTTTCGGGAAGGACTCCCTGCACTCATTCGAGTCCCGACCCCCTGCCATCCAAAGCGATGTAGAGAATAATCGAACCCTCGTTCCCCCGTCAACAATTTCGCCCAAGATTCGCCTCAGGGAGACCCTATTGTCCCCCAAGGATTTCCAGCTTTTTGAGGTTAGTGACAGCCTCGGCATTGGCGGGATCAAGTTGCAATCCCGCGCGGTATTCACGGGTGGCGTCGGCGTTACGGCCGGAGTCCATGTAGAAAAGTCCCAGCATAAAATGCGTCCGGCTGTCGGAAGGGCTTAGCGCCTCAGCATCCAGAAAAGCACG
Source organism: Terriglobia bacterium (assembly GCA_049519635.1). Taxonomy (GTDB): domain Bacteria; phylum Acidobacteriota; class Terriglobia; order UBA7540; family UBA7540; genus Bog-366. Next base: position 12,280 of record JBEKQO010000218.1, on the reverse strand, counting down.
CTCAGCGCCGCTGCGGTCTCCTTGGAGCCATTTCACCAATCCGAGGTCCCAGTCCCCTTGTGGGGTGGGCTCGATTTCCACCGAGCGGCGCGCTTCCGCCTCTGCCTCGGGCAGTTGCCGCCGATCAAAATAGAACTCACTCAGGGCGTTGTGCGCCCGTACATTGAGGGGTGAGAGATGTTCGGCTGTACGAAGCTGGGCCTCCGCTTCCGGGAACCTCCCGGCGGCTTGGTAGGTTTTGCCCAAGTCCAAATGGGCGTCACTGTAATTCGGCCGGATCTCGAGGGCACGCAAGAAGAGAGCTTCCGCTTCGCGATAATGTTTCTCCGCGTTGGCCACCAAGCCGAGATTGTGCAGGGCATATTCACTGGCGGGCGCAAGGCGCAGAGCTGTTCGCCATTCCCTTTCTGCCGCAGGAATATTTCCCTGCCCCCAATATACTGTCCCCAGATTGTTGTGGAGGTAGGTGGCATCCGGGGAAACCGCCAGTGTGGCGGTGTAAAAGGTGAGGTTATCGCGCCAGTCGCGATTTCGAGTGACGATACGATACACCGAAAGCGTGGCGATCAACCCTGCCGCCAGGGGCAAGGCGCCGCGCCATCGACTGCCACGAGCAGAGAGCGAATTCCACCAAGTGATGCCTGTCCAGCCCACCATCCAGCAGAATCCCACCGAGGCGAGATAGAGGTAACGCTCCGCAAAGGGGTTGCTTGTCATCCATCGAACATTCAATACCGGCCCCAACGTCGCGAGCAGCCACACAACTCCGAAAGCAGCTTGCCGATTGGATTTCCTGAGGGTCACAAACGCTAACACGCATATCGCCAAAGCCGCGACGCCACCCAGCGCCCAGGGAAAGAGGGCGGCAGGGTCAGTGGGAAAAAGGTAATAAGCGCAGAGTTCAACCGGCCATACGAGTTTCCAAAAGTACCGGCCAATCAGGGCCAGGGCCGAGATCACCAATTCCTCGGTTCCAAACTCGGGCCGGTCCAGGCTGGGCGCGAATCCGCCCAGGTAACGGACGCGAAGCACCAGATAAAGCGCGGCGAGCAACCATAATGCACCATAGCGCCGAAACTTTTGGACCGGGGTGGTTTCCGTGCGGTCCTCGCGGAAGAAGTGCTCGTACAGCCCGGCGACAACCGTGAGCGTGAGCGCCTGCTCCTTGGAAAGCAGGGCGAGCGCAAAGCTCCCCGCCATGGCCATCTGGAGTGGGGCCGAACTCTTGCCTGCCGTGCGCGCGGAGGCAAGGAAAAACCAAAACGTGAGAAGATAAAAGAGCGCCAACTCGAGTTCGGTGACTGCGGCGATCCAATCCACCGCTTCGCTGTGAATGGGATGGAGGGCAAAAATGCACGCCGTCGCCATCGCCACCGCGGGGGAGCGAAACATCCTGAGAGTGACCAGGAAAACGAGGAAAACCACTCCCACATTCGCCAGAAGATTCGCCAAGTGGAATCCCAGCGCATGGGGCCCGAAAAGCCGATAGCAGAACAGATAGCCCAACGACATTACCGGGCGGTAATAATTGGTGGAGCCGCGGAAATCGCCCATAAACGACCACACCGAGGAGGTGAAGATCTCGCGCATGTGATGGAAGTTCCGAATGTAGGGATTAACCAGGACTTGGTCGATGTCGTCATAGACAAAGCCGTTGCGCAAAGTGGCGAGATAAGGGAGAACCGCGAGTGCAGCCAGGATGAGGAAGTATACCCCACGCTGCCAGTTCCGCAAGTGAGGCTGAGATTGTCCTCCCGCCACCGAAGATAATGCAGAGGGCGGGAGGTCAGTGAGGCGGTCTGGGGTCACGGAACTAAACTCTTTCGATTTTTTGTAGTGGCGGGTCTGTGACCGCCGCCCGGGGCTCCCTCCCTGCTTCAGGGCAGGCTTCGAGCGCCGCTACAGCAACTTTACCGCCCAAAAACCAGCAGCGTGAACGTGCCGGGAATGGCCGTCGGCCGGGGATGCGGATGGTCCGGCGTGGCCGCGGGCGGCGGGCCAAATGCTGCCGTCACCAGAAAAATGTGATGTGTCTTCAGATCAAGCGCCATGGTTCGCGCCCCACGCTCGGTCGGGACGCTCGCGACGGGGCTGAACTTCTCCGGCGAGTCTTCGTGAACGACGGTCAGGGTGCCATCGCCGTTGGAGCTAAAGGCAAGCTGGGTTCCGGGGTCGAAGGCATTGGCATCCACACCCTCCCCGATCGCCGGCGTCGCCAGCACCTTGCCGGAGTCCGCGTCCACCACGGCCATCATCTGGTTGTGACAGCCTACGAAGAGACGACGATGTTTGATGTCTATGGCCAACCCCGAAGGTTCTTCGCACGGCGCCAGCGGCCAGCGAGCGGTGACCGTGAGTTTCTGCGAATCGATCTGGAGGAGTTCGCTCTTGTCTTCCAGGTTGTTGTAGATGTGCCCCTGCCCGTCCGCGGCGGCGAACTCCGGCTTGCCTCCTAGAGGGACCGTTCCGGCCGGCTTTCCCGAAGCCGCATCGATGGCCGTCGCGTCACCTCCATGACCGTTCAAAGTGAATACTCGCTTGGACGCGGGGTCATACACAATAGCGTCAGGACCATCACCCGTGGGCACCGTCCCCAGGACCTTAAGCGTTTTCAGATCAAAAATCGTGACGGCGTTGGCTCGGCCGTTGCTGGTAAAGCCGCGGCCGAATTCCGGCGCCAAGGCGATGCCGTGCACGCCGTCCGTGCCAGGAATGTCTCCGACCACGGCATAGCTATCCGCATCCACCACCATCACGTGCGGGCCCCGCGAGATGTAAACTCGGCGGGCGGCGCTGTCGCAAATGAGATAGTCCCAAAATCCTTCTCCCCCCAGCACAACCTTCTTGAGAAGATGATAGTTTTCATCCGCCGCCGTGAGAGGGCGGGCGGAGAGCGCTGCTGCTCCCAACGTAGCCAGAACGACTGCGCAAGCTACCCTCGCCGCCGGAAGTCTTCCGGCTCTGCGTCGCACGATGCGCTGATCCATAACTCCTCCTTGGGAGAACGTGCTCAACCTATCATGCCCCATCTTATAGGACAAGAGGCTTGCCCGGAAAACCTGCTTTGGAGGTCTGTCTGGAGTATCTGTCCTTTGAACCCATCTTTCGCAGCTAGAGCTTCCGCCTGATACTTCCCGACCTAATATGCACTCAGTGTATGCCTATCGGCATGATAAAGGTAACTCAGATTCAGCGGCGCATCGCCCAACTTCAGCAGCAACTCCTGGCGCTGGGGCCGCTCCATCCCGGCAGTATCAGCGAGCAGTACAACGTCTGCGGCAACCCCGGCTGCCGCTGCAAAGATGCCAAGAAGCCGCAGAAGCACGGGCCCTATTACCAGTTGAGCTACACCCGGCAGGGCAAGAGCAGAACTCGTTTCCTGTGCCCCGAACAGGTGGAGGAGATGTGCCAGAAAGTGGCCAACTACAAGCGGCTGCGGGAGCTGATGAACGAGTGGGTGGGTCTGGCGGTGGAACGAGAACGGGCCGAGCGGGTGGAGGAGAAACACCACCGTGGAGATTGATCGCCACCGCCTCCCGGAAGACCCCAGGGTATTACCGCAGATGGTGGTGGTCTGCTGGCGGAGCGGGCTTGCGCTTATCGAATTGCGATTTGTGATTTCTAGCCCTCTCCAAGGGGAGAGGGTGCCCGAGGGACGAGGGCGGGTGAGGGGTTACGTCCATCTCCCGGAAGGTGGGCGCATAAGCTCGGATTTTGGTGGAAGGCAGAAAGCGGGAAGCAGGCAGCCTTTCGTAGCGGCCGGCTTCAGCCGGGCAGCTTGTGAATGTGAAGAACTGCCGCCCTAAAGGGCGCCTCTACGAAAAACACCTCCGGCAGAACCGGGGTCCGTGCCCGCCGGTTGACGTTACGCCTTGCCGTCCAAGCCAACCCTATAGGGTTCAAGCGGCGCCTTTGTGCCGACTCTTGAGACGTTAATCGCAAGACCGTTCGCCTCAACGGTGGTCAGGGCGACGTGCCAGTACGAACGGTCGCCCCGATCAGTCATGTTGAGGTTCTTCTTGTTCTCAAGGAGCCATGAATACGGAACGGCGTACGCCCCATCCCGATCCATGCACGACAGAATGAAGAAACTCTCTTTCCCTTCCGCCAAAAACTCATCCCATTTGGGATGAAAAGCATACCAGTAGGGCTGTTAGTCGCTCTCGTACCGCTTGGATACGGCACAGCAGACGCGGAGTTGTTTATCTGCAGTCCAGAACAGCGTCCTACTCCTCTTCAGGAGCTCTCTGCCCTTCAGGACAGCGAAAGCATCGACCGTCTGTTGGCGCTTCGCGTTCAACAACTCAGGCTCCGTCCGGGTTTGACGATAACCGTCTTCTTCCAGATGTTCTTGTTCCGTAGCTTGTTGGCTCTCTACATCAGTGGCAGTCGTAAAGTTAACATCGATGATCTTATCGATTTTTGTGTACTCGAAAGGTTGGAGCAGTTGTCGAACTTGATGAAGAGTACTTGGGTCATCCGACTTTTCCTTGATCTGGACCAGCCTGATTAGCCGCTCGACGCTGATGAGACGCATCTCCCACCCCCGACCATTGGTTGCCGCCATGACGCCGGGAGAAAACCGCTCGTGAGTTGGACCGGAAGGCAGAGAGGGACAGCATATCCCCCCTGGGCACGGGATAACTCCACACTGTAATCCCATAATTTCTTGCTTTTGTTTTGCTGGGAGTTTTGGGCGTGCGGCTTTTCCCTTTTGACCTTTACCTTTTGACTTTCTTTCGCGACGCCGCAGCGCTGTGCTACCTGCCTTTGACCTTCGACACGCGACGAAAGAATTTCGAATTCTCCACCGTCGGCATTTGGTAGCCTCTAACCATGGGTTATTTCTCTTGACAACAATAGCGTAGGTTGATACCCGAAGGGGGTGTTACTGCGGGCTACATGCATGTCCGCGAACAAGTCTCCCCCCCTTGGTCAAACCCTACCCGTCCAAGCTAGGGAATACGCGGGGCGGAATTCCGGTGCCGGCTCTCAAGGACAAGAGTCCGCGGCCCACGCCAAGGATGGAAGGTTCCATCTTCCACCAAGTTTGGCGTTCCACGAGCCTGCTCAGGAGGACCGACGCCAGACTCGGGGGGAACAAGTCCGGAAACCCGCTAGCGATCCTTGAATGTTACTGAAAAAACAGCCCCTTAGTAAAGAAATGCGAGATTCCAATGGGTGCAACGAAAAATCAACAAATTGAAAATAAAGGAGTTACATCCATACCTAATAGGCTAGCACTAAGAAATAAAAAAGATGTTAAAATGAAGGTGTATCCTTGAATGTTGCTGAAAATAAATCAGATACAAAAATGACTTGGCGCAAATTCACTGCGATCCTTGAATGTCATAGAACAATAAACCACTTATCGCTTCAGTCCTTGAATGTTATAGAAACAAAAGCTAGTTAGGAAAAGGTCCCGGCGCTTGGTGCTCAGGACGGATATCGGAATTGGGCGGCGGTGTTTGGTGTTAGGTGCTGGGGCACGATGCTGATCCCAAGTTTGAAATGGCAGATTCAAAAGGGGAAGGACAGGCTGTACGCGAAGATGTCAACCACTCCACGGCCATGCGGCCCCCAGTCCGTAGCACCCAGCGCCCAGCACCTCGAACCCGCCACCTAGCCCCTTGCCAGCGCCCAGCACCTCGAACCCGCCACCTAGCCCCTTGCCAGCGCCCAGAAATCGGCGGACTCCAGCACGGGGACGATTTCGAAATCAATCAGGTCGTCCCATTGGGTAGTCCAGCTTCGCAGCAACTCCACATTCGCTGCTTCCATGATTTGGAAACAGCGAGCGCCGCTAGAATCCACCCAGCTTGTGTGGTAGGTGACGCGTTCGGGAAGCATTCGGCCGCTTCGCTTGAAGCGTTCACCGATCAGCGCGATACCGCCCGGCTTGAAGTGTTCGATGACCATGAAGAACATGCACCGAATTCTACACCCCCTTGGAGGCAAGTGAAACCACTCGCGCGAGGCGAGCGACGACCGGTCGAAGAGAGTCGTCTTGACGCTCGCATGAAGCGCGAATTAGAATGACCTATTACTCTTTTTACTCTTTGCAGGCTGCGGAAAGAAGAGGGGGGCTATGTTGGACGGACCGATTCCGGACGGGCTGACTTTCGATGATGTCTTGCTCGTTCCGAACAAATCATCAATATTGCCGACGCAAGTTGATATCCGCACGCGGGTGACCCGCCATATCACCCTGAATATTCCCATCGTCAGCGCTGCCATGGACACGGTCACAGAATCGCGCCTAGCGATCGCCCTGGCGCAGCAGGGGGGGATTGGAATCGTGCATCGCAGCATGTCAATCGCCCAGCAGGCGCTGGAAGTGGACAAGGTCAAGCGCTCAGAAAGTGGCATGATTGTTGATCCCGTCACCATCGGCCCCAAAAACCGGATCGCAGATGCGCTCGAAATCATGAAGAAATACAAGATTTCCGGAGTGCCCGTCACCCAGGAGGGCAAGCTGGTGGGTATCCTGACCAACCGTGACCTGCGCTTCGAGGATCGCCTCGACCTGACCGTGGAAGAGGTCATGACCAAGGACAACCTGATCACCGTCGCCGTGGGCACGACCCTGGAGGAAGCCGGGAAGATGCTGCATCGCCACCGCGTGGAAAAACTGCTGGTTGTTGATGAATCATATAACCTTCGCGGTCTCATTACCGTTAAGGATATTCAGAAGAAAATCAAATACCCCCTTGCCTGCAAAGACGAGAAAGGGCGCCTGCGCGTAGGCGCAGCCCTCGGGGCTACGGGCGATTACCTGGAACGCGCGGAGGAGTTGGTAAATGCCAAGGTGGATTTGCTCGTGGTGGACACCGCCCATGGGCACTCCACGCGCGTGCTCGAGGCAATTCAGAACTTGAAAAACAAATTCCCCGACGTCGATCTGGTGGCGGGCAATGTGGCCACGTTCCACGGTGCATGCGACCTGCTGCAACTCGGCGTGGACGGCGTGAAAGTGGGGATTGGGCCGGGCTCCATTTGCACCACGCGCGTGGTGACGGGCGCCGGCGTGCCGCAAATCACCGCCATTGCCGAATGCGCGCGCGCCGCCGCCAAGGCCGGCGTGCCCATCATCGCCGATGGAGGCATCAAATTTTCCGGTGACGTTTCCAAAGCCATCGCCGCCGGCGCCAGCTCCGTGATGCTGGGAAGCCTGTTTGCCGGCACGGAAGAAAGTCCCGGCGAAACGGTTCTCTACCAGGGGCGCACCTTCAAATCCTATCGGGGCATGGGGTCGATTGCCGCCATGACCGCGGGCTCAGGCGATCGCTACTCGCAGGAACGGGAAGTGGCGCGAGGAGAGATATCCAAACTGGTTCCGGAAGGCATCGAAGGGCGGGTGCCGTACAAAGGCCTGCTGGAGGACCTGGTGGCGCAACTAGTGGGCGGCCTGCGCTCCGGCATGGGCTATTGCGGCTGCGTCAACATTGAAGAACTGCAACAGCGCGGACGATTTGTGCGCATCACTTCTGCAGGCTTGCGCGAAAGCCACGTCCACGACGTCATCATTACCAAGGAAGCGCCGAATTACTCGCTGGATTAGCTCGTCCCAAGGCAGTTGAGGATCGAACCATGAACGCATCAGATCAAGTATTCTTTGCTATCCTTGCCGGTCTCGGTTGGATTGTCGCTCCTGTATCGTTGATCTGGGGTTGGGTATGATGGCTGGGACAGCCGAAAAAGTGGACTATCACCTCAATCCTCTCCCTCGTCGGTTTTCTGCTTGCCTCTGCATGCGCTCTGGTCGCGGTTTCCTCAGTAATGTACTCAGGGGCGATTGGCGGCTTCGCCTATTACGATCCCCTGCTGATGAGGATAATTCGGGCTGGATCCTTGCTCTCCATGGCAGGATTCATAGCTGGATTGGGCGGCGTCTGGCGACCCGACTCATTAGGCTGGCACGTCCTCTTTCCACGCTGGGAATGTTCGCATCTTGGTTTGGTGTGGCTCTGAGCGAGTGAACATGGGAGGAATACAACGGACGACAAGGAGTTTCGTGCGGTGCTTACAAGAGCAGGAGTTAGTGCCGCAGGCATCGATCAGGCAAAGATCAGTAGAGACGCGGCAGCAAAGGCGAGAACGCTGGACAGTGCGAAGGGCGCAGCGGGCGAGAATCGCTGCCAGATCCATCCGGCCATGAAACTGGCGGGGAAGGCCGCCACTCCCACCACCCAGTTGAGAACACCGAAAACCGAAGCTCGGGAATCGGCAGGCGCCAAATCGGCCACCCAGGCCTTTATTACCCCCTCAGTCAACGCATAATAACTTCCATATACCGCAAATAGGAACCATATCATTTGCGGAGCCCGCAACAGGGCAAAGCCAGCATACACGGCCGAGTAGATCAGATAGCCCCCCACCACCAGCCAGCGGCGCTGCACGCGGTCAGAGAATTTGCCTGCCGGCCAGCTTAATGCCGCATAGACCACATTGAAGAGCAACCCCAGCGCAGGCGCTGTCCATGCGCCCATGCCGAGGTTTTGCGCCCGCAGGATCAGGAATAGATCGGAGGAATTACCCAGCGAGAAGACCCCCACCGCAGCGAGAATCAGAAGCAACTTGCCTCGCGGCAAGCGTATGGAGGGGGTGGTGTTGGCCGGAAGCGTAGCGGATATTGCACCGCGCCGCACTTCCTTGACGGCGAACCACACCAGAAGAATGCAACCCAGGCCGGGAACCGCCGCCAGCCAAAAGACAGCACGGATGTTCCCACCCAGGAACCGCAGGAAAAGGATCGCGCTCAGCGGCCCGACTATTGCACCGGCGGTATCCATGGATTGCCGCAAACCGAATCCAGCCCCCCGATGCGCCGGATCAACGGAATCCGCGATGAGTGCGTCGCGGGGAGCGGCGCGGAATCCCTTGGCGGCGCGGTCGGTAAATCGAATCCAGAAGACCTGCTTCCATGAATGCGTCACGGCCAGCAGGGGCTTCACCATATTGGCTAACGTGTACCCCGCCGCGGCCAACGGCTTGCGCCGGCCGACGGCGTCTGAAAGCCAGCCGGAAAGAAGGCGGGAAAAACTGGCAATGGTCTCCGCCGCTCCTTCAATGAATCCAAAGGCCATGGGTGGCGCGCCCAACACGGTGACCAAAAACTGCGGTAGAAGCCAATAACCCATCTCCGTCGAGATGTCGTTGAAAAACGCTACCCATGCGAGGATCCAGACGTTCCTCGGCAGGCGAGCATCAGGGTCTGCGGATGTGGGCGGCGGTCCATTTTCCATGGGCATCTCGATCTGAAATAGAAAATCCCGACCCGAAGTAGAATCCTTCGGGCCGGGATCGTCAAACTTAGGCCGGGAAACCAGCTATCTTTCGGGCGCTTACTTTTTGTCTTCGTCCTCTTCTTCAGGGGGAGGCGCCGGTTCCTTGGCTTTGGCTTCTTCCGCAGCTTTGCGCTGAGCTTCAGCTCTCTTGGCCCGCTTGGCGGCCAGCCGCTGAAGGACTTCACTGTCCACGAGCTCGAGCACGGCCAAGTCCGCTCCATCACCCTGACGCCAGCCAGCGTGGACCAGCCGCGTGTATCCACCTGCCCGCGAAGCGTACCTTTTGGAAAGCTCATCAAAAAGAAACTTCACGGCGCCGGGGTCAAGCAGGTAGCTTGCGGCCTGGCGGCGGGCTGCCAAATCACCGCGCTTCCCCAGCGTAATGATCCACTCTGCCAGCGGGCGCGCCGCCTTGGCCTTGGCCACGGTGGTCTCAATCCGCTCCCGCAGAACCAGGGAAGTTACCAGATTCCGCAGCAAGGCACGCCGGTGCTCCGTTTTCCTGCTTAGCTTCTTTCCGTAATTTCGATGTCGCATATGGTCAATTACCTATCCCTAAACTTGTGGCTGAGAAGGCTCAGGAGGCGCTACCATCGGGTTACCTTTTTCATCAAATTTCTGCCCCAGGCCCAACCCCATCGCCGAAAGAATTTCTTTGATTTCATTCAGAGATTTTCGTCCGAAATTCTTGGTCTTCAGCATCTCCTGTTCGGTCTTCTGAACAAGTTCCCGAATTGTCGTGATATTGGCATTTTTCAAGCAATTGTAGGAGCGAACAGAAAGCTCCAATTCTTCCACCGAGCGGTCCAAGTTCTCGTTGTGAACTGTCGCCGGACGGTCCTGCGCGACCTCCTGCACCTCCGGCTCCTCCTCAAAGTTGATAAAGATATTCATGTGGTCTTTGAGGAGCTTGGCGCCCAGGCCCACGGCGTCCTGCGGAGTTATCGCCCCGTTGGTCCAAACGTCCAGCGTCAACTTATCGTAGTCGGTCATTTGTCCCAGGCGGGCCGCCTCCACGGTGTAATTAACTTTGCGCAGGGGCGAATGAACAGAATCAACGGGGATGTATCCAATAGGGAGATCCTCATCAAAATTCTTTTCCGCCGAAACGTACCCGCGGGCGACCTTAACCCGCATTTCGATGTGCAGGCTGCCGCCTTCGCTGACGGTGGCGACGTAAACATCTTTATCGAGAACGTCCACGTCCGCGTCTTCCTGAATCATTCGGGAAGTCACTTCGCCGGGCTTGTCCACATTCAAGTAGAGTGACTTGGGACCCTCCACGCTCATCTTCAGCGGGATCTGCTTCAAGTTCAAAATAATGTCCGTGGCGTCTTCAACCACGCCCGGGATCGACGAGAATTCGTGCATAACGCCTTCAATGCGTACTGCGGTGATGGCCGCTCCCTCGATCGAGGAAAGCAGCACGCGGCGCAGGGCGTTGCCGATTGTCGTCCCGAAACCACGCTCAAAGGGTTGCGCAGAAAACTGCCCATACTTGTCCGTCAACGAATCGGTGTTTGCTACCAAGCGCTTCGGTTTCTGAAATCCTTTCCAAAGCATCGCTATCAAACCTCCCTTGCGGCCCACCTTGGCAGGCCGCCTCTCATGCACGCCAATCTCAACTACTTCGAATACAGTTCGACGATCATCTGCTCCTGAATCGGGAAATTCACGTCCTCGCGTTTAGGCAACGAAATGATCTTTGCCTTCAATCCTTCGCGGTCCAACTGCATCCAGGGCGGCACACTCCGGCCTCCGGAGAGATCCAGTGAGCGCTGCACCGCCGCCAAGTTTCGGCTCGCTTCCTTAACTGCGATCTCCTGACCGGGGACGACGGCGAACGAGGGGATATTTACCTTGCGCCCGGAAACCTGAATGTGGCCGTGGCGTACCAACTGTCGCGCCGCCGCGCGCGAAGAAGCCAGGCCCAGCCGGTAAACGGCATTATCCAGCCGCCGCTCCAGCATCAGCAAAAGGTTTTCGCCAGTTACGCCCTTCATTCGCGCGGCCTTCTCAAAGTAGCTGCGAAACTGGTCCTCAAGGATGCCATAAAGACGGCGCAATTTTTGCTTCTCGCGGAGTTGTAGCCCGTACCCGACAATCTTGGGCCGACGGGATTTCCCATGTTGTCCCGGAGCAAAATTGCGCTTTTCGATCTCGCACTTATCCGTCAAGCATCGTTGCCCCTTCAGGAACAGCTTGATCCCTTCACGCCGGCATAGCCGGCAAACCGCTTCACGATATCTTGCCAAACCAACCTCCTCAGGAGCGAATCGCGAACCTCCGATACCGTCCTAAACTCTTCGGCGCTTGGGGGGGCGACACCCATTATGAGGGATGGGCGTCACGTCCTTGATATTCCGCACTTCCAGTCCGGCGGTGGCCAAGGCGCGAATGGCTGACTCCCGTCCGGCTCCCGGCCCTTTCACCCGCACCTCAACGCTGCGCATACCGTGGTCGCGAGCTGCATTGGCCACGCGCATCGCCGCCTGCTGCGCGGCAAAGGGCGTGCCCTTGCGCGAACCCTTGAAGCCTAGCGAACCCGCACTGGCCCAACAAATCACCCGGCCGTCAGAATCCGTAATGGCAACGTGCGTATTGTTAAACGTGGCCTCAACATGCACAATCCCGGTAGGGACGATACGCTTTTCCTTTTTCTTGAAAACCTTCTTCTTTCCTGCCTTTGCCGCCGCTTTCGCCATGAACCCTCTCTCCAGGTGTCAGGCACCACGTATCAGGTGTCCGGTCCAAGCATCGAATTTTAGCTTGTCCTGACACCTGACCCCCGGCACCTAAAACCTGCTCTACGTCTTCGCCAAGGACCGTTTCTTATTGGTCACCGTACCCTTGCGCGGTCCTTTGCGCGTGCGCGCGTTCGTGTGGGTGCGCTGGCCGCGGACGGGAAGACTGCGCCGATGCCGCATTCCGCGGTACGATCCGACTTCAATCAGCCGCCGGATGTTCATCGCGGTCTCTTTGCGCAGGTCGCC
>JBEKQO010000217.1:0-25801 GCA_049519635.1 Terriglobia bacterium | reverse complement strand
CCTCCTGAATCAGGAGGGGAGTTGTTGAAAACGCTCCCCTCCTCAGATGAGGAGGGGTGGCGCGCCGAGCGCCGGGGTGGTGCTGACAGTGCTAGCGCCAAGCGCCACAGGGTTTTTCCGCAGCCTGTGAAGCCCCGCCCTTCCGGCAGCGTTCAACCGTGGTACGAAGCCCGGCTAATTGTCCGTACCTTTTCCTACCGGCAGGAAAGGTTAGTGCGGGTTCGCCGAATCCCTAGCGCGTTGGAGGGCGGTTCGCGGACCGGTTCTTGGAAAACAAGCATAATTGTGGCCCACGGCTTCCTTTGACCCGTCGTTTTTCCACTCGGCCCCCTCCTCGGAGGAGCACTGGAAAGGATTTAAAAGTATTGCGCCAAATGAACGCGATTGCTAGTATGCTCGACCAACCGGATAGGCAAAATGGAATTCCCGCACAAAAGGGCGAAGCGTTTATCACCATGGAATCGACCCGCTTCGAGCGCGGAAGCGTGGCTCCGCCGCGCCGAAGGTCGCGGTCCAATGCCATTGCGACATCGACCGTGCCGGTCTTCCAGTTTGTTCTGCCATCAGCAGGAACTCAGCAAATCCAACAGGATCAATACCTATGAAAACCGCCAAACTCTCGCGTTTCGTCTTATCACTGCTCGCCGGACTGCTTTTTGTCGCCGGCGCGCATCAGGCCCAGGCTCAACAAGCGAAGAACAAGACCTCCGCTTCCGCCCGGAATAAGCCAGAGGCGCTCGGCTTCTCGTCCCAGCGGCTCGATCGGCTCCACGCGGTGATGCAGCAGGAAGTGGACCAGAAGCAGCTCGCTGGGATCGTAACCATTCTGGCGCGCCACGGCAAAGTGGTGGAGGAGAGGACTTACGGCAAGAAGGACATCGCGAGCGGCGCTCCGATGACGCAGGACACGATCTTCCGCATCTTCTCCATGACCAAGCCGGTCACCGGCGTTGCCATGATGATCCTCTACGAAGAAGGCAAATGGCATCCTCTCGATCCGGTCTCGAAATACATTCCCCAGTTTGCCCATCTGAAGGTTTTCAAGGGCGTGGACGAGAGCGGCAAGATGATTGTGGAAGACCCTGCCCATCCTCCCACCATGCATGAGCTGATGACCCACACCGCGGGCTTCACCTACGGGTTCTTCGGCACCAGTTTAGTCGACAAGATGTACACGGACCAGCAAGTGTTGCAAGCTCAATCCCTCCCGAACATGATCGACATGCTGGCGAAGATCCCGTTGCTCTACCAGCCCGGAACTCGCTGGGTCTACAGCGTGTCGATGGATATCCAGGGCTACATCGTGGAAAAATTATCGGGACAGTCCCTGCCCGATTTTATGCAGCAGCGCATTTTTGAACCCCTCGGCATGAAGGACACGGGCTTCTTCGTTCCACCGGAAAAGCGGAACCGGTTTGCCACGCTTTACGCATCGGGCAAGGACGGCGAACTGGTCGCAAACGCCACCGGCGGCGCACCAGCCGACGACTATGCAACTCAGCCATCACTGCCTATGGGCGGTGGGGGGATGGTCTCGACCGCCGAGGACTATCTGCGCTTCGCTCAGATGCTTCTGAATGGCGGCGAACTGGACGGCGTCCGCATCCTGGCGCCGGCCACGGTGCAGCTCATGACCACAAACCATCTCCCCCCCAGCCTCATGACGGGCGAGTTCTCCATTGGTCCGGCAACCATGCGGCCCGGCATGGGATGGGGCTACGATTGTGCGGTCTATACGGACCCGCTGGAAGCCGACGAGGTCGTGGGCAAAGGCACTTTCTTCTGGTTGGGAGCGGCGGACACGTGGTTCTGGGTTGATCCCACCAATGACCTGATTTTTGTTGGCATGACCCAGCGAAGGATCGGCCCAGGGGAACCCAATGTGGAGGCGTTGAGCCAGCCCGTGGTCTATCAGGCGCTGGTGAAGCCGCGGATGTGATCCGCGCCCGCGTGCCTCCGACATCCATACCCTGAAGGAAGGCGAGGACTAAAATCAAAACTCAAAAAACCCTCTCCTTTCGGGAGAGGGGGGGCCGCAAGGCGGAGGGGGCCCCACGTTTTGCAAGTGGTGGGGGTAAGGGGGGCGAATTGGGAAAGTGCAGCTTAAATGAACAGGATTGGGGCTAGCCACGCGCCACTGTTCTCGGCGTCCGCACGGCATAGATCGCGGCGGCGCCCAGGATACCTGCCGCGGTGATGATGCTCCAGGCGAGGTCATAACTATGGGTCGCTTCGAAGATCCTTCCCGCCAGCACGGGTCCAAAGAACTGTCCCAGGGAATCGGCCATGATGATGAGGCTGAGAAGCTTTCCGAGGGACGCCAGGCCAAAGCACTCGGCCGTGACCAGGGGAATCAAAAGATAATCCGCTCCCATGGCAAATCCAAAGGTTAGTGCAAACGCCCAAAGGGCGGCAGGCTGCCGCGCCAGAAAGAGCAGGGGGATCGCCAGCGCCAGGAGCAAATAGGACAACGCCATGACGTTCTTCTTGTTGAAGCGGTCCACCAAGTATCCCACCGCAATCCGTCCCGCCAATCCCGCCAAAAGCAATCCGCTGGAGACGTGCGAGGCCTGAACTCGGGTGTACCCGGCGTCGCGAAGGAATAAGACGAATTGTTGAATCACTGTTCCGATGGCGCCGATGGTGAGCGTGCTACCCGCGAGGATAAGCCAGAAGTTCGCGGTTCGAACCGCCGCCCCGAGTGGGAGTGAGGATGCCCGGGCTGTTCGCTCCGGCGCGAGCGCGGGTTCAACGCCGTCCGCAACCAGTCCCATTTCTCCCGGAGCAGAACGCGTCAGCCACTGAGCAATGGGAAAAAGCACCACTCCGATCAGGGCGCCGATGATGATGAAAGCGCGCCGCCACCCCAGCCCTTCGATCAGGTACACAGCCAATCTGGGCGCGACCGCGCCGCCCAGTCCCAGGCCCACATACGCGTAGCCCATAGCGCGTCCGCGTTTCGCCTGGAACCAATTTGCCACCAGAACCTGATTGGAGATGGGGCCTGCCAGGACATATCCCACCACTTCTACAATGCAGAGGATGTAGTACTCCCACAAGCGCGTCATCCAGCCCATCAGGATTAATGGCAAGGCCACCAGCAGAATGCCGACGCGCAGCACTCGCCGCGCGCCAACCCGGTCAATGAGCGCGCCCATGAAGCCGAAAGCGGGGGCCACGATGACCATGCCAAAAAAAAGTCCTTGCGCCACCTGGCTGCGAGTGAAATGCAGGGAATCCACCAGAGAAGTGTAAAAAACCGGAAGTCCGTAAAAAACGAGTCCGACGGCGAAAAACAAGTTCATGAACGCCGCCAGGACAATCCACCAGCCGTAGAAAACAGGTGTTGACGCAGTTTGATTCATGGGAATGATTTACAAAAATGTCTTCGTTTCCGGCCAATATAGGCCGAGGGTACCGGGAGGCGTTGGACTTGCTCTTTCCACCTCCAAAACGTGGCCACCACGGTTCATCCTTCGTGATCCCCGCAGGGGATAGATACAGTAGCCGGGGGCAACGCCCCCGGAAAGCGCGCCCCCAGCGACGCCCGACCCTGAAAGGGTCGAATTCCTGTGACGCCCCGCCGGTCTCCCGTCCGCCTCCCACAATAGTGCGGCCCCTTCAGGGTCGGATAACATGCGTCACGCTTTCCGGGGGCGTTGCCCCCGGCTACTGTATGGCGCCCTTGCAGGGCACAAAAAAGCGTAGCCTTTTGAAGCCACTCCACCACCCGTTTCTGACACCGCGGAGAGCCGAGCCTAACTCTCCATGCTCCGTATCAAAGTTCCGACGCATTTCTCTCGCAGCCTGTATTTTCCCACACTATCTCAGCCAAACTCCGGCCCTAGAATCGCACCCTGAAGTTCCGGGCGCCCGGGGAAATCATTGCGCCCGCGATACATGCGCGTCAAGGAGCGTGAGAATTGGAAGCCGTACTCACAAAGCAGCTTCATTGACCAAGGGCTGGGTTTCATGGCGTCTACAAAAACACTTTCCTGGCGGGAACGCAGGAGGAATTCATCGAGCAAATCGCGCGCCGCAGATTCATCATGCGCCACCCAGGGTCCCAGGTGGTCAGCCAGCGCGCCCCGGCGTCCAAAGCAATACCCCGTGAGCTTCCCCTGGCTTCGCGTTTGCAACACAAACCCGGGATGCTCAAGAGCGATCGACTGCAACAACGCGCTACGGTCAGCGCCAAAAATCTCCCGGTCCTGGTCGAGCATCTCTTTCGTCACCGAACTGGCCCCATCCGTGGGGCCGGTCGCCGGCGCGCGTTGCAACTTCCAGCGTTCAAGTTCGTATTCGCTCACGAACCCGAGTTTTTCATAGAGAGGTTTGCCTTGCGGGGTCGCGTCGAGCTTCATGCTGGGGATGCCGCAACCATCCAGATACTCGATGGCCTTCTCCAGCAGTTTTGTACCGATCCCCTGGCTGCGCCGTGCGGGGTCCACAAGGACCATCCCAATCCACGCGAACCGGCCTTCATAGGAAATGGTGGCGACGGTTCCCGTCACCTCGCCATCGGTCTCGGCCACGAAGCACCCTTGGGGGCTCGCGCTGAGAAATCGTTCCCAATCACCGCGGGTTTGATTCCATCCGGCAATCTCCTTCAGCCGCATCCCAGCGGGAACGTCGTCAACGGTCATTACACGCAGGCGGAGGCTCATTCCACAAATTCCTTAAGACTGACGAAGAATGGCTATAGCGAAGGGAAAGTCTAACCGATTTGTGGCCGAGTAAGTAGAACGAAGTTCGGCTCAATGCTGTCCATAGAAGGGGTCTCCAGGAACCTGCTTAGGCATCGGTCGCGGCGTGACCCCCTCACCCGGCGCTCTCGCGTCACCCTCTCCCCAGGGGAGAGGGTGCCCGACAGAGGAGGGCAGGTGAGGGGTTTCTTCATCCCCCCGATTGTTGCAACAACTTCGCCACCAACGCCGTCCATCCGGTTTGGTGGCTGGCGCCCAAGCCCGCGCCATTATCGCCATGAAAGTATTCGTAGAACGGGATCAAGTCCCGCCAGTTGGGGTCGGTTTGGAAAAGCTCGTTCCCGCCGTAGACGGGGCGCCGTCCGTCGCTGCCGCGCAGGAAGATGGAAGCCAACCGCCGGGAGATTTCTTCCGCCACTTCCCACAAAGTCATCATGTGGCCGGAGCCGGTGGGGCATTCAACCTTCAGTTGGTCGCCGTAATAAAAATGAAACCTCTGCAAGGATTCGATGAGTAAAAAATTGAGGGGAAACCACACGGGGCCGCGCCAGTTGGAATTGCCGCCGAACAGACCCGAGGCGGACTCCGCAGGGTCGTAACCCACGCGATATTCCCGGCCGTCGATGGTCAGCACATAAGGATTCCTGGCATGGAACTTCGATACGCTGCGAATCCCGTGCGGCGCCAGGAACTCCTGTTCATCCAGCATGTAGCGAAGAATCCTCATCAGTTTTCTGCGGCTGACAATGGAGAGTTGGCGGCGAATTCCGTGCGCAGACGTTTGCGTCATTTCGATGTGATGGGGAACGTTGGGAACATTGTCGAGGAACCATTGCATGCGCCGCTTGAAACCGGGCAATTGATCCAGAGCTTCCGGCTCCAGCACTTCCACCGCATAGAGAGGGATCAGCCCCACCATCGACCGCACCTTCATGAAATCGTGTTGACCGTTGGGAAGATGCAACACGTCGTAATAGAACCCGTCCTCCTCGTCCCACAAGGAAATTCCGTGGCCGCCGCGGTTATTCATCGCCCGGGTGATGTAAACAAAATGCTCAAAGAATTTGCTGGCCACGTCTTCATAAGCGGGGTCCTCGCGCGCCAACTCCATGGCGATGCTGAGCATGTCGAGGCAGTACATGCCCATCCAACTGGTGCCGTCGGATTGTTCGATGTGGCCGCCGGTGGGGAGCGGTTTTGAGCGGTCAAAGACGCCGATGTTGTCGAGCCCCAGGAATCCTCCTTCGAAAACGTTCCTGCCATCGGGATCCTTGCGATTCACCCACCAGGTGAAGTTGAGCAGGAGCTTGTGAAAGACCTTCTGGAGAAACTCCCGGTCCGCGGAGCCACGCCGCCGCGCTTCGATCTTGTAGACGCGCCAGGCCGCCCAGGCATGGACGGGAGGATTGACGTCGCTGAATGCCCACTCGTAAGCCGGGAGCTGGCCATTGGGGTGTTGGTACCACTCGCGCAGAAGCAGGATGAGCTGCTCTTTCGCGTAGTCCGGGTCCACCAGCGCCATCGCCACGCAGTGGAAGGCCAAGTCCCACGAGGCGTACCAGGGGTATTCCCACTTATCGGGCATGGAGATGACGTCCGCATTGTAAAGGTGAGTCCAGGTGTGGTTTCGTTCCATCTCCCGTTCCGGCGGCGGAGGCGGGCCCGCGGGATCGCCCTCCAGCCAGGTCCGCAGGTCATAGTGATAGAACTGCTTCGACCAGAACAGTCCCCCCATCGCCTGGCGGAATACGTTTTGGGCATCGGCAGAAAGGGCGGGAGGCATGACCTTGGAGTAAAACTCATTCGCTTCGGCAATACGTTCTTCCAACACCGTCTCGAAGCCGTCGCTGAGCACATCCTCGCTGGGCTGGTCGCCGGTAAACCGCAGGCGGAAGACGGCGCTTTGCCCCGGCGGTATCGCCACGCGATATGAGGCTGCCACCTTGGTGCCCTCGGGAATAGGATTGACGGCATGGCGCGCACCGTGGACGATGTAGTCGTTGATGGCGTCCTTGACGTGCGGCGTAGGATTGGCAACGCCAAAGAGCCGCTGGAAATTTGTGGCGTTCTCGGTAAAGAGTAATTCGGGATGTTCCTGGCAGATCAGCCAACGTGTACCATAGTAACGGTCCTCCGCCCGGATGACCGTCGCCCCGGAAAGGTCCTCGGCCTTTGCCAGCCCCGGGCGCCCGTCGTCCCTGCCCCAGGACCAGGTGTCGCGGAACCAAAGGGTGGGTAGCAGATGCAGAGTGGCGGCCTCCGGGCCGCGGTTATGGGCGGAAATGCGGATCAGGATATCATCGGGAGTTGCCTTCGCATATTCTACAAACACGTCAAAATAGCGATTCCCGCTGAAGATGCCGGTGTCCACCAGCTCAAACTCAAAATCCTTCCTGCTCCGTCGTTTGTTCTCCTCCACCAGCCAGGCGTAAGGAAATTCCCCCTGCGGATAGCGGTAGAGATACTTCATGTAGGAATGCGTGGGCGTGGAATCGAGGTAGTAGTAATACTCCTTGACGTCCTCACCGTGGTTCCCCTCTTCTCCCGTTAGCCCGAAGAGGCGTTCTTTCAGGATGGGGTCGCGGCCGTTCCACAACGCCAGCGCCAGGCAGAGGTATTGATGGCGGTCACAGATGCCGGCAATCCCGTCCTCCCCCCACCGATAAGCGCGTGAGCGGGCGTGGTCGTGAGGGAAATAGTCCCAAGCCGTGCCCCACTCGCTGTAGTCCTCGCGAACGGTTCCCCACTGGCGCTCGCTCAGGTAAGGTCCCCAGCGCTTCCAGTGGAGCTTGCGCTGGCGCGACTCCTCCAGCCTCTGTTCCTCATGAGTCATAGAAAACCCTGGTCGAAAGTCGAACGTTGAGAGTCGAAAGCAACCGTGGTCCGACCTGTCATGTAGGTCCCCGGCCCTTCCGCGCAACCGGTAGGAAGAGGCGCAGACCTCGCGAAACAGGTCTGCACTAACCGCCTGTGAACCTGTGAAAAGATCCCGTTGTAGCGGCGGTCTCCGACCGCCGGCTTGGAGAATCACAACTTCGGCGGTCAGAGACCGCCGCTACAAACCGCGACGCCGTTTTCTTCACAACTTCTTTTATTCCGTCCTGCGTTGCCGCGTAGCGGGTAAAAGGTCAATTTCATGCTGCAGTGGCGAGTTTACCTCGCCCAATGGCGGCATAAAGCCGCCGCTACATCAAATTGGCCCACTACTGGGCAGCGGGCCCAGGGATTATTCGAAACAGTCCCGAAAACATGTCATCTTCCCTTTTCCGTGCCGCGTTGTCAAACCCTGGCGGCATTGGGTGGCTGGTCAGTTTGGCCCATGCACCAGATAGATTCTGCTTGCGAGACTCAACCGATTTGTATCACTTCGCCAGGCATGAGTGAGGGCAGGGCCGCTAACATCGCGGGCACATGAGGCGGCAGATCAGGCAGGCGGTTTGATGGGGCACGGATGATTGCCAGAGAAATCGTTCGGCCTGTGAGGTTTTGCTGGCTGGCGCAGAGCACAGCTCTGCGCTTTAGCGTGCTGTATTAGCGCTGGTCATGCCCACCCACAAACGGCATTTTGCGCGCGGAGGCTCCAATCCCTGACCAGCAGCACCTATCGCTGCGGCAAGATTCTTGAGGGTGATCGGCTCGCCTGATGTCAGTTCAGTTGGTAAGACGCAGAACTGTGCTCTGCGCCTACCCCCCGGCGAGGAGGGCCGCAGACCTTGCGAAACAGATCCGCGCCACCCGCGATGTTCAAAACAATTAGCTTATGAGGTGAGTGGCAAGAGTGATTGTCACAACGTCATCCGGAGTCTTGGTAACGCCGCCGTCGCTCTGGGGATGAAATTCAATGCTCATGGTCTCGGCATTTGCAACAACCCGCAGGTATCCGTAGTCGGTGTCGTCATAGCTTTCGAGCGTGAGCGTGTCATCGATCTTGAAGGGGGTGCGATAAGTCGAGCGCATTTTGGAAAGCGGTGAGTGGCCGCCGCATCCCGCCACCACATAGGGAATTTGGTAATTGTTAGCGATGCGGGTGTAGCGCTGATAGTTATGCGCATGACCGGCGAAGACCGCATGGGGCCAAACCCCTGCCTTCTGGCAGGCGCTGTCGATATCCTGCAACATCAGCGGACTGCCCCCGTGGTCTGAGCCGCCCGTGAACGGAGGATGGTGAACGGCGATGATGATCGCGCCGGTGAAGTTATCGCTCTTTGCTCGAGCGAGCGCCGTAGTCAGAAAGGAAACCTGGCGGTTATCCAGGATTTTGTTGGCGCCGTTCTCACTCGAGATGACGCCAGGGTCCTCAAGAACGTTGCTATAGAGGCCGAGTATTTTCACGAACGGTGCGTCCAGGGTGAAGTACACCCCTGGCTGAGTCATGGTGGTGCGCAGCAGGCCTCCGGCGTCAGGTGACGGCGCGGGACTTGGCGCGCAAAAGTTGCGCAGAAAAGCGCTAAGAGTTGGCGCAGGGTCGCTGGCATAGACCACACCGTCGTGATTGCCGGCAATGCCAAGAATAGGCGCCGGATAATCACGATAGGGCTCGTAAAACTGGTCGTAGTAGTAGGTGGCCTCGCCGAAGTAGTAGACGAAGTCACCGAGATGAAATAGGAATGAGGGCACATCGGCTGCGTTCGCTTCGCTGAAGTCGGACACCATCTTGTCGGCAACCAGCGCCTGAGTGGCGGGGCCGACGACGCTGCCCGTATCGCCAACGGAATGGAAGACGATCTGTCCCGCTTGCTGAATCGCCTGTACTTTGGCTGCGCCTGCACTTCCATACACTTGCTCCAAGGTCAGGACCGGTTCGGTTGCTCCCCCTGCGGGCTCTGGCGCCACTCCGAGCGTGGTGAGCCCCTGCAATTTCTGGTCAGTGACCGGATCCTTGAAGCCGGATGGGTCGGGTGAGGGCTGCGGCTGTCCAAAAATCGGTTGCCCGCTGATGGTGACATGGCCCTTTGGTTTTGCACGCTGCTTCCCAGTCCGCTTTTTCGGCATCGGTAGGCTCCTTTGCAGTCGACGTACTCTTGGCCATGGGGTTGGTGATTTCGATAAATATTATACAACAAAGTTGTAAGCCAGGTACGAAGCACGAAAACCTTCACTTGACCAGGGGCAGCGCGGCCACGTTGACGTCGGCTCCCGGTAGCCGCCCACTCAATAATACTCTGGAGCGTGCGGCAACCCGGACAAATAGTGCTCAAGCCGAGATCCCCGAAATGGCGTTCAGGCAAATGGATCCTGCCTGGTCGCCTGGTGTTTATCGACGAATCCGCAGGGGAAACGGGAGGTTCTGGGCCAGCGGGTAGACACGAGCCCACGGGCGAAGGATCGTAGCCCATAGCGCGAACTATAGGAGTCGAGTTCAAGCGAAATTCCCCCAAGCCGCGTCAGGGGCGAAAGAACCAATCCCTACGGCGATTCCACGATGCCACCCCGATGCGGCAGCCCAAGAAGCACGCTATTGCGCCGTTGCCTTTGGGCTTGATTTCTTTTGCCCCTCGTGGGGCTCGGGAGGATACTGGGGCCGACTCTCCCGCGGCTTGCGCCAGGGGCTACGATCTTTCGCGGTCTGGCACGACAACACAAGATGGAACTATCTGGCGCTAAGTGCCGCGGACCTACAAAACCGGTCCGCTCTACACTTGCTTTTCGCCTGCGACATTGTCTTGGCTCTGAAAATGGTTGATTTGTCTTGATATAATTAGCGTAGACAGATAGACTAAGAGAGTGTTCCGGCGGGGTGCCGTCACGCCCAGGCGCGGGTCGCCCACGGTTGTCGCCCCCAAGCCCTGCAGCTTGCGAAAGTGCGCAGGGCGGAATTCCCGCGTCCGGATCCAAAGTCTGATTTTGATTTCTCTCCCTCTCCCCTGGGGAGAGGGGGGACCGCAAGGCGGGGGATGAGGGGTTTCTTCGCGGGTGGTGCATTCATGGCCATGGACGTAGGCGATGCCCGCGACTTTGACGGAACCGTGGAGGTAGTGCGGACAATGTGGGCAAGGGCATTGGTAGATGCTGCAATCGAGACGATGTTTCGAGCAGAAGAGGGAGCGGTGGCAGTAGAGTCGCCAGTCAGGAGTTTTCGTGGGGCGATAATGACGCGCCACTTGCCGCCAGCGGCCGCAGACTTTGCAGCGCGGTTGGCGGGCGGGGCGGCCGCCGTTGCGGTAGAGGAAGTCGCGGGGGGCGCCGCAGTGGGTACAACGACAGGTGGCGGGCAAGGGGTGAGCGCCGGAACGCTGAAGGGGAGACAGGGGGCGACCGTGCTGGCGTGGGTACGGAGCCCGCAACTGCCGCCCGCCCTCGCTAGGGAAGGCCACCGGGGGCGGCTGGGGCACTGGAAAGAACCGGGGCCGGCAAAAAGATGTTAAAAATGAAGATAGGTCTGGATGGTTGTTTGAAAACAAAGGAGAAAATAAAGTGCTCTGGATGAGTTGATGAAAATAAACAAGTTATCGTGCTTTCACGATGAGTTGTTGAAAAGAAAGGAGATAGGGCTCGGAAATCATGATTTCTGAATTATGAAGTCTGAATTATGGAGCCTTTTCCCCTTATCACATGCATGTAGGAGGTGGAAAGATGGGCAGGGCGAGATCCTTCGCGGCTGCTCAGGATGACAGCACGACAGGTCGGGCGACATGCGATCAAATGCAGTGACAAGTGACGCGGGGCAAGTGAAGGAGGGACGGGAGGGGTTCCAAGGTGGAAAGATGGGCAGGGCGAGATCCTTCGCGGCTGCTCAGGATGACGGTGTGGACGGCGGTCCCGACAACCGAACCCCCGCATGACACACTTTCCCGCATCGGTCATCGACATTTTCAGGTGAGAAGATGAATCAATTTGCTATGTCGGAAGGTTTCAAATGGGCCGATGAGCCGATGACCCGATGACAAGCTGGCTTAATTGCCAAATGGCCCGATGAACCTATGGCCCGATGAACGCCAAGAGTGGATTGCGTTTCCCCCAGAACGCGGCTTATGATGAGCGAAGAATCTGGCAACAGAGCGAGCCAGGTCCCGCCACGGAGAGTAGGAAATATGAGCATACGCACCAGCGTCGATTTGAAGCTCGATCAATCCACGGCCTTCGAAGCGATGGTTGATGAATTGTCGGCCGCGCTGTTGCGACTGGGGATGCAATTCCAACCCGGAGCCGACGGTCGCGTGATAGAAGGGGATGTTGAGGTGGGGCGGGTCGTCCGCTGGCAGCCGCCCGAAGAGATCGTACTCGAATGGCGTGCTGCCAATTGGCAGCCCTCTGAAGTCACATCTTTGGGTTTACGGTTTGAGCCTGTTGCGGGCGGCACTCGGGTAACCCTGGAGAACCCTGGGTGGGGCAAGGTGTTGGGAGACCATGCGAATGAGCTGGCCGGCTGGTTCGCGAGCGAGGTTGCCGCCCCTTTTCTCCGCGCCATGGGACCGAGCCGCTTGGGCGATTGGATCACCGATCGCAGGGCGCGGCGGCCGTCAGGGCCTCAGGCACGAGCGATCTATCGCGACCCTCTCTACCATCGCCCCAACTTTCGAGCCATCCTGGCGGTCCTGAAGCTAAGACAGGACGACTACTTACTTGAGGTCGGTTGTGGAGGCGGGGCATTCTTGCAGGACGCACTAAGATGTGGCTGCAAAGCGGCGGCCATCGATCACAGTTCCGACATGGTAAGGCTGGCTCGCGAGGTTAACCACGAGGCTATTCAACTGAGCCGGCTGGAGGTTCGCGCGGGTGACGCCGGTTCACTGCCTTACCCCGATGGGATTTTCACCTGCGCCGTGACGACCGGGGTTTTTGGATTTATATCGAACCCTCTGAAGGCGCTTTCCGAGATTCGACGAGTCCTTGCGCCTGGGGGGCGCTTTGTACTCTTTACCGGCTCCAAGGAACTGCGTGGGACACCCGCCGCGCCTGAGCCTATGGCGTCGCGCCTATATTTCTACGAAGACCACGAACTGCTAGAGCTGGCGCGAAAGGCAGGATTTGCGGAGGCACACCTGGAGCACCCCGATTTCGAACCTCTCGCGCGCGAAGCGGGAATACCGGAAGAACATTTGGAACTTTTCAAGCGCCGCGGGGGCGGGCAACTCCTCGTTGCGCGCAAGGAATAATGGTAGTTCGTAGGCGGTAGGTGGGGTATCTGTAATACTCGACCAGAACGAAGCATCCGCCACATGCGACCCACGACCTACTGTGGTGTCCCACGTAAGAATTGACAATAGGCGAGACCCCCTCACCCGGCCCGCCCCGGCTGGCCCCAAAGGGGCGAGGGCAATAAAATCCATCCTCCCCTCGGTGGCCGTGGCGACCGAGGGGCCCGGGGGTGAGGGGGTCCTTGCAACATGCCATTGTCAAATCTTATCCGGGACACCACACTACGTCAGATTCATTTTAGACAGGAGGGAACAGATGGACCTGCAATATCCCGTAGGGAAATTCACTTGGAATCGCAGTGGCGATGGTTTGTTGGCGACCGAGGCGGAACGGCAACTGTGGATTGCCGACATTGAGGAGACGCCGGCGCGGCTGCGAGCGGCGATCTCAGGGCTTACGGAAGCGCAGCTTGACACGCCTTACCGGCCCGGCGGTTGGACCGTGCGCCAGGTGGCGCACCACGTCCCCGACAGCCACATGAACTCTTATGTGCGCTTTCGCCTGGCGCTCACCGAAGACGAGCCCACTATCAAGCCCTACGATGAGGGACTCTGGGCGCAATTGAGCGACGCGCGCACGGCGCCCCCCGGAATTTCCTTAGCCTTGCTCGACACGCTGCACCAACGCTGGGTGCTGCTGCTGCGCTCGCTGCAGCCGGAGGATTTTTCCCGCGCCCTGAAGCATCCGGAGCTGGGCCGGGTGACGCTGGAGCAATATCTGGCGCTGTATGCCTGGCACGGTAAACATCATGTGGCCCACATCACAAACCTGCGTCAGCGCTCCGGTTGGGCTGCGGCCGGCGCTTAACCCGGATTTCTCACCACGAGTCTGGAAGGGCGGGGCTTTGCTGGCTGCGGAAAAACTCTGTGGCGCTAGCACTGTCAGCACCACCCCGGCATTCGGCGCGCCACCCCTCCTCATCTGAGGAGGGGAGCGTTTTCAGCAACTCCCCTCCTGATTCAGGAGGGGTGGCGCCTTGGGCGTCGGGGTGGTTATACGCCGGGGGCAGTTTTTCCGCAGCCTGTTTAGCCCCGCCTTTCCGGCAACCCCCGTGAACATCCAAGCGTGGTGAGAAATCCGGCTTAAGGCCCTGGGCATCTCCCTATTTCTGTATCACCAGGAGAGTAGGGTACGACGTCGCAAAAGTTGAGGGGCTGAACATCACGAATTTCGTATTGGAAATGATAATGCCGGCGACGGCGCCATCCGACGAACTAACGCTAAAGGTCCCATCGGAATTTACGGTGTAGGTGGCGGCAGGGAAGGATAAACCCGCGTCTTGCGAGCTTGTGGAACTGGTGTCCGTGATGCCGGTAATATTCCCGCTGCCGTCAGGTGCGATGGGGTCCACCTCCGTCTGCGCGCTCTGATTGACGACCTCCGCCATCCCGCCGAAGAAACTTCCGGAAAGCGAGGCGTTATTGAAGGGGCCCACCGACTGCGGTTCAAGAGATCCCGTATCCACGCCCGGAGAGGCATCGACGATGAAGCCCGTGTTCACGTCTGTCAAATAGAACAGGGGAGGGGTGCCTCCGCAGCTTTGCGTGCCGCTGCTGAGGGTCACGCGCCCATTTGGCTCGACGGCGTAGGTGCACGCATAAGTATTGGAAATCTGCACCGTGCCCGCGCGATCCTCATAAAACGTAATGGCCAGGGAACTGCTCCCATCGGCGGTCGCCGTCTCCACGGAGACGGCCGACGCGGTTCCGACCAGGGTCAGCCCGTTGAGATATAGGACCATGTTGCCGTCGAGCGATGCTTGCGTGAAACCGGAACCTCCCGCCGGCACGCTTTGCCGGTCCCATTCGCCGCTTGCGAAGGGGCCGGGGTCGGCATTCACCACGAGCAGTTGAGAACCGGATACCGCATAGAACGTGATATTGGAGTTGGTTTCTCCCAGGGCGAGGATTCCTGTGCCGCGGCCATTCGCATCGAGGGTGGTGTAAGTCCCGGCAACAGCGGGGGTCGCCGTGTTGGAGATAGTCCACGCGTCGTTGCAGTCCTGCTCCAAGCCGGTAAAGGTATTGCCGCTGGCGCTGAGCGCGCCCACACAAACGTCACGCCCACCTAGGGACAAGGGATCCCACCCGACGGTGCGGAATGCGTAACTGCCGCTCAGTCCGCCGGCGAAGGCGCTGGAGGTTTGGCGCAGGATCTGGCCCGCGGCGATGTAGGCGCCGGCGCTGGGGCTGTCCCACTCAATCATTCGCCCGGCGGTGGCAGTGTTGGAAGACATCGACCCGAGAGCAAAGTGCGTGATCAAGGTTCCGAACGGGGTCGCCAAGGTGGCGCATCCGCGATTGTCTGGTCCTACCGAGTAGGAGCTGGCCGAGGTCATGATGTTGCCGTTTTGGGCGCCCAGGACGCCGTTGGTATCAGCTTCGCCTGCTGTGACCTTGCCGTTGCCGTCCGCGGTAAACGAGCCAACAACGGTTAGGAAGCCGACATCATTAAACCCGCTCAGGCTGAAGGCATAGGACCCGCTGAGGACGGCGTTGTTGCCCGAGCTGGCGCAGGCTTCCGCTGCGTTGTCGACCGTAATGCTGAGCGCTTGCGTTTGGGTCTCGGGCGTCGGACTTGCATCCGTTACCATGACGGTGAAATAGGCGGTGCCCGTAGATGACGGCGTTCCTGAAATCGCGCCCAGCGATGAGGTGAGCGCCACGCCCGCGGGCGGTGCTCCCGTGGCGATGCTCCAAGCGTAGGGCGGTGTGCCGCCTGTCGCCGCCAACTTGGCGTTGTAAGGTGTGTTCAGCGTGCCGTCGAGCAGCGAGGACGTGGTGATGGCCAGCGGCCCCGGAGCGCCAATGGCGATCGTCAAGGATTGGGTCTGGGCCTGTGGCGTCGGGCTCGAATCCTTTAAGGCGACCGTGAAGGTAAAGTTTCCCTGCGACGACGGGCTCCCTGAAATCACACCTGAGCCCGGTTCCATCGTGAGGCCTGGAGGAAGCGAGCCGGCCGCCAAGCTCCAGGCGTAGGGGGGGGTGCCCCCGCTGGCGTCAATTCCAGCAAGATATGCGATGCCCGCAGACCCGGCCGGCAATGACGTAGTGGAGATGCTTACCACCATGACAACCGTGAGGCTGAACTGCGCTTGTGCTGATGCCGGACCGCCGGGAGCGGCTGACGAATCGGTAACTTGTACCGTGAAGGTCGAAGTCCCGGAAACGGTGGGATCTCCAGTGATTGCCCCGGAACCACTTAATGACAGGCCGGTGGGTAAAGCGCCGCCGGCCACGGTCCAGGTCAGCGTCCCCACGCCGCCCGTGGCTTGGAGAGTGGCGCTGTAGTTCGCATTCGGGGTGGCATTGGTAAGCGCGGTGGCAGTGACGCTCGGCGGTGGCAGAACCATGACCACCGCAGAACTTGTTTTGGTGGAATCGGCCATGGAGGTAGCCGTAACTGTGATGCTGCGATTGCCTGAAACCGAGGCCGGGGCATTGTACGTTGCCGCAGTGGTCGTCGTGCCGGTGAAGGTTCCACAGGTCGCGCCCGTAACTCCCGTCCCGGAACAGCTCCAAGCCGCTCCCTTGTCGCTCGAGTCGTTTCCTACGGTCGCGGTGAACTTTACGGCTTGCCCTTGATCGATATTGGTCTGCGTCGATGGAGAAATGGAAACGTAGATTGCGGGCGGAGTGGGGGTCCCGCCACCCCCACCGCCTCCACTGCTTCCACCACCGCATGCGCACATGATTATCAAGCCACCGATGACGAGCACAAGCTTTCTCATTGGGGGGATACCTCCTGTAGCGCTGGGCGGGTGGTTCGGAGGTGGTTTGCGAGCGCAGTGAGAAATTCAAGCGGACATGGCCTGGAAAAGACTTCCCCGGTCCCTCCCGATTGCTCTCGCTTTTGTTGAACCGCTCTGTTCATATGCTCTTTCCGTTGCCGGGAATGCCGGCAGGAGGCTTGCGCCGCGCTGCCCCACATTAGAATTTCTTCATGATTGGTTATCGGCGGGTGCTAGGCATGGGATGAGGAATTTTGGCAGGGCACCGCCTGCCCGCGGCGTTGTAGCCCGCAGTCGCCTAAGCGGCCGGTCGATTTTGTTAAGAGGTGAGTGGCGGGGAGAGGAGAGTCACTTCGAAATTACGCCTGTCTCCCTCAGGCGCAAGACCGGTTGGCTATGTGATAGGGAAAAGTTGCACCGCGCCTGCCTCTGCTTGTTCCACCGAAGGGCCAAGCCCGTGCAGGATCAAGTCCTATCGCTGTCCGATCTGTAGGGTCGGAAATGTTAGGGTCGGGTTGTTGACAATGACAAATTTGCTGCCGGAAATGGCGACGCCAACCGTGGTTCCGCCGGAAGAACCGGTGCTGAACGTCCCGTCAGGATTCAAAGAGTACGTGTCGGCGCTGGCTACACCAGTGGTCTGGCTGAGGGTCGAAGCAGCGTCGCTCGTACTCGTCAAAATTCCGTTGCTCGTCAGAGTCAGAATGCTCACTTCAGCCTGCGCGCCTTGGTTGACCACTTCCGAAGTGCCCACGAAGTAGGTTCCGGCCAAGGAGGAATTGGTGAGTCCCGTCGTCTGGGGTTCAAAGGTTCCCAGCTCAATCGCGGGGTCCGTACCGAGCACGAAGGCGGAATTGAGGGAATTCAGGTAAAGAATGGGGGGATTGGCGCCGCAATTGGGGCCGCCCAGCGTCACCCTGCCAATGGAGATGACCGAATAGGTGCAACTCGTGCTCGCATTTTGCCAGGTGCCCGCTACATCTCGGTAAAGCTGGCTGGTCACGGAGCTGATTCCATCGGCCGTCTCGGTGGCAAGCGACACGTCGCCGCCTACCCCGGAGGGTCCTAACCCACTGGAATAGGAGGCGACCTTACTGTTGAAGGAAGCTTGGTTGAAGCCCGAGCTACCGAGCGGCACATCTTCCTGCTGCCAAATCCCACTATAGGTAGGGATGGGATCGGAGTTGACGATGAGGAGTCGCGTGGTGGATACCCAGTAGAACGTAATGCCGGATGTGTTTCCCCCCACCAAAAATGTCCCGGTGCCCCGCCCATTCGCGTCAGCAGTCGTATAGGTGTTGAGCAAAGTGTTGGTGGAAGTGTATGAATTGGTCGAGTTGGAGACCGTACCGTCATCGTTGCAGTCTTCCTCCAGATAGCTAAACTTATAGTTGGTGCCAGTTATAATCCCGACACAGGCGACGCGGCCGGAGGTGGAGGGATCCCAGCCAGCCGTCTGTAACGCGTAACTTCCGGTGATGGGGAAAATGAATGACGAAGGGCTTTGCTGAACGATCTGGCCGGCGGCAATATAGGCGCTGGCCCCCGGGTTATCAAACTCGATGATGCGGCCTTGGGTCGCGACATTTGCGGATACGGCCCCCAGGGCGAACCGCGTGTAAAACGTCCCGAACGGAGTCGCGAGGGTGGCGCAACCACGGTTGTCAGGTCCCACCGAATAGGAGCTGGCACTCATGATGAGGTTGCCGTTTTGGGCGCCCAAGACGCCGTTGGTGTCAGCTTCGCCTGCGGTAATATTACCGCTACCGTCGGCAGTGAAAGAGCCCACTACGGCAACAAAGCCCGCACCATTATACCCGCGCAGACTAAAGGCGTATTGTCCCACGAGGAGGGAATTGTTACCCGAACTCGAACAAGCGGCCACCGCGGCATTGATAGTGATATTCAGTTGCTGGGTGGAGGTCTGCTGCGGCACACTTGTATCCGACGCGACCACGGTGAAGGGATATGTTCCGGGTGCGGCCGTGGGAATGCCCGAAATCGCCCCCGTCGTTGAGTTGAGCGCCAACCCCGTGGGCAGCCCCCCACTGGTGATCGTCCAACTGAGGGGTGGCGTACCGCCGGTCGCCACGAGCTGCCCCTGGTATGCCGCATCCACCGTTCCGTCCAGCAGCGAGGTCGTCCTGATGGTCAGGGGTCCCGAGGAGTTTATGGTAATGGAGAAAGTTGAGCTTATATAATACTGCTCTATGGGGCTGGAATCGAACAGCTCCAATGTGAAGGAATAGGTACCCGGGATTGTGGGCGTACCAGAAATCACCCCTGTGCTTGCCTGCAAAACCAGCCCCGGAGGGAGGCTGCCGCTGTAGATGGTCCAGGTCAAAGGAGGCAATCCCCCCGTTGAGGACAGAGGGGGGGCGATGTAAGCGGTGCCCACCGTGCCATTCGGCAATGAGGCGGCAGGGACGGTGAGGATACCGACGACGGTGAGGCTAAACGTTTGTTGCATTGAGAGCGTTCCACCCGGCGCCCCCGATGAATCCGTCACCTTGAGAGTAAAAGTGGAAGTGGCGCCAGTAGTGGGCGTTCCATAGATTGTTCCCGCACTGTTCAAAGACATTCCCACCGGAAGCGCTCCAGCGGCCAAGTTCCATTTCAGCGGCGGCACACCGCCGGTGGCCGTAAGTGCGGTGTTGGAGACATAAATTGGCGTAGCGGTGGGCAACGTGGTGGTGATGATACTCGGCGGCGGCATGACATTGAATGTCGAGGAAGAGGTCTGGGTGGGCTGGGCCACCGAGGTTCCCGTCACCGTAACGCTTAAGCTGGCTGAAACCGACGCCGGAGCGACGTAGGTTGCCGAGGTGGGGGTGACGTTGGTAAAAGTTCCACACGCCAGGCCTCCGCACCCCGGTCCGGTGGCGCTCCACGCTACGCCCGCGCTCGTCTTGTCATCGGCCAAGCTCGCGGTGAACTGCAGGGTCTGGCCTTGGTCGATGCTGGGTGGAACGGCAGGAGCGACCGCCACGACAATAACGGTGGATGGCGCTCGGCTGCTACAGCCGCACATCAACGCCAGGATCGAGAGTGCCAGCGCGAGCTTCTTCATTATTTATGCCTTCCCTCTACCGTAACACACCCCTCAGGGCTTTGGGAATATCGGGATTTACAAACTGCTTATGAAGCGCCGACTTTTGGCGACCGGCGGAAAGCCTCAAAGGAAAGATGATGAAACTCTTCCAAACGCTGCCTTGCACCTCACCGAAACCGGGGAGCCCTCCACAACGCCTGGCACCCTACGGTCCGCATGATCAGGAAGAGGTGTGATCGGTTGACATGCCAGTTAACGAACCCTGAAGCACCCCCCGCTGAAACGGGCGATCTGTTAAGTGGGGAGCAGAGCTATTTTTGCAAAACACCAAGGCAAAACCTACCTTCCCCAGGGTTGGCGCTTCGTAGGCTGCGGAAAAACCGCCGCCACTCTCGCTATGCGGAGCCGCAGGCGATTCTGAGCATCGCGAGGTAAGAATCTCGCATACCCTTGAAAATGCGCAGAGAGAGAGCCGTCGCTGCCCTAAGGATGACAGCGCAGGAGGGTTCTTCCGCAGCCTGTAAAGCCCCCCAGCAGGGTCAATATATATTTCTACCTGCGTCTAAAAGTAATGTCAATTCTTCTTGATTGGACCTCTGGCCAATCGAGTGATTGAGTGATTGGGTGATTTTGAGATCTGCGATGGATTTTCGAAGTCAGCCAAATGATTGCTTTCCTCGCCTGAAACTGCCGATAAGCGATACGGGGGAGTGTTCACCCGGGGGAATTGGCCGTCGGCACCGTCCAATTTTGCGCCATCCGACTTTGCCCGCTGGCCAGTAGTGATTCCCACTCCTCAGCCGAGGAGGGGGGCGGTTTTAGCAACTCCCCTCCTGATTCAGGAGTGGTGGCGCCTTGAGCGCCGGGGTGCTTGTCCGCGGTCGGACGTTTTCCCACAGCCAGTGAGGCCCCGCCCTTCCGGCAGTGCCCAAGAAAATCCAAGCGGGGTGAGAAATCCGGAATAGGGGTGGGGGACTCGGGACTAACTGTTGCCGCCGGCTGTGAGCTGTTAGGTAGTTCCTGACAACTGAAAACTGAGAACGGAAGACTTGTCTTCAGCGGCGCGCCTCATCCAGCTTGACAACGCGCTCGCCACCATGGTGGCTTAGACGCGGGTTTACCCCGCTACTTGTCCTACGGTCGTGACGGCACAAAGCCGCCGTTACAAAGCCATCGTCATAAATCCTCGATCCTATTTCAATCCCATCCCCCGGGCGATCAACGCGTCGCGCCAGCGGTCAGGCAGAGCGCGGATAAGGCTGATCTGGAAGCCGGAGCGAGGGCCCACAACGTAGCGCGTGCGGGGGCGCCGGGCGGCCAGAGCGTGTGCCACGGCTTTCACTACCACGTCGGTTGACGCGGCTTTGGCGGCCTCCCGCTCGGTGGCGTCGCGAACGGCGCGCATGGAGGGTCCGTACAACTCAAGGGCTTCCGCGGGAAGTTGCGCCCGGAACGCATCTGCGGCGGTCAGCGATTTATTCACAATCGGCGTCTGAATGAATCCCGGCTCCACAATCGAAACGTGAATCTTCCAGGGCCGAAGCTCCAGGCGCAACGCGTCCGTTAGGGCTTCCAGCGCGAACTTGGAGGCGCAATAGGGGCCGGTAAACGGGGTGGAGAGCAGGCCGCTGAGTGAACCGATATTCACAATGCGTCCCCGCGCCTGGCGCAGGCTGGGCAGGAAGGCCTGGGTGACGCCGATTTGGCCGACGACGTTTACCTCCAACTGCCGGCGGAGTTCATCGAGCGGCAGGAACTCCAGCATTCCGCTTACGACAATGCCGGCATTGTTGACCAATCCTGCCAGCCCTCCGCCGCCCAACGCCTCGATAATATTGCGGGCAGCCTGCCCAACTTCCGTTTCGTCGCTGATGTCCAGACGGACCGGAACCAGCCGCGCGGACGCGCGCTGCCGCAGGGACTCACCATCGGCGGCCTTGCGAATGCCCGCGAAGACGCGATATCCCAGCTTATCGAGGTGCAACGCGCACGCTTCACCGATCCCCGTCGATGCTCCTGTAATGACCACTGCGCCCATGTCTGCCATCGGCTCTCCTTTTTGCTGCGGGCTATCATATCAAAGGATTTGGGATCAAGGTTTCAGGATCAGCATTAAGCGTCGCGGACGCGTGCCCGGCGCTTTGATGAATTCTTCTTCCCGAATGAGGAGGCAAACACCTTCCCTTCCCACTTGAATCATCTGGATTAAGAGCTGGCGGAAAAACTCAAGAGCGCTGTCCTTTTGGAGCAGCGGCGACGAAGAATCTCGCTTTGCCATGAAACCACTCAGATCGAGATTCTTCGCTGCGCTCTGCAGAAACTCGACGCGTAAGTCCTTGGTATTCAGCAGGCGTAGCGCGGACCTGTTTTATAGGTCCGCGGCACGCCCCCGATGGACAAGGGGAAGCCGCGGACCTAAAAAACAGGTCCGCCCTACCCTTCCTCGGCCCGAGTTTCTGCCCATCCTGGGCAGCCGCAAGGCTGTCAATGCTCAGAATGACAGCGAACGGGCTCAGGATGACAGCAATTGGAGGGCTTTTCCGCAGCCTGTAAAGCCCCGAAGTAGCGGAGAAACATGTAGGAGGGAACCTGACTGGACTTACTCCAGAGCGGCAAGCAACAGGGAAGCCTTGCGCGCCAGGTTCAGAGCGCGCGGAAGATCGCCGCTCGCCATTGCGTGTGTGGCCTGCACAAAGAACGTGCGTGCATCCTCAAGCGTCTTCTGGTCGTTGGAGGAAAGCCGCGCGCCCTCAAAGCGCGTCAGGCGCTGGCGGATGTCATCCTCCAACTTCTGGTACTGGTGCTTGATCTCGTTCTCCTGGGCAGAGCTTTCGCGCGGTTCGAGGGCGGGAATTTCTGCAGGCGGCGTTTCGGGAGTTTCCTGCGTGGAGGCTTCATCGGGCTCGGCAGCCGCTTCAGTGTGTGCCGGGTGCCGGGTCCGGTGGTGCGCATTGGGCTCCGCGGTCTGAGGTGGCGAAGTCTCCGCGGGCTCAGGCTCGGGCGGGGGGGCAGGTTCCTCGATCACCAGGACCTCTTGTTTCGCGGCGGGGGGCTCTGCCGCCGGGGCCTGCGCCGGAACGTAAACCACAATGCTCTTGGGGTCCTGGCGTTTGGGGCAGCCGCCAATCCAAAGCACCAGAGCGCATAGTGATGAAATAGAGCCACGCCGCAGCATCTTGAGAATTCTATCATTACCGGGCGCTGAAGATGAAACTCACCTTTGGCCGGGTAGTGGTGTCATTCGCTGTGGCACCGCCATCCTGGCCGTGACCGTTCACGGGCGGGAGAAGCTGTGAAAAAATCGGCGCCGCGATTTATAGCAGAGGTCTCTGACCGCCGAAGTTGTTGATTGTCAAAGCCGTCGGTCAGAGACCGCGGCTACAACGGGATTTTTTCACAGCTTCGGACACCCGTGCCACTTCCAAGTGACACCACCACCTTTGGCCATAGCAGGCGGACCTTCTCTGGGCGATGACCGGTGATTTTGGCCGGGGTCTAGTGGATAAAAGCGAACGATCCCCTTGGTATCGATTATTGACGCTTGAAGTGTGCGCCCCGATAATTGGCGCTTTAGGGGCGTCCGATTGCCCCTCCGAACCGTCAAATCTGATTCTCTTGTAACAAGCGTCGGGTCTTAAAGTCTATCCAATCACAGGGAAATCGCCATTCAGGAGGAGTGCGTCTTATGGGCAAGCGGGGGAGGTGTGTTTGTGCGAGCGCCCTGGGCGTTCTATTGTTTACCGCAGCGCTGAGCGGGCAGGAGACAACGGCGAGTTTTCGAGGCGTTATCTTTGACCCCAGCGGCGCGCGGGTGCCATCGGCGAAGGTCACGGCTATCCAGGATGAAACTGGATTCACCCGCAGCAGTGTAAGCGATGCGGAGGGCAATTACTTGCTCGTGCTGCTGCCCATTGGCCACTACCGCTTGGAGGTTTCGGCGCAGGGTTTTCGCAAGTACGTGCAGGAAGGCATCAGCCTAAGTGTTGATCAGGTCGCCCAGGTGCCCATACACCTCGAGGTCGGGCTGCCGCAGCAAATCGTGCAGGTCAAAGCGGACGCGGGGCTTTTGGCGACCACCAACGACTTGGGCGAGACCGTGCACGATAGCGAGATTGTCGATTTGCCGCTGAACGGCCGCAATTTCTCGCAGCTTGGCCTTTTGCTACCCGGCACCGCACCCCTCACGCAAGGCTTACAGTTGGCTGGGGGCTCAATGCGTGGCGGCCAGTCTTATTCCGTGAACGGCATGCGGCCGGAGTCCAATGAATTCCTGGTGGACGGCGCGGAGAACTACAACACGATAAATGCCGGCTTCGTTCTGAAGCCTCCCCCCGACGCCATTGCGGAATTCCGGATTTTGACAAATACAGCTTCCGCCGAGTTCGGCCATAACGCCGGGTCCAGCACCAACATCGTGACGCGTTCCGGGTCGAACCAGATTCACGGTGACGTTTACGACTTCCTGCGGAACGATGCGGTGGATGCCCGCAATTTCTTTTCCACCAGCGTAGAACCCCTGAAGCAAAACCAGTTTGGCGGCACTCTGGGTGGCCCGATCCGCCGGGATAAGACCTTCGTGTTTGGTTTTTACGAAGGTTTTCGCAACCGGCAGGGGGAGACGCAGTTGACCACGGTCCCCACCGCCGCCGAGCGGCAGGGAAACTTCGGGGCCGAATGCTCCACTTATACATCACAGGGATTTTGCGCAGATCCTACCGGAACGCAGTTAGTGAACGTGTTCGCTTCGCCGCCGCAACCTTTGCCCTTCAACCAACTTCCTCCGGGCGCGATCAGTTCAATTTCGCAGAATTTGCTGTCGTTCTACCCGCTACCCAATGAGTCCAACTACGGTCCCAATGCGTTTGGCGCCACGCAGGAATTGCAAAATACCTCGGACCAGTTCGGCCTCCGCCTTGACCACTACCTCTCCGCGCGCGACACGATTTCCTTCCACTACCTCTTCACCAACGGCTCGCAACTGGACCCACTTTCCATTGCGGGGGCCAATGTTCCCGGTTTTCCCGTGGGGGAGGATTTTCGCGCCCAGAATGCCGCCCTGGAAGAAATCCACTCGTTCTCGCCGACGGTTGTGAACGTCCTCCGCTTTTCCTTCCTGCGGGACAAATTCCTCTTTGGCGAAGCTACCAACCATACGCCTGTCTCTTCGCTGGGATTCCAATACTCTCCCACGTTGGCAAGCCAGGAGGGTCCCCCTTTCGTTGAAGTCGGGGGTTATGCGTCGGTCGGCAATCCCATCACCGGACCGGCAAACGACTATCAGAGCACCTATTCTTTGACGGAAGCGCTGGCCTGGGTGCGCGGCAAACATGAGCTCAAATTTGGCGGCGAGTATCAGCGGGACCAACTGAATACACTACTGGGCATTGCCTCGAACGGATTTTTCGTCTTTGCTCCGGTTCCCATCACCGGCGATGCATTTGCGGACTTCTTGATCGGGCAGCCGGTGGTTTTCCTGCAAGGCGGCGGCCAGCTCCCACGCGGTATGCGCGCCAGTAATTTCAATCTCTACGTGCAGGACAGTTACAAGGCCACATCGCGCCTGACGGTCAATGTTGGGCTGCGCTGGGAACTGCCGCAGCCTTACAGCGAGATCCATAACCAGGACGCATTGTTTGTGCCGGGCGCGCAATCAACCGTCCAACCCACCGCTCCGCCCGGCCTGCTTTATCCGGGTGACGCGGGCGTGGGGCCGGGATTAATTCCAAGGGAATACCGCGCTTTTGCTCCACGCTTGGGCTTCGCTTGGGATCCGACCGGAGACGGAAAGTGGGCAGTGCGGGCCGCCTACGGCATCTTCTATGACCCTTATTACAACGGTGAAGGGGGCCCCTTACAAGCGCCGGAAAGCGCTCCACCGTGGTTCAAGACCATTCAGGAATCGTTTCCTTCCAGCTTTGCGGCCCCCCTTCCGGCCGGATCCAACCCGTTTGTGCCCAACTTTGCGGGAGGACCCCAATCGCTGACCCTGCTCACTCTCGATCCGCACTTACAGGTGCCCTATGCACAGGATTGGAACTTCACAGTAGAGCATTCCTTTGGGCAGGGGTGGTTGCTGGAGGTCGGATACGTAGGTACCAAAGGCACCAAGTTGCCGCGCTTCATCGAAAGCAATCCGCCCACTCTGTGTTCCACTTTGCCGCTGAGCCAGCAATC
>JBEKQO010000216.1:0-16661 GCA_049519635.1 Terriglobia bacterium | reverse complement strand
ATGGATACTTCGCAAGACGAGCCGGTGAAACGCGATTACGGCAGCGATGATCGGCGGCTAACCGGCTCGGTTGACCGCATCGGCCTACAGAAGGCCATAGCCGATTTACCCCCGGGCTACCGGGCGGTCTTTGTGCTGCATGACGTGGAAGGCTACGAGCACAACGAGATCGCGGAGATCATGAACTGTTCGGTGGGAAATTCCAAGTCGCAGCTTCACAAAGCTCGCATGAAGCTGCGCGAGCGGTTGCGCCAGGACCGTGGCATCAAATCTGCTAGTGAATCACTTCCGTCCGGGGCACCGGTGGAAGAAGTATAGAAGGCATTATGAAAGAAAGCCGATACGAACCGTCCTCCGCTTGCTCCCAATTTGATGATGAGCTGGAAGCTTATATGGAGGGCGAAGCACGCCCCTTCATCGTCTCCCACTCTCACGATTGCGCGTCCTGCGGCGCCCTGCTGGCCGACCTCCGCTCGCTGCGGCAGGCCGCGCGGGATCTGCCGCTGGAAGAGCCATCCCACGAGGTTTGGGCTAAAGTACGAGCTAGATTGGAGGCAGACGGAGCTTTCGGCGTGCCGGCTTGCTTGCAATTTGATGACGAGTTGGAAGCTTATATGGAGGGCGAAGCGCGCCCCTTCATCGTGTCGCACACACAGGATTGCGCGTCTTGCGGCGCGCTACTAGCTGACCTCCAATCCATTCGACTGGCAGGGCGAGACCTGCCCCGGGAAGAGCCTTCCCGCGTGGTATGGGCTAACGTGCGCGCGAGGCTGGAGGCAGAAGGGGCTTTCGGAGTGCCCGTCCGGGGGTGGCGCCAAATCCTGGACTGGCGCATTTTCCCCCACGCCATCCCTCTGGGAGTCTTAACCATCCTGGTCGTCGCGGGATCTGTTCTGACCTTGCCTTCCACCCGCATCCAGCGCTGGGACGGCTCCGATGCGGCGGCAAGTTCTGTCGCCGTGACCCCGATCGCGTCTGTAGCGCCGATGGGCGAGGACAGCGCTCTAGCCCATGTCGTTTCTGACCTAGAAAGTAGTTTTCGCACTAACGAGGCATCCATGGCCCCTGACCTGAAGGCCACGTATGAAAAGAGCCTGGTCTCCCTGGATGCCTCAATTCACGAATGTCTGGACTCCCTGCACCACGAGCCCAGAAATACGCTGGCTCACGATTACCTGTTGACAGCGTATACGAAAAAGGCTGAAATTCTTTCTTCTGCGTTGGAGTTCGAAGGGCGTTAGAGAGAGGGACACGGGGTTGATGAACCGAACGGTCGCAAGCATGAGGTCGGTCAGGCTAATCCTGCAACCGCTAGTGGCAGTTCTTCTCCCCGCAGCCTTGATGTGGGCGGCGGGCGAAGGACGATGGGAAAAGACTTTTGATACTACGCGCGAGCCTCGCATCACCCTGAACAACCTGAAAGGGCATGTTCTGGTTCGAGGGTGGGACAAGGCTCAGGTGCATGTGGTTTACACGGTGGCTTCCGCGCGCATCGAAGTTGATAGCGAAATTCTCCCCGACACGGGTCCCGCGGACAAGGTTCATTTCGACACTCACCTTCTGGATTCCACTCTGCCGGTCAACGAACAAGTGGCCGATTACACGTTGGATGTTCCCGCCGGGGCGAGTCTGGAAATCCGCGACCCTCAGGGGAAAGTCATGGTGCAAGGAATGCAGGCGGACGTATCCGTGCAATCGGTAAGCGCCGACATCTCCGTCCGCGATTACTCCGGCCATCTCTCGGTCCGTTCCGTGGCGGGGGATATCGAGGTCATCCGGCCTTCCGGCAACGTGGAAGCGGATTCCATCACCGGCAATCTGCACTTTGTTTCGCCCGCCACCACCCGGCTACATGGCAGCACGACCTCCGGGCGCATTCTCTATGAAGGCGATTTTATGGACCGCGGCGACTACATTCTCTCCGCTTACAGCGGCGACGTGGATATCGTCTGTCCGCCTTCGGCTTCTTACGAGTTGCGGGCCAAGACTTTGAAGGGCAAAGTGATCAACACGATGCCCATGACCCACCGGCGGGAGTCCGCTTCCCCGCTGGGAGCGTCGAATAGCCTTCTGGGAACCCATAACGCCGGTAAGGCCAACGTCGAACTGACATCCTTCAGCGGAAACATCCGTATTCGCCCGCAATATTAATAACATTGGAATTCGAGGTGGGCGGCAGGGGGGAATCTTCTCCCCCCGCCACCCGCCTCGGATGAGTAAGAACATTTCACGCAGTGGCGCTGGCTGGTAGAAGCCGCAATCCGTACAATGCGGTTTTTTGTTGCGTGTCTTGGCGTATTGGCGTCAGATAGTTTTTTCACAGCCTCGGAAGCCTCAGGGAATCCTTCCATCGCGCAGGCTGGTCCAACCTGAAAAAAGTCTTCGCTCCCAGCAATGGTTTCGGATAAGATCAACCCCAGGTGGTCGAGAATACCTGTAAAATAAGGCACTCCCGTGATGCTAAGAATGTCCGCCTTGCGCACAGGACTGGCGGGCGGCGATTACGATACAGGACTGGCGACAAGGCGGGGCTGAACAGGCTGCGGAAAAACTCGAAAGCCCTGTCATTCTGAGGAGCAGCGGCGGTCCTGAGCCTTGCGAAGGAAGAATCTCGCATTGCCTTGAAAATGCTCAGAGCGAGATCCTTCGCTGCGCTCAGGATGACAGCATTGTAGGGTTTTTCCGCAGCCTGTGAAGCTCCTCCCTTCCAATTCCCAGGAGGATGCGATGCAACGAAAGTTTATCGTTCTGCTTGCCGTGCTGACTGCGATTTCCGGGTGGGGGCTCACGCGTTTGCAAGCCCAAGGCCCCGCGCCACAAACCTACTCCCTTACCGAGGACCCTGGAATCCCGCTGGCGGGCCCCGAAGTTGTGAAGATCAGCCGCGATGGTTCCAAAGAAGTGATCGACCAGATCATGCCGCCCATGCCGGGGCGGGACAAAGAATATCATGGCCACCTCCTTTATGATTTCCAGGCCCACAGGCTCTATACCCAAGTTGTAAGCGACCCCGGCTCGCCTTGCGGGGTCCAGGTGTTTAACGATGCGGCCGCGCCCGCGGAGCTTGACGTGATCAGCGGCTCAGCCGATATACAAAAGGAACTGACCGGCAAGGGACAGTTGAAGCAGGCCGGCACGGAGACCGTGAACGGATTCGCCACCAACGTCATGGCATATACTTCCGCCGATACCGACGGTAAGATCTGGGTTGCGCAAAAGGGCGGATTCCCCGTCAAAATCGTCTTCATCGACAAAGCCGGCAAGGCAACGACGTTCATTGAGGTAAAACAGCTCAGCTTTGCCAAGCCCCCCGCTTCTGCTTTCGCCGTTCCGGCGAGTTGCGCCTCGGCCCAGCTCCCCCCACCCCCCGCTCCCGCCGCCAAACCCGGCCCGAATGTCACTGCCCTGACGCTCCAGAAGATAGGGAATTATACCGGCGCTTGCCCGGCGCACCTTAAGATGGTTGGCACGATCACCGTGGATGGACCGGGAACGGTGTTTTACCAATTCGGCGCAGGGAACATGGAGCCGGGAGAAACCCTGGCCTATAGTGCCGCGGGAACCAAAACCGTTACCCACATGATAGCCCTCCAGCCTAAGTACGGCAATCAGATGGGGGGATCAGCCATCTTGGAAGCTATTGGGGTAGATTCCGCGGGCAATCACGGGATTCCTACGAACGGCTCCAATAACTCCGATTTCAGCATCACCTGCACCAGCGGAGGGGGAAAGTAGAGGCTCTTTGCAGAGCTGACGGCCACCCGCCGAAAGCTTACAGCTTGCCTAACGCGGACCGGTTCTGAAGGTCCGCAGCTTTTCGCGCCCCTGCGCCAATCACAAATTTCCAATCGCAAATTTCCGTTCCAAAACCCAGACGGAATTCGAACGGCGAAAACCGACAATCGTCGACCACCCGGGGCCGCGGCGGTCCGATGCCCTTTGGCCCTCAGCTTAAAAGTTGCGCCGTCAGTGATCGCGCCACTATAATTGTGCTTGGACACTTCTGATACAGGACCCTGTCGAAGAATGATTCGCCACCGCCGAAAATTGATTTTTCTCCTAGGCTTTATGGGGAGCGGGAAGTCCACGGTGGGCAAAGTGCTGGCGAGTGCGCTCGGC
Source organism: Terriglobia bacterium (assembly GCA_049519635.1). Lineage (GTDB taxonomy): Bacteria > Acidobacteriota > Terriglobia > UBA7540 > UBA7540 > Bog-366. The sequence goes on along the minus strand of JBEKQO010000216.1, from coordinate 12,542 downwards.
TGGCCTTTGATCGACCTCGACACGGTCATCGAAGCCGGGCAGGGTTTGAGCATTCGGGAGATTTTCGATAACTCCGGTGAGCCCTTCTTCCGCCAGGTTGAGCGCGCCGCGCTGACGGAGGCTTCCAAAGCCGAGCCCGCAGTCATTGCCCTCGGCGGCGGGACGTTTGCCCAACCCCCCAACGTGGATTTGATCCGCGAGTCGGGGGGCGCGACGATATGGCTCGACTGCCCGCCAGAGGTCTTGCGCGGGCGTTGCGAAGGTTTGGAGAACCGCCCGCTCTTTCGCGATGAGCGTTCGTTCACACAGCTTTTTGCGGAACGGTTACCTTATTACCGTCTGGCGGATTTCCGGATTTCGACAGAAGGACGGAAACCGGAAGAGGTGGTCGAGCAAATTCTGAGTTTGCGGGTCTTCTAACCTGAAAGGAGCCTGTACTGGCCCCGCTAATACGCTATGCGCTGCTGTTGGCACTTGTCACGCTGCCGGCCGGTATTTCGGCTGCGGGACAGCTCGTGGGGCTAGCCCCCAGCGCCTCGCCTCCGGACCTGAACGATCACGGCACTTTCGAAGTCTTTGCCGCCGGGGTAAACATTGGGGTGGAAACGTTTGAGATTCGTGTCCGCCGGAACCAGATTGAGGCCCAAGGGGACGTTCACCTGCAAGTGGAACGGAACGGCAAGGCGATTGAGGTCCGAACTTCCTCAAACCTGTTGCTTGACTCTCATTTCGATCCTCTTTCCTACACCTGGAGCCAGAAAGGTGCGCAGTCTTCCCAACTCAGCATTGACTTCCACACCAAGCCGGTCAACGCCCACTACAAAACCGTAAATGGGCAAGACGACCGGCGAGACTTCAAACTGGACAAGGATGTCATCGTACTCGACGACAACGTCGTGCACCATTACCAACTCGCCGTCGCCCGGTACGATCAGGCGAAGGGCGGCACGCAGGCGTTTCGCGCCTTCATTCCACAGGAAGCGCTGCCCGGAGTGATCACCCTGAATTCCGTGGGGCCCGAGGCCGCCACCGTGGATGGAGAAAAACGGACGCTACAGCGCTTCCTCCTCACCACGGAATTGGCTCAAATCAGTCTCTGGGTGGACGACCGAGGCCATCTCCAGCTTGTGTCGGCGCCCGACGCCCAGTATTACGCGATGCGAAAGAAGTAATATGGACAATATTCTCGTCACCGGCGGCGCCGGATTCATCGGATCGCATCTGGCCGAGCGGCTGCTCCGGGAAGGCAAACGCCTTGCCATCCTCGATAATCTGGATGATTTTTACCCGGAGGAATTGAAGCGCGCCAATTTGGACGAAGTCAAGGCGAGCGGAGAGTTTCAATTCTTCCCGACCGATATTCGCGACGGCGCAAAGCTGCGCGAAGTGTTTGCCGCCTTCAAACCAGATGCCGTCATTCATCTGGCGGCGCGCCCGGGAGTACGCCGGTCTTTCGCGGAACCGGAGGCGTACACCACTATTAACGTGCTGGGGACCACACAGGTGCTGGAAATCAGCCGCCAGAGTGGTGTGCAGCGTATCGTGCTCGCTTCTTCGAGCTCGGTCTATGGAGATTTGAGCCGCGCCCCGTTCAGGGAGGATGCCACCATCTCGCATCCGCTTTCCATCTATGCCGCCACCAAGGTTGCGGGTGAGGCTGTGGCCTTCACCTATTCGCACGCCTACCCCATTTCTGTGGTTTGCCTGCGCCTCTTCACCGTCTATGGGCCGCGCCAACGGCCCGACCTCGCAATCCGCAAATTTGCCGGGATGATTATGGAAGGGAAGGAAGTCCCCATCTTCGGAGACGGCAGCCTGGAACGGGATTATACCTATGTCGATGATACCGTGGACGGCATCCTGCGAGCGCTCGATGCCCCCGGAAAATTCGACGTGTTCAACCTCGGCAACGCCCACCCGGTGCGCATTGACGAAATGCTGGACACCCTGGGACGAGCCCTGGGAAAGCCCGTCCGGCGCAAGTTTGTCCCCACCCCCGCCGGTGAAATGCTTCTGACCCATGCCGATCTGACAAAAGCGCGCGACGCCCTCGGCTACTCGCCAAGAGTGAATTTCGAGGAAGGAATTCGCAGGTTTGCGGAGTGGATGAAATCCCGCGCCTAGGACCCTGCATCGCCTTAAGGGGGGTCGCGAGAGCGCTCTGACCACGATAGCGATTGCGTTGGCTGCGAACGATGCGTAAAGCATCAAACCGGAAACGCACGTATCGTTGCCCGTAATTTTCTTCACGGGTCCGGGCAGGGCTCCAGAACTTGGGGAAAAACCCTTGCGTGCTGCTGCCCCGAGCGCAACGCAGGATCTCGCTTCTGCGCTATGAAGGCACGGCATGGGCCTTTGCCGCCTGCGGCGCTTTCAAAACCGCAGTCCTAACGAGCTCTCCCCCACGCTGTCGGACCCTCAAAAGGGCCGAAGTGCGACGCCTGAGGTCGTTCCGGGTTGTTGGGGCTGCAAGTTCCGGCTTCGGCTTGGCCAAATTCGGAAACCAGCAGATACGACCCGTAGGAGCAAACGAGCGGCATCCGTAGAGTAACTGGATGCCGCTCGCCGCATGATGACAAACCAAGAGACTTAACACCCTACCCGATCAACTGCCTATGGCATTGTGCCGGCGCATTGAGCAGCGGTAAGGACATAGGGGCTCGCGAAGGGGGTTCCCTGTGTCTGGTCGTATAAGCACTCCGCAAGCAATTCCGCTTGCGCTGCCGAAGTCGCTGCCATTGCGGCCGAAGCCGCCGCTGCCGCGGCCGTCGAATTCGCTGCATTGGCAGCAGAGGTCGCCGCGTTCGCGGCTGCTATGGCTTCGTTTGCTGCCGTATTGGCGTTACCCGCGCGGCTCATCGCTACGCCTGCCAGAACTGCACCCACGCCAGCAGCGCCTAACGTCGCAACTTCTAGAGCCGTGCTGCCGCCACCCCAACTCGATCCGCCACCTTTGTTGTCTGCGGTCTTGGGGGAGAGGACGATGGTCTGTCCCTTGGTGACATTCTTGGTCGTGCCTTGATCTTCCACTTGCAGCGCGCCTTCCTTGGCAGTGATAACCAGGGAGCCATTCAGCATGGCGACCTCGCCAAGGGTCTTAAAGCCCGCCGCGGGAGTGATGGAAACCTCGCCCGCCTTCACTCGCACGGGAGTTCCGTCGTTAGGGTGAAGCATGGAAACGTCACCCTGGCTGAGCAAGACAGTTACTTCATTGGTGTCCCGGAGGAAGGAGGCAACCGTATCGCGACCGAAAATAACTCGGGTGTTGTTGCCCACAGCGATTACCGCGACGCCGTCTTTTACCTGCAGGCTATCTCCGCTAAAAATCGTTGTTTTAGGCAAGAGCGACTGCCCACCTATGGTTGCGTTCATGCTGCCAGCCACCGAACCGATCACCGCAGAACCAGCGAGTGCTGGTACCGTTGCGACCACCGTGAGAAGCGCCAACAAACTCAGCCGTAACATTGTATTCTTCATCGCCATCGGAAAAGCTCCTTTTGGGGTCTCGGAAGCCAACTTCCCTCTCAAGCCCCGTGTATACTTTTGCTCACCAATTCCTTCTTCATGATAAATGCATTATATGTGCCTGGACTTTATTGTCAAGGCCTTTCTAAGAAAACCTTAACTTTTTTTCAATATGGCCTATGCCAAGGTCCGGGCACCCCTTCCAAGCCTTCTCCCGATCAAACCAACTCATTATAAAATCAGTATGTTACGGGCTTGTTAAGGAAATATAGCATTTCGCTGAAAAAAGATTGGCACCCCCCTCTCGAAATAGTTATCTCTCTTATAAATTTATCAATAATGGTCTTGTGGAGATATTGCGCGATAGGTTCACAATCATCTTGGAATAACACAAGATGTTGAGTACCCAGCGGCGCATACATTCAACCGGCACCAGTCTTGGGAGGGTGCGGGCGCCCGGCGCTTTTCAGCGCGGCGCCGAGCCCCTCGTGTCATTGGGCAGTGCCCCATCAGCCCGCGAAGAATCGCTTGGAATTTACCTTTGGACATCTCGGACCCGGTCGCCGAGGGCGCTCGTTGTGGTGGTTTCGCTTGCGGCGATTGATCAGCGATAATAACTGGATTTTCTACTCCCCCGGCTCACAAAAGGCCCCAAGGTTTACGATACTCTTTGGTCAGCAGCCTGTTCGCCTCCGCGTCATCGGGAAATTGCTCGCGTTCGGCGTCCCAAGTGAGTTTGCGGCCGAGCTTATAAGAGATGACTCCCAGCAGTCCCACGCTTGTGGAACGATGCATGGTCGCCACGTCGGAGTGCGGTTTCTGCCGCGAACGCACGCAATCCAGGAAGTTGACGATGTGGGGGTAGTGCTGCGACGAGCCTTCACCGTAAATCACATTGTGGTTGGCGATGCGGTCCGGCCCCACGCGGGTCGGCTCCGGCCACAGGGTGTACCCGCCGCGATCTACAAAGAGGGTACCATCCGTGCCGTAAAACTGGATTCCGTAACCGTGGCCGTCCGGCCCCCGTCCGTTGGTGACGCGATTTGAGAACCGCACTATGAACTCTTTCCCGCTGATGGGCGAAGCGGGATATTCGTACACCACTTCCAAAGTGTCGGGGGTTTCGCGGCAATCCTCCAGCACGAATTTGCCGCCCGTGGCATGGATGGTGCGTGGAGCTTCCACGCCCATGGCCCAATTCACGATGTCGAGCAGGTGGGTTCCCCAATCCGTCATGATGCCGCCGGAATAATCCCAAAACCAACGGAAGTTGTAGAGGGTGCGGACGCGGTTGTAAGGCCGCGCCGGGGCGGGCCCCAGCCAAAGGTCGTAATCAAACCAAGGGGGGGCTTGCGTGTCGGGCGGGCAATCCAAACCCTCGGGATATTCGTTGCCGTGAATCCAGGTCTCCGCCAACGTCACCTTCCCGATTTTGCCACTGCGCACCAATTCCACCGCTTTCACAAAATGCTCGCCGGAGCGCTGTTGCGTTCCCACTTGCACCACACGCTTGAAGCGCGCCGCCGCGTCAACCATATGGCGGCCCTCCACCAAGGTGTGCGAAAGGGGCTTCTCCTGGTAAACATCCTTGCCTGCCTGACAGGCCATGATCATGGGAATGGCGTGCCAGTGGTCGGGAGTCGCCACAATCACCGCGTCGATGTCTTTGCGGTCGAGAACCTGGCGAAAATCGTTATATCCCTTGGCCGCTCCGTTGGTCAGCATGATGCCCGCCTCCCGGTTCGGCACGTAAGGGTCGGCAACCGCGACGCAATCCACTTGGCCCGTGCGCAGCATATCGCGCAGGTCTCCCTGCCCCATCCCCCCCGACCCGATCAGCCCCACGCTGATGCGGTCATTCGCGCCCATAACATTGCGGACCATGGGCCCGCTCGACATCGCCAGGCTGGCAACACCGAGCGCCGCCGATTTGTTGAAATCGCGACGGCTGATTTTGGAGCTTTCCATAAAAACCTCCTTCCCCACAGGCTGTGGGAATTTGGTGAGCCGCGAAGCAAGGGCGCTAGGCGGGGAAAAGCATGCCACCGATGCACCGAGCGAGCAGCCTGCGGCACCGTGGACTTGCCTGCGCACTATACCACAAAAGGCAGGTGGCGGGCGGTGGCGCGAGTTTGCCGCTTCCAACCTGACCCCTGGAAACTATCGCCGTCTGCCTGCTCCCCTTTGCACGTCCTGGCTCTCGCGGGGAAGAAAATGGGCTATACTCCTGGTTGGAAAAAGGCCAAAATGTGAAATCCCGACGAATGGATAACCCTTGCAACGGAAGGTCGTATTTCCTTGGCGCTCCTGGCAAGCAGTCTCAGCCCTAGGGATTTTCGCAGGGGCCGCATGCGCGCTCGCGTCGGGCGGCAGAGACTTGCCCCGGTCAAAGAGCGCGTGATGGTATCGAGACCTCTCATATGAATTCCTGGCTTAATTCCTTTCCCTCCTCCACCCCAACCGTGCGCCGCCTTCTGGCGGGGATAGCGGTGGCCGCGCTCTTGGGCGTCTATGCGGTGGAGGTCACTCTCGCCTCCCGAGATCTTTCCGCCACGTGGGACGAACCCTATCACCTCATCGCCGGTTATCGCTATTGGCAGGCGAGTGATTACGGCATCAACCCCGAACACCCACCGCTGGCCAAATTGGTGGGGGCGTTCCCGCTCTTGTTCATGCATTTAAAAGTCCCCCGGATCGGGCGCGACTCTTCCAAACCTGTGGCGATAATTGGCGGCCGGGCGTTTGTCTACGGGAACGACGCCGACGCGCTCCTGCTGCGGGCGCGACTGGCGGAAGCCGTTGTGGGCTTGCTCCTCGTCTTGCTCCTGTTTGAGGCCGGGTACCGCATGTTCGGCGCCGGGGCCGCTTGGATCGCTGCCGTGCTCGCGGTCTTCGAGCCGAACCTGCTGGCCCATTCAACCTTGGTCACCACTGACTTTGCTTTCGCCTGCTTCTATCTGGCGGCAGTTTACGCCCTCTGGCGCTTGGCCGAACGGCCCACCCTGCTGCGCCTGGCCGGTTGTGGTGTGATGAGCGGATTGGCGCTCGCTTCCAAGCATTCCGCCATTCTTGTAGTTCCCACTCTGGCGCTGCTGGCCGCCTTGGAGATCGCGTGCCGGGTCAAAAGCGCCGGGCAGGGGGGGCCTGCTCCACAGCGGGTTTTCTGGCAAGAGGTACGCACCTGGACGGGCAGGCTGATCGTGATCTACGGTCTTGCCGTGCTGGTCCTATGGGGCTTCTACGAATTTCGCTACCAAGCTCGTCCGGATGGCTTGGAGCTTTGGCAAAGCCTTGGCAGTTACACCACGCTCTTGCAGGGACACATCGCTCCCTGGTTGGTGACCACCGCCGGGCGCTTCAAACTGCTACCTCAGTCCTACCTGTTCGGTCTCACCGACGTCCTTTGGGTCACGCACGGCCCACGCGTCTCCTTTCTCCTGGGCCATCTTTACCCGCACGCCCTCTGGTATTACTTCCCCGCGGCCTTCGTCATCAAATCCACCCTCGGGTTCCTGGCGCTTTTAATTCTGGCCGTGGCCGTGGTTAAAAGCTGGTCAGGAGAACACCACCGCAGGGCAGCCTACATCCTGATTCCACCCGCGTTTTTCATGGGCGTCGCCTTGACCGCCGGCACCAACCTGGGGATCCGGCATGTCCTGCCCATTTACCCTTTTCTGATCCTGGCCGCCGCCGCGGGAGCCTGGGAGCTGGCTCAAAGGCGTCCGGCCTGGGCCATGGTGGTGGCGGCGCTGGTGGCATTCCACCTAGCCTCCTCACTCCATACGCTTCCTGACTACCTGGCTTACTCGAACGAATTGTTTGGGGGGACCTCGCGTACGTATCTTGCCCTTTCGGATTCCAATGTCGATTGGGGACAGGGGCTGCGCGAGGCCCGGCAGTATCTCGAGCGCCGCAACATTAAGGACTGCTGGCTCGCCTACTTCGGCAGCGCCGACCCCGCCTACTACCATCTTCCCTGCAAATTGCTGCCCGATCCCTTCCTGCGCTGGTGGCACGATCCCATACAAATTCCGCCGGAGAATTTCCATGGCGTCGTCCTGATCAGCGGCACGGAAATCTCCGCTCCCTACTGGGGTGCGGACCCCCTCAACCCTTACAGCCGCTTCCTGCGTGCGAAGCCCGTGGCCAACATCGGCGGCTCGGTTCTAGTGTACGAGGGAGATGTGGATCTGCGCCAAGCTTCGGCCATCGCCCACACGTACAAAGCCTGGGATTTCATTACTGCCAAAAACCCGGAAGCGGCCATCGAGGAAGCGCTTAAAGCGGAGGAACTCGCTCCGGATCATCCCGGCCCACCCTTCATCGTCGGGTACATCCTAGCCCAGGGCAAACGAACGGAAGCCGCCCGCATCCAGTTCGAGGCGAGTCTCAAGCTGGCCAAAGCCGCCCACCCCGAGTTTAAGCCGGATTGGGAGATAGCGGCAAAGGCGCAACTAGCGATCTTGCCCTGAGGGGGATCGTTCCCTTGCACGTCGGCGCCACCGCGACGCTTGGTCCGCCCCCCCTCCTCATTTGAGGAGGGGAGTCATTGAATAGCTCCCCTCCTGATTCAAAGGGGGTGGCGCCGGGGGGTGCCGGGGTGGTATTCCCTTGAGTGTTTCCCTCCGCCGTGTAGTTATACGCGGTGGGACGTTCTTCCGCCGCCTGTAATCCCCCCATTTCTCTATCCACCTTATTTTCATAAACTTATCGGCATAGCAATAATTTGAATGCTGCAAGCTGTTTATTATCTGTAAGTTATCGGCCTGGTAGGAATTTGGGGCGTTTTCCCGTGATGTTGGAGGTCCTAAAGTGTCTTATCTCGTGTATTTTCAATAACTCATCGGCATTTCAGATAAGCCTTTTGTTTTCATAAACTCATCCGGAATTCGAGAATCTGTCTTTTCCCGACACTTTGTTTTCAATAACATTCCGGCTTTGAATGCAAAAATTTTTTTTTGTTCCGGCTCCCCGCTCGATTTTCATGGACAAGTTGGCAATCCGCCGCACATGTCGCAGGCTCGAATCTATCCGGAAAGTCGTCCACGCGGCGCCCCGCGCAGCGCTGCTGGCCTTTCCGCATCCAGATTTTGCCTGCCTCTTACGAGTCACGGATCACTGCTCCTGTTGGACGGGCGCTGCTCCTCGCCCCCCGAGGGTGCGCGATTTCACGCCGTACCCTGCTTCAACTAGTAGCCTAGCACTTTGACGGCCACGTTCCATGCCGTGGTCTATGAATTTTCCTCCGGTAGGGGAAAAAGTATGCAGCAAACGCCCGGTGCGAGTCCCGGCAAGCCGGGAGAAGTAATACGAAGGTGCGTTCAAATTGGCGCTACCCCTGCGGGGTTGGTCATTCGTCAGGGGGTATCGTATCCGTGGGTTTCACCCACAACTAATGACATTGGACCTCTTCGAGGTCCCCCGGGTAAATGTCTCTTTGATTGCACCTTGGTATAAAAGGCGGGCCGCCTTGGAGGAGGCCGGCTTCACAGGCTGCGGAAAAACAACCCACCGCGAACAACCACCCCGGCGCTCGGCGCGCCACCCCTCCTCATCTGAGGAGGGGAGCGTTTTCAACAACTCCCCTCCTGATTCAGGAGGGGTGGCGCCTTGGGCGCCAGGGTGGTTGTATGCCAAGGACAGTTTTTCCGCAGCCTGTAAAGGCAGGCCCTTCCGGCAACCCCTACCAGGGCTATCGCGTGCGGGTCTTTAATCCTCGCGCCAGACGACATAAACGGCGAAGACCATCAAGGTGAGAAAGGCGGCGGCGCTGGCGGCCAGCAGAAAGGCCGGCGTTTGGCTAGGCCAAGCATGCGCGAGCCGATGGAGCCACTCGCCGCCGGAAGAATACTCGGTCATCGCCGGGAAGCGAGTTATGGGTGCCGGCGTCTGCGGGTGATGCAGCCAGCCCGCGATCCGTGGCCACTGCCAGACGCCCAGTCCCAGCGACGTGAGCGCTCCCAGGGCATAAGCGACGCGCTCAACCAGCACCATGGGCTCAGCGGCGCGCTACTCGGCGGCGCGGCGGGCCGCGAGCTGCGCCTTCCACCAAACAAGCCCGGCCGAGGGCAGGCCGGCACCCGGTTGCCGAAGTTCGATCCGCGCCAACTCCTCTTCCCGCTGAAACTCCTGGGCGACATAGGCCACCTCCGCGCATACCGCACAAACCGCCACATGCTGCCGGAGGTCCTCGCCCCACGCGCTCGCCCAGCGCCCGGACCGTAGCGCGCCCACCACCTCTTGTTCCCGATCACAATGTGGAAGCTTCATGCGCGTGCTCAACTCTCATCAGGATTACTCGTGTCGCCCTGGGATTTCGTCGCCCGCCCGGGCCGGCGCAGCAATTCCAGCAACTTCTGCCGTGCTCGAAACAACAGCAGACGGACGCTCGCCGCTCTGAGGCCCAGCACTTCCGCGATCTCCTTGTGGCTGGAGCCCTCCACGTAGGCGAGCCACATGATCTCGCGTTCACGGGGTTTCAGGCGTCCCATGACGCGCCCCAGGTCCGAGCGCTGCTGCACACGCTCAGCGGTGCGATCATCCGCGGGGACTTGCTCGGGATCGGCGGCCTCCCCTTGTTCCTGGCGCGGCAAGCGGCGCCAGTGGTCGCGCGCCAGATTGGTGGCAATCCGGAAGAGGTAGGCTTTTTGATAGGCCGCATCCTCCGATTTCAGGGCGGCGCGCAGGAAGCGGTAGTAGCTTTCCTGGACAAGATCGTCAGCGAGCGTCGCATTGCCCAAGATCCGGGAGAGATAGGACCACAGCGGGCGCGCCGTGCTGTCATAGAAAACCCGGAAGGTCTGTTCGTCCATGTGGAAAGCTAGCTCGGCTGCCTCTGCTCCGACCTTCGTACCTTCCAGTTCCGCCACGGTGATTTCCCGGATAAACATGCTTAGATTCTGCCACGAAACGGGGCCGGCGTTCGGAATTTATCGTGGTGTTATTTGGATCGGATATTTTTCGAAACCCCGGTCATTCCCGCGAACCGACCCCTCGCCCACCGCCTTGCGGTCCCCCCTCTCCCCAGGGGAGAGGGTGCCCGACGGAGGAGGGCAGGTGAGGGGTCTTTTGGAAGCCCATCGGATTTTGACGGAACCCTGACGCCTGGTTCTCGCGAATGACACCGCTATCGAATTCATGAGCCGGCCGGACGTTAGCGCTTCACCCTCGCGTCACTTCCCTGCACTGCCCCGCCGATCAACCCGAGGTGTTTGGAGAGGCCAAAGGAAACCAACGCCGAAAGTATAAATCCGGCGCCCAGGGTCACGCCCAGGGTTCCAAACACCAGCATGACAGAGGTGTCGCTCGCGGCCATATGGTCACGGATCAGGAGCAGGCCGAGACCCACCAGGAATAGGACCAGCCCGGCTTGAATCGACCAGAGGATCCGGCTGATGGGGTTGGGCAGGCCGCCCGAGGCGGTGTCCAGTGCGGGCGGAGTCCACTCCAATAGTCGACGGCCGGCGTCGGATTGCATATAAGCGCTCAAATCCTGGCCGGAACCAAACTTCTCTATCAGCTTGGTGTGAACCTCCTCATGCACCTTGAAGCTCCGGTTCCAGCGGCGATTCTCGAGCAAGGTGCGGAGCACCCAGAGGACCGCCAGCAGGCAGGCGACGAACACCGAGAAAGGAACCAAATAGCCTAAGAACATATCGAAGTCCGACCGGCGGGACTCGTACCTCCATCTCCCCGGGCTGAGGAAGGCGCGCGGGTCGGCCTTCACCAGCGCGTGGCTATCCAGGAAAGCTTGCAGTTCCGGATGTTCGTTCAGGTATTTCGGATCGCTGATCGTGCCCGGACGCCCAACCACATCGTTCTCTATCTCCGGATGCGCGTCCAGAAAACGGTCCAGGGCGCCGCGCTGCGCGTCAATAATCGAGATGTCCTGGTCCGACGGGCTGGCGGCGCTCGCAACGGCCGGGGACTTCTGGGCATAAGCGGGTACGGGCCCAGCCCCCACGGCTCCCCCAAAGGCCCCCGCCAAAACGACTGCCCAAAGCGTACAGCGCCGTTTAGTATTTGTCTCCATTGCTATTCCTCCCTCTTGATTCCTCCGGCCCTCGAACCCACAGCGGCCCGGATGTTTTCATGTTGTCTTCACCGGGTATAACGCGGGCAGAGGGATTTGGTTAACAGCTATTGTCCGGCGTTCTCGCCATGCTTGGACGCTTCTATGAAGCTGTCGAAAGGGCGGAGGACTGCCCATACCCGATCCCCGAAGGGGATCTATTAAGTAGCCGGGGGGAACGCCCCCGGGGGGGGATGGCGCCCCCAACCGAACCCGACCCTGCAAAGGGTCGAATCTGGGTGATCTCGCACCAAAATTGCATCCTCCGGCGGCGGGTTGTGCGGCCCCTTCAGGATCGAGAAACCTGCTGACGCTTTCCGGGGGCGTTGCCCCGGCTATTAACCTGTGCCCTTCCAGGGCACGAAAAACCCTCCACCGCGGATAACCACCCCGGCGCTCAAGGCGCCACCCCTCCTGAATCAGGAGGGGAGTTGTTTATAACGCTCCCCTCCTCAGATGAGGAGGGGTGGCGCGCCGAGCGACGGGGTGGTCTGAGCAGGAGATTAAGGGGTGGCCTTGATAATGACAGCACCAACGCGTTTTTCCGCAGCCTGTAAAGCCCCGCCCTTCCGGGACTCATAAATAATCGTGCTTATTAATGCAATTGGGCGCAAGCCCACCCACGCTTGCAGGGGCCCGCCGGTTGACGGAATGACCGGCTTCCGACACAAACCTCTTCATGGGTATGGATTCCGCAACGCGTTTCGAGTAGAATCCCTGAGTTCGTGGTTTCTATGTTCAGGCTCCTGAAAAATCAAGGGTGACACCAGGCGACTCTTCGCGCGAGGCATATGCATGCTCAAAGGGTGGTTCCGTGGTAACGGTCATTCCAATGGCGATGGCAGGCAAGCCCGTGGTGGCGGCACGGTTGCTACGCCGTACGTGCCACCTGCGGACGGCGGCAAGCTCATCGTCCTGACGGCTCCGCTGACGGAGACCATCGATCACGCCGGCTATTTCATTCAAATGGCGCTCGCCTCCCTGCCCATCTGGATGGAGTTCACCA
>JBEKQO010000215.1:0-19030 GCA_049519635.1 Terriglobia bacterium | reverse complement strand
ACGACATCACCAAGAAGACTCCTTCTTGTTTTGAGCCCACTATCGATTACGTGGTCGCCAAGATTCCCAAGTGGGCCCAGGAAAAATTCCCGGACTCTGACCACACGCTGGGACCTCAAATGAAGTCCGTGGGCGAAGTCATGGCGATCGGGCGAACATTCAAGGAAGCCTTGATGAAAGGGATTCGCTCGCTGGAAACGGGCCGCAAAACGCCCACCTCGCCGTCCGATCCCACCGAACTGGAGCGGCGCCTGGCGATTCCGCACCCCGAACGCCTTTGGGATCTTTTGCATGCCTTCGAAATTGGTTACAGCCCCGAGTTGCTGCACGAAATCACCCGCATCGACCCATGGTTTCTGAATCAGCTTCAACAAATACTGGAACTCAGAAGTGAGTTGAAGCGTTTCACGCTGGAAAACGTTCCCGCCAGCGTGTTGTATCTCGCCAAGCAATATGGATTCTCCGATCCTGCCCTCGCGGAAATTTGGGGAGAGAGCGCGGAGGATGTGCGGCAGCGCCGCCGGACGCTCAACGTGCGGCCGGTTTTCAAGCGCGTGGATACGTGCGCGGCGGAATTCGAATCCTATACGCCTTATCTCTATTCGACCTACGAAGACGAAGACGAGGCCGAGCCCACCGCCCGCCGCAAGATTATGATTCTGGGCAGCGGCCCGAACCGCATCGGGCAGGGAATCGAGTTCGATTACTGCTGCGTCCACGCCTCGTACGCTCTCAAGGAAGAGGGCTTCGAAACGATCATGGTGAATTGCAATCCGGAGACGGTCTCAACCGATTACGACACTTCCGATCGCCTCTATTTTGAGCCCCTGACCTTCGAAGACGTGATGGCCATTGTGGAAGAGGAAAAACCCGAGGGCGTCATCGTGCAATTCGGAGGGCAGACGCCGCTGAACCTGGCCCGCCAGCTCAAGGCGGCGGGCGTGCCCATCGTGGGCACAACACCCGAGTCCATCGACTTGGCTGAGGACCGCAAGCACTTCGGCAAGCTGCTCTCCGACCTGGGAATTCCGCAGCCGGAAAACGGCGCCGCGATGAATGTGCAGGAAGCGCTTGCGATCGCCGGGCGCATTGGCTATCCCGTGTTGCTGCGGCCTTCCTACGTGCTGGGTGGCCGGGCCATGGTGATCGCTTACGATGAGGCCACCCTGCGTGAATACGTTCTCCGCGCAGAAGAATTACAGCGCGCTTTCCCGATTCTGGTTGACCGCTTTCTTGAAAACGCTACGGAAATTGATGTGGATGCCCTCGCCGACGGCACGGATGTGGTTGTGGCGGGCATCATGCAGCACATCGAAGAGGCGGGGATTCACTCCGGTGACAGCTCCTGCGTACTCCCTGCGGTCAGCATCCCCGCGGATCAGCGCCAGACGCTGCGCGATTATACCGTTCGTCTGGCGCGCGAGCTGAAGGTTGTGGGCCTGATGAACGTGCAGTATGCCATTCAAAACGGCAAGATCTACGTGCTGGAAGTGAATCCGCGCGCCTCCCGCACGGTGCCTTATGTAAGCAAAGCCACAGGCTTCCCGCTGGCGAAAATTGCCTCGCGCCTGATGGTGGGCCGCAAGCTCGCGGAGTTCGGCTTGCCGCCCGAATTGCCCGTCAGCCACTCATTTGTGAAGTCGCCCGTTTTCCCTTTCCAGAAATTTCCCGGGGTGGACACCATTCTCGGGCCGGAGATGAAATCCACCGGGGAGGTCATGGGCGTTGCGGATAGCTTTGGACTGGCGTTCGCGAAGGCTCAGCTTGGTGCAGGGCAGCGAATTCCCATCAAGGGGCGCGTCTTCATTTCCGTGAACGACCACGACAAGCCCGGCGTGATCCCCATTGCGCGCGACTTGGAGAGCCTGGGCTTTACGCTGGTGGCCACGCGGGGCACAGCGGCAGCTCTGCGCGCCGCGGGCATCAAGGTGGAGAAGGTTTTTAAGGTCAATGAGGCGCGGCCCAATGTGGTGGATCGCATTAAAAGCGCTGAGATCGACCTGATTATCAACACGCCTCTGGGGAGCAAGTCGCGTTTTGACGACAAATCCATTCGCCGCGCGGCCGTTCAACACGGAGTAACCTGCATCACCACGCTCTCCGGAGCCGACGCGGCAATCCAGGGAATTCGCGCCTGCCAGGAAGGTCAAACGCACGTAGAAAGTTTGCAAAAACTCCATCAGAACGGCGGTGGCTAGTGATGAGTGGCTAGTGGCTAGTGGTTAGTTCCTCGTTTCGAGCCGCTACCCGTGAACCACTAACCCGGATTTCTTACCACGACACAGGAAGGGCGGGGCTTTAGCCCCGCCGTTGCAATGCCGTCCTGATTATTTCCAAGCCCCGCACCCCGCGCAGCTTGCAGCCGTAAGCTGCGCGGGGTGCGGGACGGACAAAGGGTTGGAGCCGCGATTTCGGCGGGGCTGAAGCCCCGCCCTTCCAGCATTGTCCAAACGTGGTGAGAAATGCGGGCTAGCCGCTACCCGTGAACCACTAACCACTAACCACTAGCCACTGCCTTTAGGAGGACCATGACGAGAAATGAAGTTATCAAAAATCTAAAAGGCGTCATCTGCCCCGTCGTTACGCCCTTCGACCGGCGTGGCAAAGTGGACGAGGCCTTTTTCCGCGAGAACCTGAGCCGAATCGCCGGCATCGGACTGGCGGGAATACTGGTGGCGGGTTCCACGGGCGAGGCGCCGTACCTTGCTGAGAACGAGCGGCTGCGGCTGGTCGAGGTCGCCCGGGAAATCGTCAAGGCCCCCGAGATTCTGATGGTGGGCACGGGTTTGGAAAGCACCGACGCCACGCTCAAACTCAGCCGCGAAGCCGTGGCGCGCGGAGCCGATGCGCTATTGGTGCTTACCCCGAACTACTTCAAACCTCGCATGGATTCCGCCGCCCTGATGGCCCACTACCGAACGGTGGGGGCTGGGGTCGCGCGGCCGGTGCTGATCTATTCCATCCCGCAGTTCACGGGCCTCGAGATTGACACCGCGACGATTGTCAAGCTCTCGCGGCTGCCGAATGTGGTGGGGCTCAAAGAAAGCTCCGGCAAGCTGGATTTCGTGACCGCCGTTCTCCGCAAGGTGCGCCCGGGGTTCCATGTATTGGTGGGTGCGGTTTCCATTTTTTACGACGCCCTGTGCGCCGGCGCGGTGGGAGCAGTACTTGGCCAGGCCAATTTCGCCCCGACGCTCTGCGTAGGCCTTTACCAGGCGTTCCTCCACCGGCAAGCCAAGGAAGCGCGCGAGTTGCAGCAACGCCTCTTGCCGCTGGCTCAGAAGATCAATCTTCCTTATGGTGTGGCGGGAATCAAAGCCGCGCTTGACCTGTGCGGTTACCACGGAGGAATCCCGCGGCTTCCTTTGCTGCCCGCGTCCGTCCAGGCAAAGAAGCAGATTGCGGCTGCCCTCCGCGAAGCGAGTGCAGGGCTGGCCGTCTAAGCAGGTTCCAGGAACGATCTGCAATGCTTCCCGCCGATCCGAAGGGCCAGATGGCTTCCGTGCCGCCATCCTCATCGGTCCCGGGGAATCGCCACGCCCAACTTCTATTGGGTATTTTGAAGAGATGGCGAAGGCGACCTTTTATGAATCCCGCCCCAGGGTAGCATGATTAGAATCATCTAATCTCTCTCACCGCATCTTTGTGTGCACACGTGCCCGCCTCCCGCGGAAAATGCTTCGAAGCCCCGTGAGCCGTGGCGTGGAGTGGGATGGCACGCGAATTGCCTGATCCCTGGTGCCTTGCTTGCCAGGCCGGACTTAACAGCCGAGGTCGGCAAGATTTGCCGAGTGGCGGTACGAATTTTCCAGCGGTTGGCCAGTTTTGGGATGTGAGGACACAATGATCACGAATGAGACGGAAATTCGCATTGCCCTGCAAGCAGTTTTAGCCAGCGTGCTCGCGCTCGACGGTTACTGGGTTTGTGCCTTGGTGGTGCTCGTCCTCATGCTACCGTGGAAGCCCATCCTCGCCGCTGCCGGATATTTAGTTCAACCGATAGTGGACTGGCGGGTTCAAAAAGGTCGGGATCGGGACGGGAAGGGGATCGCACAGATTGAGCGGGAATTGGATGCCCTTCTGCGGGTACCGAACGGAGCACCGAGCGCCCCCGCTCCTGCCCCGGCCACAAGGACGGCAGCGCGGGTAAAGCCTTCACCTCCGCAATTGTCCCGGCCACTGGAATCCTTCAAACCGAGTCTTGCTGCCGGGCCTGCGTTCCCTGACATCGCCGGAACGGCGCAGAATCTTTCCGTCACTTTGGCGATCCCGCCGGCTATCAAGGATCACGTGCGCAACTTGCCGCAGGGTGTCTTCAGCAACATGGATTTAGAGGTTGAAGAGGTTATGTTCCACGGCGACACGGCAGAGGCAGACGTTAGGTTTCAAAGCCCTAATGTGACAGAGCTCATTATTCGTCAGCGATACGTCCTGCGGAGGTCCGGTGACCAGTGGCAAGTAGAATCGGCAAACGGCGCGGGCAAGGTACCGGCGTATCCGCTGCCAACCGGTCCGGACTCAATCCGGCTCACATAGCTCGGGGCCAAATCGACTCGATTTTAATGAGGAATTCCCTATTTGGACTGTAACTGGAGCTGCGCCCTTACGGCGCTTCCACCTTTCGCCTATCTCTTTAACCCTCACATCTGTAACTCTGTCGGGGTTTGCACATCTAATCCTTTGAGGCGATGGGTGCTCGTGTGCTCAATCGCCTGGCAACCATTGCTCCGAAATAATTGCTGAAACATTGCCGCCGATAGGCAGACCGTGTAGGATATTTTATTCTCATGACTGCGACATGTATCCCGTACACTCAGGTACCTCACTCCAGCGCCCTGCTGACGGATTACCTCTACCACTTCGACAGGGTCAGCCAGTTTTTTGACGGCTCACCGTTTGATTCCCGAAGCTACCAGTCCGTCGCCCATCAAATGCGTGAATTCGCGTTTGCGCGTGGGGAGATTGCCGAGATCCTAGCGCGACAGAATCGGGCTTTTGGGTGTTCGGAGCCGACTTTGGCGAACATCCAACGGCTAAGCGAATCGGGAACCTTCGCCATCGTCACAGGGCAGCAGGTGGGATTATTTTCCGGCCCGGCATTCACGCTCTACAAGGCACTCACCACGGTGCGGCTTGCGCAGTCGCTTTCAGACCAGGGCCTTCCTTGTGTCCCGGTGTTTTGGTTGGCGACGGAGGACCATGACTTAGAGGAGGTCGCGCAGGGAGCAACCTTCGACGAAGAATACAATTTGGTCCCGCTCCGTGATTCCGGGGACCGGCCTTCGCCGCGCTCGCCTGTGGGAGAAGTCCGGCACACGGCGGAAATTTCTGCGGCGCTTAGCCAATTGGAATCGCTCCTGCCGGAAAGTGAGTCGCGCTCCCGCCTGCTGCAAGACTTGCGGGAGTGCTACATGCCCGGCGTGACATGGGGAGAGAGTTTTGCAAGGTTCCTAACCCGGCTTTTCGGCCGGTGGGGCGTAATCCTAATGGACCCCTTGGATGAAGCCGTGCACCGCCTCAGCGCCGGAGTATATCAGCAGGCCTTGGGGAATGCGGCGGAACTTCGGGCGGGTGTTTTGGAAAGTTCGCACGCCTTGGTGCAGCGGGGCTATCACGCCCAAGTACACGTGGTGGAGGATTCAACGCTGGTCTTTGTGGCCAGGCACGGTGACCGGGTGGCGCTACATCAAAGGGAGGGCAAGTTTTTCACCGACGGGAGCGAGGGGATCTCGTTACCCCAACTTCAATCCTTGCTTGCTGAACGGCCCTTGGATCTTTCACCCAACGTGCTGCTCCGTCCGTTGGTACAAGACGCACTTCTGCCCACTTTGGCTTATGTCGCGGGTCCTTCCGAGTTGGCCTATCTCGGCCAGGCCAAGTCGCTTTACAAGGAGCTGGGCCGCCCGCAGCCTGTAGTGTTTCCACGCGCGGCATTCACGTTGATTGACTCGCGGACCGACCGTTTGATGCGACGTGTGGCAAGGGGACGAGCATCTGAGCCAAAAAATCGCCGCCGGCGGATTTGCCGAGGGCTGGTCGGAGCGTTTCGAACAAAGCGAGCGCGAGTTGGAGCACCTCTTGGACAGCCTGCAAGGCGATATCGAAAAGCTCGACCCGACCTTGCTCGATACTCTACAACATACCAAAGAGAAGATGAAATACCAGATGGAGCGGCTGCGCGGCAAGCTGACTCGGGCAGCTCTAGGTCGCTCGGATTTGCTCGTCCGTCACGTGCAGGCCCTTTCAAGATTCCTCATGCCCCATAAGGATTTACAGGAACGCCGGGTGGGCGGGGCATACTTCTTGGGTCGTGCCGGCTACGAGTTGCTCGACCGCTTGCTCGCGCAGGTTCAGGTCCGCTGCTCGGAACATCAAACCCTCAAGTATTGACGTCCTCCCACCCTCCCAAACAACATGAGCACGCGAACGAACAGCGCGTTCGACCAAGAGGTTCGACCCCTCGATCGAATCGTGGCGACTCAGAGCCAGGCCCGTGGATCCCCGGGTCCACACCTTTCTCAGCTCAATTTTTCACGGTCTGGTATAATTCCAAGCTGTAACTCAGGGGTAAGCTTACCCACAGAGGCCATCATGAATGTTCGTTCCGCGCTCGATCTAATCAATCGTGATCATGGCGTTTATGAGATTTCGGAGGGTGGCGAGATCGTTCTAAAAAACCCGCAAAAGTTCATAGCCCAGACCCTGGATTTGCTGGTATGGAACGCCGTTTTCGGGGAAAATGACGAAGTTCGCAACACGGCCCGCTGGGTCATCCGGCGCGCGGGCCTGGAGTTGGGCGTCATTCCGTCATCCGTTCAAGGCCTTTATGAGGCCCGGGGAAGAAAAGAATGCGGGGGCTTTACGGTGCCGGCGATCAACATTCGCGGCCTGAGTTACGATGTGGCCCGAGCGGTTTTTCGCGCTGCCCTGCAATCGAAAGCGGGCGCTTTCATTTTTGAACTTTCGCGCAGCGAGAGTAACTACACAGACCAAAAGCCCTCCGAGTATGCGACCGTCATGATCGCCGCAGCGTTGAAGGAAGGCTATGAAGGTCCGATTTTCATTCAGGGCGACCATTATCAGGCCAACCCCAACAAATTTGCTCGGGACCCCGCCGCGGAGCTTCAGGGAATTCGTGATTTTGCCCAGGAATCAGTTGTGGCAGGGTATTACAACATCGACATCGATACCTCCACCCTGGTCGACCTCAGCAAACCCGGAGTGCGGGAGCAACAGCGCGCAAATTTTGAGACCAGCGCGAAGCTTGCTGCCTACGTGCGCTCGATTGAGCCCGAAGGAATCACGGTTTCTCTCGGGGGCGAGATCGGGGAAGTGGGAAAACAGAACTCCACGCTCGAGGAGTTGGCCGCGTACATGGACGGTTTCCTCGCCGTGCTCTCCAAACACGCTGGCAAAAAGAGAGGGCTCTCCAAGATCAGCGTCCAAACCGGGACAACCCACGGCGGCGTGGTGCTCCCGGGCGGAACGATGGCCCAGGTCGCCATCGATTTCGAAGCCTTGCGCCAGCTTTCGGAGGCCGCCCGTGACCGCTACGGCATGGCCGGAGCTGTACAGCATGGCGCTTCTACTCTGCCTTCGGAGGCCTTCCATAAGTTCGCAGAGTGCGATACTGCGGAGGTCCACCTGGCAACCGAGTTCCAGAACCTGATTTACGAGAATGTTGCTTTCCCGCGTGACTTCAAGGACGAGATTTACAAATACCTGCGAAAGACCTGTGCAGATGAAAAGAGGCCCGACGATAGCGACGAGCAATTCATTTACAAGACCCGGAAAAAGGCTTTTGGTCCCTTCAAGAGAAAATTTTGGGATCTTGCTGCCGACGTCCGAAGCAGGATCGGTGATGACTTGGAGAGAAAATTCGCATTCCTGTTTGAAAGGTTGAATGTGCGGCGAACGGCGGAACTCGTCAACAAGGCTGTGCCCGCGGTTGAGGTGTACCCGCCCATACCGGTCGCATTGGCGGAGGCGCTCCATCGCGCGCACGCCACGCAGTAAAGCCCCGCGAAGAGGGCGCGAAATCCCATGAGTGAGCGAGGACGCGAGGACCTATGGCATCACCCGAAGCCGGCAGAGTGATTTCGCCGCAGCGCACGCTTGCCCGGATGCACACGGCCCACGTTGAAACCCACGCGCGGGTCGATTTCAAGGATATCACCGACCTGGTGCAAAAGGTCGTAACCGAGTCGGGGGCGCAAAGCGGTACTTGTTTCCTCTTCGTCCCTCACACTACGGCGGCGATTCTGATTAATGAGAATGACGATCCGGCCTTGCAAAAGGACCTCGACAATTTCCTGAAGTCGTTGGCGCCACGTGACAACAACTATCACCACAACGATGGTAATTGCGATGCCCACCTGAAGGCTGCGCTGATTGGGAACTCGAAGTCATTGCTTGTGGAAGGGGGCCGCCTGATCCTGGGCCGCTGGCAAGGAATTTTCCTGTGCGATTTTGATGGCCCGCGCCGCCGAGAGTTGCGGATCAAAGTGTTGCCGGATTAAGGGCAGCAGCCAACGATGGACCGATCAGAAGCACGCCAAATGAGCACCGCTCCGAACGCTGACATGTCAACCCTCGGCATTTATATCCAGGTTCCGTTTTGTGAGTCCAAGTGCAGCTTTTGCAATTTCAGCTCACGGGTGGAGCGGAGCACCATTTTCGATCAATACACCCGTTGCCTCCAGCGAGAACTGGAAGGCTGGCAAAGTCTCTTCGCCGAGTTCGGCATCCCCCCCGAGAGCCTGACGCATACTGTCGATTCGATTTACATGGGCGGCGGTACCCCAACTTTGCTGGGAGATGAACGCCTGGAGCTTGTGGTCCACGCCTTGCGGGACCACCTGCGCTGGGACGGGGACGTCGAGTTCACGCTGGAAACAACTCCCGGCTCAGCGGACCCGCGCTTGCTTCATGCTTTGCAAGGCCTGGGCGTGAACCGGCTGAGCATCGGCGCGCAAACGTTTGCCGACCGTGAACTCCGGGCCGTCGGCCGCCTGCACTCTGCGGACGACACCTCTGAACTTGTGCATCGCGCGCGTCAGGCGGGTTTCCAAAACCTCAGCCTGGATTTGATTGCCGGACTGCCCTACCAGACGGAGGATTCGTTCCGCCGCAGCCTGGAGGCCACGGCGAAGCTGCGGCCGGAGCATGTGTCGCTATACCTTTTCGAGGTTGATGAAAAGAGCCGCCTGGGGAGGGAAGTGGTTCACGCCGGGAATCGTTATCATGCGGCCGCAGTGCCGGGTGATGAATTTATGGCGGACGCATACGAATCCGGCTGCGCGTTCCTCGCTAACGAGGGCTACGCCCAATACGAGATTTCAAACTTCGCCCTGCCGGCGTTTGAGTCGCGCCACAATCGAAAGTACTGGCAGCTTAAGCCCTATATCGGCCTTGGTGCCGGGGCGCATTCTTTTGACGGTGGACGGCGGTGGTCGAATCAGATTGAGGTGCAGAGTTACCTGGCGAAATTGGATACAGGGCAGCCACCTATCGACGAGTTTCGTATCCTCACCGCCGACGAGCAGGTTGAAGAATTTTTCTTCCTCGGTTTGCGGCAAGTTGAAGGCGTCAATTTGGAGCAGGCGAGGGAGCGGTGGGGAGCAGCCCACCTCCAACGTTGGGACGGTAAGATTCACGACCTCGCGCAGGAGGGCTGGGTGGTTGTTCAGGGGGACAGCGTCCGTATGGCTCCCCACGCCTACCTTGTCTCCAACGAGATTTTCCAGGAATTCGTTTCCGTGTAGGGGGAATTAGGCCGGCATTCTGCGACGACCGCTATATTGCTCGCCAATTATTATTTATGATCGGAGCGTGAGAACTTATGCCAGCAGGTATTGTAGATTTGCGCAGCGACACCGTCACCAAGCCTTCTGAGGCAATGCGTAAGGCCATGTATGACGCCGAGGTAGGGGATGACGTCTACCGTGAGGACCCCACGGTCAACCGCCTTCAGGAACGGGCGGCGGAAATCTTCAACCGCGAAGCGGGCCTGTATGTTGTCTCCGGAACTATGGGGAACCAGACGGCCATCAAGGTCTTGACACACCATGGACATGAGGTCATTTGCGAGGACCGAAGCCATATTTACAATTATGAAATGGGGATGGTCTCGGCATTCTCCGGACTTGTGCCCCGCACGATTCACGCCGAGGACGGAATCCTGACATGGGACCTGATCGCTCCGCACGTTCGTGTTCGGAACGACCATCGTGCT
Organism: Terriglobia bacterium; assembly: GCA_049519635.1. Taxonomy (GTDB): domain Bacteria; phylum Acidobacteriota; class Terriglobia; order UBA7540; family UBA7540; genus Bog-366. The sequence goes on along the minus strand of JBEKQO010000215.1, from coordinate 8,796 downwards.
CGTACCGGACTGATTGAGATCGAGAACACTTCCAACCTGGCAGGAGGCTCGGTCTATCCGCCCGCGAACACGGATGACATCGTCGATCATGCCCACGCCGTCGGCCTGCCTGTACATCTCGATGGCGCGCGAATTTTCAACGCCAGCACAGCCCTGGGGAAGTCCGTCGTGGAACTCACCAAAAAATTTGACTCAGTGACGTTCTGCCTTTCGAAGGGTTTGGGCGCGCCGGTGGGATCTATGCTGGTTGGGAGCAGAGAATTCATCGAGGAGGCGCGGATCGTCCGGAAGATGCTCGGCGGCGGAATGCGTCAAGCCGGTGTGTTGGCAGCCGCCGGCCTCATCGCGTTGGAGGAAGGTCCGAAGCGTCTCCATATTGATCACGCCAATGCCAAGTTTCTGGCCCGCGAATTGGCGCAAATTCCGGGATTTAAAGTTGATGCTGCCAAGGTGGTCAGCAATATTTTGTTTTTCGACGTTACCGGGACAGGGTTGACGGCTTATGAGATCTCCAAGCTTCTGGCCGCTCAAGGCGTCCTGGCTAATGCCACGAACGCGCAACTCATTCGCATGGTCACCCACCTGGATGTGGATCGGGCCGGATGTGAACGCGCCTTGAAAACCCTGCGTGAAGTCGTTGTCCCGCAAAAAGCCGCAGCATCCTGAGGTTGGGGCGCGGGAAACGAGAATAATCTAGAGTCCATGCAATTCTTCCTTAGAAAGTGTAGCTCAAGGCTCGCACTCCAACCTTGCGGCTTTTCCACCTCGACGCGCATTTGGTGACGCGGCCCTGAAGAATTCGGATTATTTTGATGCGGCGCGGCAAGAGCCCGGACCGTTGGAAAAGCCGCAGCGCCGGAGAGCGGGCACTGCGCTACCCGCTTACCGGGGAAAACCACCGCGCCCGGGTAGCTATGCGCAGTGGGTTCTTTTTCACAGCCTGTGAAGACCGGCCCTTCCGGACCCAAGGCGAGAATTCCCGGCTCGTATAGTGTCCAAGAAATACCTGGACAATGTTTCGGTCGTAGCGACGGCATCCTGCCGGCAAACGCCGCCAAGATGGCGGCGCTACATTGTCCATCCAATTGCTGGACACTACACTAGCTAAAAAACAACCGCTTCATTTCTTCAATTCCTGCCGCGTTTGAATCTTTACGAGCGTGTCAATGTAGTGCGTGCGGTAGGTCGGATCATCGGGCTCCAGGTTGGTGGCGGTGCGATACTCCTTTAATGCGCCATCGATATCCCCGAGTTTCTCCAGGGCGTAGCCGAGGCCATTGTGGGCGTCGGCGTCGGTCTGATCGTGCCTGATGGCCTCGATCATTTCCACCCGAGCGCGTTTCCACTCTTTGGCCAACAAGAAGGTGATGCCCAACTCCCGGTGCAGATCGGAGTTTTCCGGATCCAGCTTCATGGCTTGGCGCAGAGCGGCCACCGCTTCGTCTAACCGCGCCTGCGCGCGCAGTTGGACAGCCTGCTGCACCAGCCGGCGCAACTGGGCTTTGTCCTCTGCCAGGGCGATTGGATCGCTCTCAGCCGATGAGAACGGTGCGTCCGGCATGGGGCCGATCCGGGCGGTCTCGTTGACTTTCGGCGAGATGAAATAGGCCGCCTCAGGCTTACCCGGGCAACGCACATGGATGTAATGGTCACCGGGGTCGACCTCCGCAATGTTGAGATTTCCCGAGGCATTAGTGGTGCCCGCTGCGTCCGCGTCCAAATCCACCCGGCACCCCGCTCCACCGGCTTGGATGGCGACTTTTGCAGTTTGTGGCTCGCGCTCGCGCGCCGACGCAAATCCGCAAGTCACTGCCAGTGTCAGACACCAGGTTAGGCATTTAAGCATCTTCGGTTAAATTCGTATCCTCGGAATTCCGCCAGTGCAGGCCTAGGCAGGGAGGCGCTCCTCGCCTGGAGAACGCCTCACAGCCCGATTCCGCACAATAGCTTAGCACGATTGCGGAGTGGGGATGTGAAACACGACGCTTTCTGCACCGAAAGTTATCTGAACCACCGCCTTGCGGTCCCCCCTCTCCCCTTGGAGAGGGATAAAAATCAAAATCCCAACCCTCTCCCTTGGGGAGAGGGGGGACCGCAAGGCGGTGGGTGAGGGGTCTATCCGCAGATGATGCATTCGTAGCTCTTGACGTGTGCGGCACCCCGGACAATGACGGGGCCCTGCGCCACTACCCGTTTTCTTGACGCCCTTCGGGTTGTGTTATAGCCTGAATTATAGGCAGATAAAATGGATATTCCACCTCTGCCCGAAGCGCATTTGGGGTTTCGACCCATTTCCTTAAGGGTGACAGACGGCTGGGCGAAGCCCTCGCGGCCAAAAGTTTACCATGCCCGAGATAGATCACAATTTTGCGGAAAGGATCCTTGCCGGTGACCGGCGTGCCATCGCGCGGGCCATTTCCTCCGTGGAGAACCGGGACCCCCTGGCGGTTCCTCTGCTGCGCGAGTTGTTCCCCAAGGCAGGGCGGGCGCGAGTGGTGGGAATTACGGGTTCGCCGGGAGCTGGGAAGAGCACGTTGGTGGAAAAACTGGCTTTGGAGTATCGCCGCCGCGGCTGGCGCGTTGGAATCCTTGCAGTCGATCCCACCAGCCCCTTTTCCGGTGGCGCAATCCTGGGAGACCGTGTGCGCATGCAAAGCCTCGCCAATGACCCGGGCGTCTATATTCGCAGCATGGCAACGCGTGGACAACTGGGCGGGCTCGCTCCCACGACTCAGGATGCGGTAACGGTCCTCGACGCCGCGGGTTGCGAAGTCGTTCTGATTGAAACCGTGGGAGTAGGGCAGGACGAAGTGGAAGTCGCGCGTCTTGCGGATGTGACGGTTCTGCTCTTGGTGCCGGGCCTGGGCGATGACATTCAAACTTTTAAGGCCGGAGTCATGGAAATTGCCGATGTGTACGTCATCAACAAAGCGGATCGCCCCGGGGCCGACCGCGTCGAGCAGGAAGTCACGGCGATGCTATCCCTGGCATTACGCCCCGATGGCTGGCGCCCTCCCATCGTCAAAACCGTTGCTACTACGGGGCAGGGCATATCCGACTTGCTCCAGGCGCTCGATCGGTTCCACACCTTCAGCGAAAAAGGGGATGTCGCAGGGCGCAGGCGCAAGGAGCACTGGCGCTCCCGGCTTCTGGATTTGCTGCGACAAACGCTTTTTGAAAGAGCGGTTGCCGGACCGCTCCTCGACGGGTCACTGGATCGCCAGGTTGCTGATTTGCTATCGCATCAAATTGATCCGCATGAGGTCGTGGAGGAAATTATCGCTGGGATGCTGCCCGGGGCCGCGAGCATCCACCCCGCATTTTCTTTGTCCAATGGGGGAGTTAGGATTCATCACCTGGGCATTGCGGTGGAATCCCTGGCGCGGGCCGTCCCCATCTTTCAGAAACTCGTGGGAAAAGCGCCCGAGGCGGAAGAGAACGTTGTAGACCAAAAGGTGCGCGTGGCAGTGTTCCGGCTGGGCGATAGCCGCGTGGAGTTGTTGGAAAGCACGGAAAGGGATTCCCCCATCGCGCGTTTTATCTCCAAACGCGGGCAGGGAATCCATCACCTGGCGCTCTCCGTCCCGGATTTGCCGGAAGCGCTGCGCAGCCTAGAGATCGACGGCGTCCGCCTGATTGATCGTGAGCCCCGGGTCGGCGCGGGCAGCGAGCACATTGCCTTTCTTCACCCTGCGAGCACCGCCGGGGTGCTTATCGAATTGATTGAGGAATCATGAAACTTGGCGCATTCGACCTCCACGCTATTTCCGACGGAAGTTTCCTGCTTGATGGCGGGCAGATGTTTTCGGTTGTTCCCAAGGTGATGTGGGAGAAAAAAATGGCCGCCGATTCCCGTAATCGCCTCCGGCTCGGCCTGACGTGCCTGCTGATTCAAACGGGCGATCAGAACATTCTGGTGGAAACCGGCATCGGAGATAAATTCGATGCAAAATACAATGCGATTTATGGTGTGGATCACTCCCGGACTCTTCCCGGTGAACTCCACAAGTTGCAACTGGAACCCCAGGATATCGACATCGTTATCAATACGCACTTGCACTTCGACCATTGCGGGTGGAATGTTCGCACCGAGGATGGAAGGCTTGTGCCGACTTTTCCCCGCGCGCGATACTTCATACAGCGCGGCGAATGGGAAGACGCACACCATCCCACCGAGCGCAATCGTGCCAGCTACGTGGAAGACTTATTCGCCGCGGCAGAGGCGCAAACGGAGTTTCTGGAGGGTGACACGGAAATCGTTCCGGGCGTGCGGGTGGAGCTTGGAGCGGGGCACACTCGATACATGCAATGCGTGCGGGTGGAATCAGAAGGCGAAACGGCGTACTTTCCCTCGGATCTCGTACCCACAAGCGCCCATCTTGCCTACCCCTGGATGACCAGCTTTGACCTTTATCCACTGGAGACATTGGCCAACAAGAAGCGCCTCTTGCCGGAACTGGTCGAATCCAAAGCCCTGATCGTCTTCGCCCATGATCCTTGCGTTCCTTGGGCGCGATTAGTAGAAATTGACGGCAAGATCACCGCGCAACCGGTAGACGAGTTCCCCGAATCTCGCCCCGCGCGGGCATAGGAGGAAGTTTGGCCAAAGCACAGGTTGGAGTCATCGGTGGCAGTGGTCTCTACCATATGCCGGGCCTGGAAAAGGCTCGCGAAGTACGGGTCACTACGCCCTTTGGAAAACCTTCGGACGCTTACATTGTCGGCACGCTAGAGGGGCGGCAGGTTGCATTCCTCGCGCGCCATGGGCGCGGCCACGTGATCACTCCCTCGGAGATCAATTACCGCGCCAACATCTACGGGTTCAAAAAGCTCGGGGTGGAAAGAATCATCTCGGTCAGCGCCGTGGGCTCCCTGCGTGAGGATTTCCGCCCCACGGACATGGCGCTGCCCACCCAGTTCGTTGACCGCACGCGGCAGCGCATTTCCACGTTTTTCGGGGGCGGGTTGGTGGCGCACGTTGGATTCGATACTCCCGTTTGTCCCACGGTGGTTGACGCCCTCGCGGAAGCATGTGCCGGCTTCAACGTGGCGTTTCATAAGGGTGGGACGTACCTTTGCATGGAAGGCCCGGCGTTTTCCACCAAGGCGGAATCGAACCTTTACCGCTCGTGGGGCATGGACATTATCGGGATGACCAGCCTCCAGGAGGCCAAATTGGCGCGCGAAGCGGAAATCTGCTACGCCGTACTGGCCATGGTTACAGACTATGATTGCTGGCACCCCGATCACGACGCGGTCACGGTTACGCAAGTCCTTGACTATCTTTCGCGCAACGTAGAGAATTCCCAGAAGGTTGTGCGGCGCGCGGTGCGTTCTCTCCCTCCGGAGCGGGACTGCAAATGCGGTTCGGCGCTTGCCCATGCGATCCTCACCGATCGTACGAAGATTCCCACCGCGGCCAAGAAAAAACTGGCCCTGCTGGTGGGCAAGTATCTGAAGTAAAAAACTGGTGGTTAATCCAATTTCGCGAGGTCAACAGCATACCTATGTCGCTACTGGCGGTTGGTTCAATTGCATTTGATTCTATTCGCACGCCTTATGGTGAGGTGGAGGAAATTCTTGGAGGATCGGCGACCTTTTTTTCCGTCACCGCAAGCTGGTTCACTTCGGTTTCCGTCGTCGCAGTGGTCGGCGAAGACTTTGGGGAGCAGCACTTCCGGGTTTTTCGCGAACGATCCATCGACACCCGGGGAGTGGAACAAGTTCCCGGCCGGACCTTCCGCTGGAAGGGCGAGTACATGGGCGACATGAATCAGGCGCACACGCTTGACACCCAGCTCAACGTGTTTGAAAGCTTCGTGCCTAAGATACCCGCGGCGTACCTTGACACTCAATTTCTTTTTCTCGGCAATATCGTTCCCGTATTGCAGCTTAATGTCCGCCGTGCGTTGCCCAACCTTCGCGCCAGCGCCCTTGACACCATGAACTACTGGATTCAGGGCATGCCCGAGGATTTGACAAAAGTACTGGCGACGGTGGAGATTCTGCTGATCAACGAAGGCGAAGCCCGGATGCTTTCCCACCAGAGCAATTTGAAGAAAGCTGCCGAGAGCATTCAAAAACTCGGTCCGCGCGTGGTGGTGATCAAGCGCGGCGAGCACGGCGCCACACTTTTCGGCCCGGATTCCATATTCACCGTACCCGCTTACCTTCTTGATGAAGTTCACGATCCCACGGGCGCGGGCGACACCTTTGCGGGCGGGTTCATGGGCCATCTGGCGCGTACCGGTGACCTGTCGGATGCCAACCTGCGGCGTGCCGCTGTGTACGGGTCGGTGATGGGAAGTTTCGCCGTGGAAGAATTCGGGCTGGGGCGGCTTTTGCGCTTGACGCCGGGGGAAATTGAATCGCGCTACCGCGAAATCAAAGACTTGACACAATTTGATGCATGATTCTCCCGCCGAATCCCACCCGTCTCAGCCTGTGCCCTGGCGCATTCCCGCCCCCGCGCATGGCGCAGTCGCGCTTCTGATTCTGGGAGTAACCTGCGCCAGCCTCCACTTCTTCTACACTCGAGGACTGTCAAACCTTTATGGCGACGGGCTTGCCCATATGGAGGGCGCGCGCCGCATCTTTGATTCCATGACTCCTGGCTATGAGGAAATTGGCAGCGTCTGGTTGCCCCTTTACCACCTGATTTGTGCCCCGCTTGCTACCAACGATTTTCTTTGGCGCACCGGCCTGGCCGGAGGACTGGTTTCCTCTGCGGCGTTTGCGTTGACCTGTTATCTGCTCTTCCGGTTGGGTGCGGAAATCAATCGCAATTTGGCGGCCGGGCTTGTGGCGCTGGCCGGAGCCTTGTTGTGCCCCAGCCTCCTCTACCTCGCGAGCACGCCGCTTACGGAGCCCCTGGCGCTGATGTGGTCGGTGTTGGTTGCTTATGCACTTTTTTGCTATTCGCAATCGGGCTCTTGGAAATCGCTGGCGGGCGCAGCCGCAGCCGCCTTTATGGGAACACTTACGCGCTATGAAGGGTGGAACGTTCTGCCTTTTGCTACGCTGCTGGTGTTCCTGATTCGCTCGTACCCGTGGAGGCAGCGCTTTCTGCGCGCGTCGTTCTTCGCCGGCGTCGCCGGGACGGGGCCTCTGTTGTGGCTTATTCACAATGCCTATCGCTACCAGAACCCCTTGGAATTCTATATGGGCCGCGGCTCGGCGAAAGACATCTACGCCCACCAGTTGGCAATGACGGCGTTCCCTTATCCCACGGATGGGAGCTTGCTCCTTTCCACGCGCTATTATTTGGAAGATCTAAAGCTCGTGATCGGCGTTTGGGCGCTGGAGCTGGCTGCGCTGGGTGTGGTGGCCTGGTGTGCAAGTTTGCGTGAATCCCGGCGCGGAGCCGTTGCCGTGCTGTTCATCGTCCCGCTGCCCTTCTATATCCAAGCGATGGCTCATGCAGCGATCCCGCTGTATGTGCCCACCCTTTTCCCGCACACCTATTACAACCTGCGGTACGGTGTAGAAATGGTTGCGGCTGTGGCTCTGTTTCCGTCTTTTGTGTTCTCTCCGCGTTTGGGAAAGAAGCTCCGCGCAATCCTGCTGATAATTTTTCTGGCCTTGTTAGGAGGGCAATTTGTTGAACTGACAGCGGCGGGCCCAAGGGAACTGCCCGTGGTGAAGGAAGGAGTCCTGAATACCCCTTGCCGCGCCCGCCGGCAGCGAGCTATCATCGAATTCTTTCGCGAGCACTACGACGGGAAACGCGTGCTGGTAGCCTTAGGGAAGTGGCCCTGCGTGATGCCGGAAGTCGGCATCTATTTTCGCAATACCCTATCGAGTCAGAATCGCAAGTTCCGGGCCCAAATGCAAACGGAGCCGGAAAAGTGGGTGGAGTGGATTATCCGTGGCGATGGCGACGCCATCGATAGCCTGATGCAGGCTTACCCCCAGGCTTTTACGGATTTCGAAGTCGTAGATCAAGGGGAATTTCAGGGCGAGGGCGGCTTCAAAATTTACCGGCTGCGTAAAATGTGACAACGGTAAAGGCTGAGGGCTGACAAATAACCGTGCGCCCGGCCGTCGAACCCTTGGGGAAGCGGCTGTGGGCTTTTGGCTGTAAGCTGTTGGCCGTTAACTTCCCTCGCCTCCTTGGGGGAAAGGGTGGAACGGTAGCGCTGGGTGAGGGAAGCTCGCCGGGGGCAATCTATCTCCAACATGAACAGAGTTATCATCCCTTTTGTTAAGTACCACGGGCAGGGGAATGATTGGCTTGTGGTCCTCGAGAAGCACCATCCCTCCGATCAGACCCACTTCGCGCGCAAGATCCTCGATCGTCATACCGGTGCCGGCGCTGATGGCCTTATCGTGGTCATGAAATCACAGGCGCGAGGACATGACGCGCGAATTCGTTTTTTCAATGCGGACGGTAGTGAAGCGGAGATGTCAGGAAACGGCATTCGCTGCGCGGCCGCGTTTCTCATTGAACGTAGGCCCCGGAAGCGTACGCTGGAAATCGAAACCCTCGCGGGGTTGAAGATGATCGAGAAGGGGAAGTCCGGTGAAGGGAAGTGGATATTTCGCGTGCGAATGGGATCCCCGATTCTCACCGCCGCAGAAATTCCATTCCAACCGGCAGACGCGACCTCTCCCATTCTTCGTTTCCCGCTGAAAACCTATCGGGGCGACTTGCCGGTCAGCGTAACTTCCATGGGGAATCCCCATTGCAGCGTGTTCGTGCCGGATTTCGAAACGGTCGATTGGCTGCGGCTGGGCCAGGAGATCGAGCGAAATGAACACTTCCCCAACCGCACCAATGTGGAGTTCGTCCGCCTG
>JBEKQO010000214.1:0-13110 GCA_049519635.1 Terriglobia bacterium | reverse complement strand
GGCCAAGAGAAGCCGTGAAAAAATCGGATTTTCAAATTTTGGCATCATGCATTTTCAATGAGTTACATCGTGGATAACAGGCCCAAAATTGATTTTTTCACAGCTTCAGATGGCCGTGCCACGGCAAGTGACACCACTACCTTTTCAGTGCGCGGGGTTGCGCCGGGAGAGACCGCATCACGGGCAGGGGCGCGCCCCTATCAAATTGGAATGCTGCGGGATTTAGGAATGGCAGGTTTTCGCTTTAACTTTAAGTTGCGGTCCTATTCCGTTGCCCTTTATACTTCGGGCGGCAAATCGGGCATACAAACTTCAAGGAAACAGGGGTAGTTTTAAGTGGCTTCACTGCCTATTTACGACCTGGTCGTTGTGGGTACGGGCGCTGCCGGCGGCATTGCCGCCGATGTGCTGGCGACGAAAGGACGGAAGGTCTTGTGTCTGGAAGCGGGGCGCATGCTCGACCCTGCCCAGGACTTTTACACGCACAAAATGAGTTACGAGTGGCCCTGCCGCGGATTGGGCAAGCCCGGCCAGTACGGATGGCTCCCCCGAGGAATGGAGTGGAAAATCAAGGAGTGGACCGATCATATTTATGCGTAGCTTTCGGCATAGGACGCCAACCCAAACGGTTGGAGCCCTATGTGAACTCGGGCCTCTGAGGCCATGCTGCGCGTTCAAAGGGAGTGAGTCGATGCGTAGTTCCCGCTTGCGATTACATACCACCGCGTTCCGTGTTTTCACCGTCGTCTTTTCCGTCCTGTCCGTTACCGCAATCTCCACGGCGCAGCAAGGCCACTCGATCGAGGAATATGCCAAGTCAGTGCTGGGCGCGCACCAATTTCGCCAAGTCGCCATTTCGCCTGACGGCGCCCGCCTCGCCTGGGTCGAAAAGTTGCAGGATGAGAAGGGTGCGCCCTCCAGGTATTCGGCACTATGGGTCGCGGGCGCCGAATCGTCCGCCTCCCTTCGCCGCATCAGCGCTGCCGGCGGCAATCATGCCGAGCATAGCCCCGCCTGGTCTGCCGACAGCCAGCAGATTGCTTTCCTTTCGGACGCTGCCGAAGCGGGCCAACTTCAACTCTATGTGGCAAACGCGAGCGATGGTAAGCCGCGCCAGCTCACCCACACCAAGGGTTTCCTCGCCGACCCTCATTGTTCGCCCGACGGGAAGACGATTGCCATTCTACTGACGGAAAGCTCCGCCCACGCCGTGGGGCCGATGGAGCCGAAAGCTTCGCCGGTGGGCGCGGTCGATGAAAAGGTTGACGAGCAGAGACTGGCCACCGTCGATGTAAGTACCGGAGCCGTCAAGCTGTTGTCTCCATCGGATCTCTACATTTACGAATATGACTGGTCTCCCGATGGCAAGCGCCTGGCTGCCATCGCGGCGCACGGTTCCGGAGACAACAACTGGTACAGCGCCCAACTCTACACGATCGACGCGAGCACGGGTGACACCACTTCTATTTACCAGCCACCGCTGCAAATTGCTGTGCTCCGCTGGTCACCGGATGGCAGCAGCATCGCTTTCATCATGGGGTTGATGAGTGACGAAGGGGTTACCGGAGGGGATGTTTTTGTGATCCGGGCGGCCGGCGGTGAGCCGCGCAACCTCACCCCGGGCGTCAAGGCGTCTGCGGTCTGGTTGGCGTGGAGGCCTTCGTCAAAGGAACTTGTAGTGGGTGAAGTCCAGGATGGTTCGAGCGCCCTCACCTCCTTGGAAATTGCAAGCGGAAACCGCCAGACGTTGGTATTGGCACCGGAAAATATCACTAACGGCCTGTGGGGTACGAGCTTTTCGCTGGCCGCGGACGGGCGCCGCGCCGGAGTCATTCGGCATTCGTTCCAGACCCCACCGGAAGTCTGGGCCGGTCCCATCGGAAATTGGCGCCAGATCACGCATGCGAATGAAGGGGTAAAACCCCGGTGGGGTGAATTCAAGAGTATCCATTGGAACAGCGATGGAATGCAGGTTCAAGGCTGGCTCATTTATCCCCAAAATTACAACCCCACGAAGCGGTATCCGCTGGCGGTTTGGGTTCATGGTGGGCCCGGCAGATCTCTGCTTTCGCATTGGCCTTCCTGGGACAACGTGACGTCGTACGTGATGGACCTGCCGGCGCGAGGGTATTTCGTGTTCTTCCCCAATGTGCGCGGTAGTTTCGGACGGGGAGAGAGGTTCCAGGCCGCGAATGTGAAGGACTTTGGTTACGGAGATTTCCGCGACCTGGTTGCCGGAGTGGATGAAGTTGAAAAGTCGGCTTCCGTTGATGGCCAGCGTGTGGGGTTGGCAGGATGGAGCTATGGCGGGTACATGAGCATGTGGGCCGTCACCCAGACCCAGCGCTTCCACGCCGTCATGGCGGGCGCGGGCATCGCCAACTGGCAAAGCTACTATGGCGAGAACCAGATCGACGAATGGCTGATTCCCTATTTTGGCGCGTCGGTCTATGAAGACCCCGCGGTTTACGCCCGCAGTGCGCCGATCAATTTCATTCGGAACGCCAAGACGCCCACCCTGGTCATGGTGGGCGAGCTCGACGGCGAGTGTCCGGTGGCGCAATCGTTGGAGTTTTGGCACGCCCTCAAGACGCTCGGCACGGTGACCCAGTTGGTGGTCTATCCCGGTGAGGGCCACGCCATCGCGCAAACCAACCACCGCCTGGACATCATCACTCGCTTGGCCGATTGGTTCGACCGGTACCTGAAGCCCGCGGCAACCACTGCGCCGTAGGGCGGTAAGCCAGCGTGCGAGAATCTGTTAACCATGATGCGAGAGGAGATCTCATCATGAGGAATACGTCTTTAACTCGACGCGAATTCCTGGAAACGACTTCCGTGGGAGTGGCGGCCAGCGTGGTGCCAAGCGCCCGGGCGGCCACCGGCAATCCCAACGTTTTGGCGGTGCAGGGAGGCACGCCGGTGCGCAGCAATCCATTTTCCAGTTGGCCCCAAACCAACGAATTGGATGAAAGCAATATTCTAAAGGCGCTGCGCAATCATCGCTGGTGTACTTACGACGGCGAATTCATCCCCCAGTTCGAAAAGGCCTGGGCTCACCACCAGGGAGCGGGCGGATGCGTGATGACGCCTTGCGGCACGCACGCCCTGCACACGGCGCTGGAGGTACTGGAAATTCAGCCCGGCGATGAAGTGCTGGTTGCTCCCTTCAGCTTCATTGCGGACGTTGCCGCCATCATGTTGTGCTACGCGCTGCCGGTATTTGTGGTACAGACCTCGCGACGTTCCAGATGGACCCGGATGACATTGAACACCGGATCACCGAGCATACTCGCGCCATCATGCCCTGCCACATCCTGGGGGCGCCTCCCGACATGGACCGAATCCTGGCTATTGCCCAGAAGCATAATATTCCTGTTGTGGAGGACGCGGCGCAGGCGCATACCACGCAGTGGAAAGGCAAAAAAGCAGGCACCATGGGAACCCTCGGGTGCTTCGGCTTTCAGGAGACCAAGGTATTGCCGGGCGGTGAGGCCGGGGGCGATGATCAGCAATCATGCGGACCTGATCGCCAAGGGGTATACCTTCCGCGACTGGGGGCGCCCTCCAAAATAAGGAGAGACCTTTGTCACGCGGGGCGCCAAGTACCGCATCTCCGAATTCGCTGCCGCCATCCTCATGGCCCAGATTACGCGTTTCGAAGACGTCTGTCTGATCCGCGAAACGAATGCCGCCTATCTCAAGGAACAGTTGAGCAAGGTTCCGGGGATCATGCCGCAGGAGTTCTACCCGGGGACCGACCGCTCATCGCATTACAATTTTGGACTTCGTTTCAGTAAGGAGCATTTCAGCGGCATCTCCCAGGATACGCTGATCAAGGCCATGACCGCGGAGGGTATCCCCGTGGGTTCTTCCACTCCACCGCTAAACCGTGAGCCTTACCTCGAACGCCAACTCCGTGCGCGTGGTTACCAGAGGATATTTTCCCCAGAACGCTTGGCCCGGTACCGGGAGGGAACCGTCATCCGGGCGAATACACCCACCTTGCGCATGCGCCAGGGAGATTTTAGCGAGTGTGATCCAAATTCCGGGAACTAGAATGCTGTCGCTGCTTCCGGATGCGTCCTGCCCGCCAATCCTGCCAATGGTCTGCCAATGGATACTCTCACCGGGGCGGGATATTCGCTCGACCCCAACGCCGTTGACATGTTGAACGCTTACGTCCCGTATCCTAACAACGGCGTCGACGGCTACGTGGCAGCTCCGAGCATTCCTACGAATTACCGGCAAGAGGCAATCCGCGTGGACCAGAACATTAACGTCAAGACCACGCTGTTCGTCCGCTTTACCCAAGATAGCTGGAACCAGAGACTAACGCCCGCTCTCTGGTCCGGTGACACTTACGACTCGGTGGTCAGCCCCTGGCAGGTTCCCGCCAAGAACATGGTGCTCCGTCTCACTAGCACCTTTAAGCCCAATCTGATGAATGAGGTGATCCTGGCCTGCATGAACTCCGATCACAATACATTAGTTCCACGCGTGGGTTTTGCGTACGACCCGACAGGCAATGGGAAAACCGCAATTCGTGGCGGATTGGGGATGTACCATGACCTCGCCGCGGGCATTGACGTGGGGGTGAATGAAATTGAAGGCGGTCCCCCTGCGGTCCTGTCGCCGGTGGCGGCAAACATCGTGGGGTACCAGAATATCGTCCCCGGTCCCCTCGCTCCCGCCAGCATGGGCGCTGTACCCACCAATATGCGGATTCCCTACGTCATGCAATACAACGTTACCCTCCAACATGAGTTCAAGGGTGGTAATTTCCTTAGCGTCGCGTGGGTGGGCAGCAATGCGCGCCGCCTGAATACCGGTCGGAACATTAACCTGCCGGCCATGAATTCCGGGACGGTGAATGTTCCCGCTTTGGCGGGAGCAAACGGATGCGATTCGTCCGGCAACTGTAACGTTCAGAATGACATCATCAACGAGTTGCAGCCAACTTTTTTCTTTGCTCCTTACCAGGATTACGGGAACATTACCTATTACGAATTCTCGGCGACTTCTGAATACAATTCGCTGCAGGCGAATTTACGCCACGCGGTCGGCCACGGCCTGACCTTCCAAGCGGCGTATACGGATTCCCACGCCATCGACGAAAATAGCGCCGGCGGGGAACCCCTAACCTGCGGGGGCGTAGATGATTACGATCTCCCGCGTTGGCGCGGGACGGGGAACTTCAACCTCACAAACGTCTTGGTGATGAATTACGTCTACGATTTGCCTTTCTTCAAGCACAGTTCTGCTTCCTTCGTGAGGAATGGCCTGGGCGGGTGGGAGTTCAGCGGCATTACCAGCTTCTATTCAGGCGAACCGGTGGATTTCAATTGCGGCGAAAATGGAATGCAAAACGGCATTGGGCAAGGCTTGCGGTGCAACACTGTGGGAGCGCTCAAAATCCAGAAGGGAACCGTGAACGATCCTACCTTTGGCCCCGTGCCAACTTGGTTTAATCCCGGAGCCATCGCGCAACCACTCCTCTCGCAGTATTATGCGAATGGGGAATCGGGTATGTTCGGTTATATGGGGCGTAACATCTTGACGGGTCCGGGGCGGAACAACTGGGACCTTGCCTTGCTGAAGAGTTTTGAGGCGCCGTGGTTCAACGGGGAGCATTCCTCCTTCCAATTCCGCTTGGAAACCTTCAACACATTCAACCATCCCCAATGGAAATCCATCAACGCGAGCTGCAGCGGTGCGACGCCTTTTGGCGGAACTTGCAACGATGCCAACAACATCGGAAACGGCGAGGTTAATGGTGCATGGGCGCCTCGCCTGGTGCAATTGGGATTGAAGCTTATATTTTAACTGCTAGCTTCCGTAGGAACTATCCCTTATCCACCCCCCGGGTGTGTTCAGCAACATACCCGGGGGGTACGTTTTTTGCCCTACCACGAGGGCGACGAGATTTCAGGCGATGCGAGCCGCGAAAAGGGCCCCGCAAGTCATACCGTCAGACGATCTCCTCGCGCTTTTCATCCCAGCGCACGGTGCGGCCCTGCCGGTAAGAAGCCACGGCCATCTGGCAGGCAATCGCGGAGCGGAAGCCGATTTCCAGCGGGCAGTTGGGCTGTTGGCGGCTGCGCACGCAGTCGATGAAATTCTGCATGTGGGGAACGGTAGCATCGTCTTCACCCACGATATCGAGGGCTTTGGCGGATTTCAGCGCGGCCTGCGTCCCTTCCCCGGGCTTAGTGCCTTGCGGGGCGTAGCGGACGCGCTCGTTTTCATCCCGGAAAATCGTTCCCTTGTCGCCGAGCACGTAGTCATCGCCCTCGCCGAACAGGCTATTTCCGAACATGGAGTTCCACGTAAACAGCATCTTGTTGGGAAGATTCATGGAGACGTCCATGGTGTCGGGCAATTGCATATGGGGCGAGAGGTAGTTGTCGCCGCTCATCGCGACTTTCAGGGGAATCCCGAGATCCATCTGCTTGAACCAGAACCCCACCTGGTGGACCATATTTTCAAATACGTTTCCCCCGGAGTAATCCCAGTAGAAGCGCCAATTGATGACGCGATTGGGATCGAAGGGATATTCTTTTGCTTCTCCCTGGAAGGTCTTCCAATCGACGTGCTCAAGGTTGCAATCGTCGGGTAGCGGCCGCTTCCAGCCACCGTAGGGAGCGTTGCGATAATGATGGGTGTGGATCTGGGTGATCGTACCCATGCGCTCGGCGGTAAGATATTCGCGCACCTGCGCGGGAGCCGGGCCGCTGGTGGACTGGATGCCGACTTGAACAATCCGCCCGGAACCCGTTAGCGCGTTCCGCATCCGTTTGGCGTGATCAGGATTGAACGCCATGGTCTTTTCCTGATAGATGTCCTTGCCGGCTTGAACGGCGGGCACGAAGTTCAAGGCGTGCTGATGTTGGGGAGTGGCAATAAGGACCGCGTCCACGCTCTTGTCGTCGAGCAACTGGCGAAATTCACGGTAGGTCTTGATGTTCGGTACGAAACTCTTCACCTCTTCCAGGCGGCGCGTGTAAACATCTGCCACCGCCACGCCTTCAACGTTGGGGCACTTCAATGCCGTCTTGAAGATCTGTTGGCCGCGGCCTCCGCCTCCGATCAGGCCGATGCGGACGCGGTCGTTGGCTCCCAGCACACGGCTGGAAGGAAATAGTCCCGAGGCCGCCAGGGCAGCCGATCCGCCCAGAGCTTGCCGGATAAATGTGCGTCGATTTGGCATGAATAAACTCCTTTGGTATGTTTTCACGGTATGAATAACTTAATGCGCATTCTCAAGGTAATGGGCAGGGCAGTTCGTCCGTCTTGGGTTCGACGATGCCGGCCGCTTGAGGTCCGTTTGGCGAGCCGGAATTTTTTCAGGCTGAGGATTCAATTTCCTTGGGATCAGATGTAACGGTACAAATCTATTGCCGTAATGTTCTCAAAAATTGCCTAAAAAATGGGCCCAGAATCTTGCCGCCGGATACCAGATATACTTGATCGGCTACTATCGGGATTTCCACTTTGGATTCCCGACGAGCCGATAACATAAAAATATACCGGACAACCGCTGAAAGCAAGGTCCAGTAGAGTATTCAGTGTGAGAAACGAGGTGTGACCATGAAGGAAATGAATTTAACTCGCCGGGAGTTCCTGGAAAAGACCTCGGCCGGTCTGGCGACAGCGAGCCTGGCTCGGCGTGCGCCCGCTGTTTCCGCGAACCCCAACGTCCTGGCTTTAAAAGGCGGAACGCCGGTTCGCACTGCACCCTTCCCGAGTTGGCCTCAGACACACGAACTCGATGAACAGAATATTCTCAAAGCGTTGCGCAGCCACCACTGGTGTACCTAAGAAGCACATCGATGTCGATGATGGGCTTGGATGCCAGGCCGGGTACGGCAGTGCTGCCGACGTGCTCAACGACCAGCGCTATGCCGCCGAGTGCCCCGGCGATGCGATTACGAAGGGACTGGAAGAGTCCGGGCCAGCTCGGATCGTAGTCCACAACGACAACCGGTTTCACCATCGCTGAGTCAAGCATATTGTCACTAAAACAATCGGCGGCCCGTCTTTAGCCCGAACTTTTCACCAGCCCGTGGGCAGCGATGCTGGGAAGCCCCAAAGGGGCGCGAAACCATAGCCCAGGCCATCGGCCTGGGTTTCGAGGAGGAAGCTCTACGCCAAGCCCTGAAGGGGCGCGCCAACGCCCGTCGAAATTGTTTTGCGCTTACCGATCCGTCCTAAGCAGTTGGTCTGAAGCATAGTTTCGTGGATCGCCCCTTCAGGGCTCGGCCGCGTAACAATCTGGAAACCCAGGCCGTTGGCCTGGGCTAAGTTATCACGCCCCTTTGGGGCTTGAAAGCTCCACCGCCCAACGAGAACCGCCGAAACCGGTGAGAAATCCGGGTTTGTCTGGGAATCCCATGCCTTCTCTTCAGCACTCCCACCTGTTGCCGCAAAGCCAGATTCTCCCGGGCCAAGTCGCGGCGTTCTCTAAGAGCTGCGAATATGAAAATGGCCAGCCATCGCAGTGTCTCGATCATAGGATGGAGTGTGGGGGTAGCGGCGCAAATAATCAACGGGCTTCGAGCCGATAGGGTTTTGGCGATGGACAGGTTTCGCGGGCCAAAGGCCCTAAAAGACATACATCGAATTCTATGTGGGCGCGACCCTTCCCGTGTGTGCTGCCGTCAAGAATTAGATGGACCACCACACTAGCCGGAGTTGGCCGGCACAGCACCACAGTATGCTGGGTCAGCTCCGCCCATCGGACCCCCATTTCGTGGTAATTTGTACAATCTTGGCTGCGCTCCGCAGGCAGTGGTCCGACTTGGGTCTGGAGAATGCCTGTGAGATCTTTACGATGGGGATGACGGGTATGAGCAAAGGACAGAAAGTGGCGATCTTTGACACGACGCTGAGGGATGGCGAACAAGCGGCTGGGTCGAGGCTCAGCAGCCCCGATAAGCTCACGCTCGCGCGGCAGTTAGCCCGACTGAAAGTCGACGTCATCGAGGCGGGATATCCCGCTTCTTCGCCGGAAGACTTCGAGGCTGTAAAGCGGATCGCGCAGGAGATTGAGGGCCCGGTGATCTGCGGTTTGTCGCGTGCCGTGCCCGAGGACATTGAGGCCTGCGGCAGGGCGCTGGCAAGGGCCAAAAGGCCCCGCATCCACACCGGCATCGGCGTTTCGGATATTCACATCATGGGGAAATTCCGCGACGAGAAATACGGCAAGACGCTCGGTGAGAAGAAGGTCAAAATGGTGCAGATGGCCGTGGACGCGGTCAAGCGAGCCCGCAGCCACGCCGATGATGTGGAGTTCTACGCCGAAGACTCCGGCCGCGCCGAGCCGGCGTACCTGTACGAAATCCTCGAGGCCGCGATCGATGCCGGCGCGAGCGTGGTCAACATTCCCGATACGACCGGCTACGCGGTGCCGGAGCAATACGGGGCACTGATTCGGGGCATTGCCCAAAACGTTCGCAACATCCAGCGCGCCACCCTCAGCGTCCACTGCCATGACGACCTGGGCATGGCGGTTGCCAACTCTCTGGCGGGCATTCGCAACGGCGCCCGCCAGGTGGAGGGTACGATTAATGGAGTCGGAGAACGGGCGGGCAACGCCGCGCTGGAAGAGATCGTCATGGCCCTCCGCACGCGTGCCGACTTCTTTGGTGTGTCCACCGGCATCGACACCCGCGAGTTGTACCGCACCAGCCGCCTGGTCTCCGATCTGCTCGGCATGGTGGTTCCGCCCAATAAAGCCGTGGTCGGCGGAAATGCCTTCTCACACAGCTCGGGAATCCACGTGGATGGATTTCTGAAAGACCGGGAGACTTACGAGATCATGCGCCCGGAAGACGTGGGCCTGGCGCAGAGCCGTGTGGTTTTGACGGCGCGCAGCGGACGGGCCGGGTTGCGCGCGCGCCTGGAAAAGCTGGGACACAAGCTTTCCAAAGAGGATCTGGACGTCATCTATCAGCGCTTTCTGGCTGTGGCGGACAAGAAACTTGAGGTTTTTGACGAGGACTTGGTCGCCATCGTGCGCGATGAATCGCACCCGGTGCCCGAAGTCTGGCAGCTCGAATACTTGCAGGTTTCCAGCGGTACGTCGGCGATCCCCACCGCCACCCTGCGCTTGCGCGTCCAAGGGGAGGTGCGGGAGGGGGCCGCCATCGGCAACGGTCCCGTGGACGCCGTCTATAAGGCGATTACGGCACTGGCGGGAGACTCGGCCCACCTGGTGCGCTACGACATTCACGCCGTCACGGGCGGTACGGGAGCCATGGGTGAAGTCACGGTGCAGCTCGAAAAAGGGGAGCGGCGGGTCGTGGGGCGCGGCGCTTCCACGGACGTGATTGAAGCCAGTGCCAAAGCGTACCTGGATGGGCTGAACCGACTGGCGAGTCTTGGTTAGAAGGGCGGACCGCAAGGCGGAGGGGGCCCCACGTTTTGCTAATAGTGGGGGTGAGGAGGCCTTTCCGAAAGAGATGGATCAATAATTTCCTCCAACCTCTTAAGTGCTCAGTGTTGGCGCTAACGGTCTGTGCTACAGGATAAGTAAGCACTTAAATCAAAACTGCTCTAAAGAGTCGAACGCTATTGACACGGAAATTTTCGCCGTTCGACAGAGTGCCGGATAGCCGTACTCGCGACAGTCTGACCGGGGCGAACCGGTCAGTCTGCAAACCGCGCCACGGACCATGGCGACGGTCCGCGAGTACCGTCCATGTGCTCCCGTCTTCTGAACCTTCCACCACGTAATGCGCATACGGCCACGGCTTGCGGAACCAGGCGGTATCCGCAAAATTGATGAACTGGGGGAGCTCATATCGAATCGCCCCGACGGTCGCCGGCGCCGGCAAGGCGAACTCGCCTCCGTCGCCAACCGCGAGCAACGCCTGACCGTCTTCCGGCAACGGCGCGGCGTCGAGAAAGTAGTGCACGGTTCGCGCATAGAGCGAACGGAAAATCGTGTTAGCCGGATCGTCCAGGATACCGGTAAAATTTTCGCCGGAAATCACGGCCAGCCTCAGGTTCTTGTGCACGGAAAGACCGGGGCGATGGAACGGGGGCTGTTTGACCCGCTCCAGAAAATTCTCTGCGGGCTCGGTGGTCGCCTCTACGGAGCGAGCCAGAACATCCCACGCTGCCGGCTCGTAGATCATATCGGCTTCGCCCGCCCAGCGGCCCGGCACGGGGTCGCCGAGCTTCAATCCTAGGCCGCGCACAATGGGATGGTCCACATTCGAGACAACGGCGCGCCCGGAGTCCGGCCAATGGGCAACGCTCACATGAAAGACGTTCAGGTAATCGACCGCGCCTCCGGCATCGGGGTGCGTGATCGGCGCGTCGGCAGGCGCATTGGGCGCAAGCAGTTGGGGGGGCTGGAAATCATCGTTCGAATACGTCAGGTGCATCCAGACGTGCTCCCGCTGCCAGATATAGCGAGGCTCTTGCAAACTGGGCAGATACTCCACCATCACCGCAAACGAGTCGCCGCCATGGACCATCACCGCACCGCCGCGGGCCAGGTAGTTGCGAAAATTCAGGAAGCAGGGGAGGGTGGTGAATTCGGCGTGATTGCCCAGCAGCACCAGCCGGTAATCGTCAAGGCGCACGCGCCCACCGGCAATGTCGTCCTGCGTGCAATAAGCGATGGTGAAGCCATCCTGCCGCGCCAGCTCGCGCAGGTACCGGTAGTGCTTGATGTCGGACCAGCGCTCGTACAGGCCGTAATAGTAGTGATTACTACGGCGGAACCGCGTATTCAGCACGGTGGGCGAGTAGCCGACACTATCGTAATGCCAGGATTCCCGCCAGGAGGTCATGGCGTGGCCGCCGTTACTCGCGTAAGCGCGCCACATGTCGGTTGGGGCCACAAACAGAACCTGATGCGAGCCCTGCGCGGGCCGCACAATCAGATTCATCATTTTCTGGCTGAGCCGGCGGGCGGCGCCGTCTACCTTCTCGCCAGCCGGCGTCACCACGGCACGATACAATCCCGTCGGCCATTGCCCGACCTCGACGGTGAGATGCGTGACCGGCAACTGGTAGGTGAAGCGACGCTCGGCGACCACTTCGCCTGAGACATCGTCGATCAGCGTCCAAACCATGGCGCGGCCCCCCTCGCTGGGACTGGGCACGATCTGGATCGTCTGCCGCTCTCCCGGCGCCCAGCTTATCTGAAGGGGACTCAGCACGGGAAACAACGCCCGATGCGTGCCCGGCTCCCGTCGTTCTTCGTCCTGATACCACTCCGCCCACCAGAGACGCTGGTCCGCGGGATGCCATGTGAAGATGGTGACCTCCATTTCCGGCGAGCCGGTTTCCGTCCAGATGTGCAGTTGAGTTGGACTGGTGGGGCCAGTGCGCGCGCCCCATCGGCTGGCCGCGGGCGTCGCGCCACGCAGCCGGGTCCCGATCGCCAGATTACCTTCGCGATGGTAGAACAGCGTTCCCCAGTTCAGATAATGCGCGGGCGGGATGGTGATGCCATCCGGCAGGTAGTGGGGATGGCCTTCCAGCGCGTCGGCGTCGAGAGTCATCGACTCGTTGTACGGCATCGGAAATCCCCACACCAGCTTCAGCTCCTCCGCCGCCAGAAATGAGCCGGGCGCAGGCCGTATGCGGCAGAATTCGAAAGGCCCCTCCCGCGAATAGGTCGCCTGTAGCGCCACTTCCGAGTCCGGCGCCGAGAGCGTGGCCTCTCCCTCGCGGCCCGGGGTGATCACCGCCGGGCGATTGCCGAGCAGCACGGAGAGATCCGGCATGTCCGGACTATCGAACAGAAACACTCGGGCGTCGCCCGGAGGTTGACGCCCGCCTGCCGCGCCCCTGCCGATCCCGGGCACTAGAATGGCGCCGCTGCCAAGAAATTCCCGTCTGTTCATTTAATGGTCTCCCCCTTGACCGTGAGATTTTCTCATGGCCGATGCCCAGCGGCAACCGCAGACCGTCGATTGGCGTGCGAGGTCGATGATCCCTCGTTTGTAGCGCCCTTTTGCTTCCTAGCGTGGTGTCCCGGATAAGATTTGACAATGGCATGTTGCAATGACCCCCTCACCCCCGGGCCCCTCGGTCGCCACGGCCAGCGAGGGGAGGATGGATTTTATTACCCTCGCCCCTTTGGGGGAG